>CAYWSJ010000030.1:0-38338 GCA_964461045.1 uncultured Bacteroidales bacterium | reverse complement strand
CATCATAAAAAGACTGAAATATACCTTGTGTAACTGATACATCAGGATCCATTCCTGCAGCTATAATTGGTTCGCCATTATCATCTGTTAACACATTCCCATCAACATCCTGGGCATAAACCGGTGGGGTTGGAACCAGTAATTTCCCAAGCTCTGTTGTAAACATGATGGAATTATATTCATCCATTTTAATTGTAGCAGCACCTCCAAGCTTTAGCTTAGTAGGAATAAAATTCTCCTTATCCGAATAAGAAATTTTAGAACCAACATTCCGAATATTTATTCCAAATGCATAGTTCATCTCTTTATCATCACCAATATCGAAGTAAGGATTCTTATAATACATTGAAACATCTGCAGCAACGGCATTCCCAGCCTTTGATTCTGTTCCGCTAACAAATGCACCTCCTGTTAAATCAGACCGAATGTACCGAAAGGCAACACCACCAGAAAATTTATCCCCAAATTTTCTTGAATAAGCTGCATCAATTGCAAACTCATTAGGTATATGTTGTCCATAGTCATATCCCTGTTCATCCTTGAACATAATTTCACCCAAAGAAAAATACAAAAGTGACCCACTAATCACCTGCTCTTTATCCAGCCTGTAGTATCCGGCCAAATGAGCCAGATAAATATCATTAACCAAATTTCTTAACCATGGAGTATATGATACAGCCAATCCAAAATCTTTATCCATAAAACTATATTTAGCCGGGTTCCAGTGAATGGAATTAATATCAGCCGGGGTAGCAACTCCGGCATCACCCATGGCACCTGCCCTTGAATCTGGTGCTATAGTAAGAAAAGGAACAGAATAATTAAGAGTATTCTCAGTTAATTCAGCTCCACTTGTTGTAATATCATTATCCTGTCCAAAAGCAATGTTATTAAAAAATAATAAGGCAATAAATACAATTGTTACTCTTCTCATAAAATTTAAATTTTCAGGGTCACAAATATATTGATATTATTGTAAATAACTAAAAGGGATCCTTTTTATTATTTCAGGATCACCAATTTTTCTATTTCTTCGGCAGTTTCACCATTCTCAGATTCAACTTTTAATTTGTAAATATAAACTCCTTTTCCAATTTTGTCACCAAAATCATCCAGACCATTCCAGGGTAATGGCCCCACTCTGAACCCGTCGGTATAAATTTGTCTTCTTATGGTTTTTACTAACTTTCCGGAAACAGTAAATACCTGTAACAAAATTTTCAGAGATTGGTTTGGGCGGTTGTGTTCAAAATAAAATGCTGTGTTCTCAGTAAAAGGGTTGGGATAATTGAGCACATGCTCCAAAGTGAATTCCTCAGATTCCTCTACAATAAAATCCAAAGAAGTAACCGATGAATTGTTGTTTACATCCCAGGCCTTAATCTTTAGCTGATGTTCACCTTTTTCAATTTCTGAAAATTTATAATTTATTTTCCCCTTCCTGTAATTATCTGTTGAAGCCTGGTAATAATTATTGAGACTGATTTTCTCAGACAGTTTATTGTCTAAAATTGCCTCAAGGTTATGACCAATGCCACCAGATGAAATATTGATCCCACTGCTGTCTGTTAAATTTACTACCAGTGTAGGATGTTCATCGGTTATACCTCCTGAAACAAAATCCTCGTCATTCATATATGCCTCCATCTCAGGTCCGTCATCGTCATCTACCTGGTTATCTGAATAACCACCGACAATTAAGTTTGTATTACCAGCCTGTGCCGAATATTCATTATTATATCCCAGGAACAAAATTTTTCCATTATCATACCCCGGCAGAATATCCCTGGGTACAATCCACTGGAATTCAAATTTTCCATCTTCAACTTGTGTCTCTCCCTTAAATAGCAAATTATTTTGTTCATTATATGAAAAAGGAGAACCTCCATCATTTGCCAGGGTCTGTTTGTTTACCTCCTTGTCGAGAACACTTACATATAAATTTCCATTATAACCTGATAATAAATTGGATGATTCATCTTCAACATGCCCTTTAATGGTTATCTTTGCCAGAGATTTTAAAGTATCAATAATACTTCCACTATTATTTATAACTGAATCTAATTCAATAGAATACTTCCCTAAAGGCAGCTGTATTGCAGGATCACCAAACAGAGTAAAATTTCTTTTGTTGTTATTGGCTCCTGTATTTATTTTGGTCAAACGAACAATATCCCCTAACCTCAAAGGTTCATTCTCTGAATCTCTCGTAAAAACATAATCATAAAAAGCACTGTTCAGATCATAATTAAGATTAGAATATACAAGCCGGGTTGTAGAAAACAGGGCTATTGAGCCTCCTTCTGATTTTACAATTACTTTTTCTCCTGCCGAGCGGTTATCCGGATCATCAAACCTGGTAAATTCACAAGTAGCAGTTACAAACAAAGGATATTTATCAAAATTCGACCAGGAAGCTATATCATCCTGGGTAAGTAACCATTCATGCCCCAGGTGATCATCTCCTCCGTGCCCGGAATAATTAAAAATTAAAACACCATTATTTACTCTTTCATTAATATCCTCATTCATATCCGGGTATCTTTCACCCGTAGCAATATTTACTTGTTTATAGGCATCTGCATACAGTTTATCAATATAAAATTCAGGGTTGTTATTCTTAACAATCTCGGCCAGATTATCGGCATCTTTCATGTGTTTGTTCCCATCTTCATCATCAGCAACAAAACAGACACGATTCAGCCACGACTCTCTTTCCATATACTTAATATAGTACCTTATTTTATCCACTGCGGCATTGGCTTCAGACGCATCTTGTACAGGTAAACGGCCAATCCCAATATCAAGCAGGCCGGAGGGAAATCCCTCAATATTTTCTGAGGAATCAAGCAATCCAAAAAAGTCATCAGAGACAAAGGATCCTGTATAATCTATTGAATTGTATGACTGGTAAGTAACCAATTCATCTTTATATCCACATCTGAAATTTTTATAAGAACCATCTCCAAATAGAAGTAAATATTTTAAAAGATTCTCTGGAGCAGGAGTATGATAAACCAGCTTCAGATAATTCCTTATTGCTGAGGGATCAGTCTTCCCTGAAGAAAACTCATTATAAATTTGTTTATCAGTCACTACTTTTACTTTCAGATCATTATGGTTTCTATGTATTTGGGCTATTGATGAAGCCTGACTCTTAAAACGAGGTTTAGTAACAATTATCATATCATGTGTACCCTCTCCTCTAAGGTTCTGGTTTTTTACCCTTTCTACTACCTGCGGGGTTTGATAGTTCCCCGGGTAAAAAGCTAAAAATTCCCTTCGTTTTACTGAATCCATTAAAATGTTAAAAGTAGCTTTCTGATTGTTTAACTGGTAATTTTCAATTCTTTTTACATTTTCCGGATCCGAAATGTCCCATATTTCTATATCTTCAACAACATTACTTATTGAAAAGCGTACCCGTTCTCCTGTTGAAGCTGACCTATAACGAAAACGAAGTGAATTGCCAGTCATCTTCAGTTTTCTGTAGCAATTCACAGTAAGATAGTCCAGCCATCCCACAGCAGAAGCCGTAGGTTTATTATAATCTACTGTTATTTCAACAGGACTTTCGACTGGGAAAAAGCTAGTTGTCCCTGAATTAACTTTTGCAAAATACCCGGTATGAGAATAATTTACTGATCCTACAGGTAATTGTTTTATTACCTGGTTATTATATTCCAGGTTAAAGATTGAAGAAACAGGAGAACGTCCGGCAACTCTTGCTTTTACTTTTCCCGGGATTTGAGTATATATTTCAGGAAAATTAAAAGAAAAAGTTTGTTCGTTGGTTATATCAAAATATTCACCATACCACCTCTGGCCCGATTTTATCAGGTTTTGTTTATTTAATTCATGGTGAGCATAGTCAGGAAAGACAGTTACTAAAGTATCATAAGGGCCTGTTGAGACACCCAGACTTCCAATTTGCTTAGAAGATGTGTAATCATCAGTTATAAAATAGTAATTACAATCCGTATAAATATGTTTTACTTTTTCATAAAAATCGATGTTATTATTGTAATCCCACCTATGAGGACCAAAAGCATAAAAAAGAATATAATCCCCTTCATTAAATATTCCATCTTCACCTTTAAAAACCTCAATTGGAATCTGCTTTAGAGATCCGTCAACCTCATCTGAGTTATCAACCGGTAAAAGCCCTTTTGAGTTTCCAAAAACCGAAATCCGGTTAAAGTCATTAATTCCAAGGTATTTAAGGTCGTCATAATTAAGTTTATAGATACCAGCTTTGGATATTCTCAATTTAACCCAGTCTCCTGAAGAAAAAACTGAATTTGATCTTGAGACAGAATATGTTTTGGTTTCTGTTTTTTCGGAATAGTCATATTCATAAGAAACAGTAAAATCTGATAATTTCTTAACCGCACCGGTTTGATTATTAATTATCAGTGGTATAAACCGTAATACAAGGTAATTTTGTCCTTTTGATTTCTGAATAGTTCCTGACAGTTCAATTTCATTTTTGATTTCAGTTTTCCCGGCAAAATGATCATGTTTAACAGGAGAAAAAATCTTATTCCGGAACTTCACATTTTTTAAATTATTGAATTTTACCGGAATTATCTTATAATAATATGGAATTAAATTTGAACCATAATACTTAGCTCCCTCGAAATGCAAATACTTTTCTGACCCAACTTTCTTATTTTCAATATACTCATAAGCCATTTTAACCTCATCAGACCATTTTATTTTGTCACTAAAAGTTTTACTCTGAGAAAAAGTAAGAAAAGGCAGAAGAAGAAAAAATGAGAGGAAAAGCAGCCGATTAAAATTCATTTTAAAATATCCTGTTTTATTAAGCGTTAAAAATAATTTAAACGCTTTAAATTTGAATATATTTTAATAATTTGGCAAATTTATTCTGTTTTTCCCTCGAATTCATGAAGAAAACGATATTATACATATTAACTTTTTGTTTATTTCCCTTGTTTAATTTTGGACAGCAAAATCCTGCGTTTTCGCATATAAATCAAAAAAAACTTTTTTTTAATCCGGCTTTTGCAGGAACCGAATCTTTAAATAATCTAATTATTGGACATCGTAATCATCCAGTAACTTCATTTGGAGATTTCTCCAACTATTATCTTGCTTATAATCAAACAAGTAAATTCCTTCATGGTGGGTTTGGATTTCAAATAATTAATGATCTACAAGCCCAGAAAGCCATAAGCAAAATTACAGCAGGAGGAATATATGCTTATCATTTCCAAATAAGGAATGACCTTTTTGCAAAAGCAGCAATTGAACCTTCTTTTACACAAATATCTGTAAATAAAGACAAACTTACTTTTCCAAATATGTTTGACCCATATAACTGGGAAATGCTGGATAAAACAGAATACACCGCTGAAAATTTGAGCAAACTGAATCATCACTATATTGATTTCAATGCAGGGTTTTTACTTACATACAAAAACTATTATATAAGAACATACAGAGAAATAAATGCAGGATTTTCAGTAAAACATATTAATCAACCAAGATATCAGTTAAATTATCCGGAAGCAAAAATTAACAGGCAATATTCTTTTTATTTCGACATGACCATTGGTCTAATGAAAAAAAAGACCGTTAAGGACATTCCTCTGCTGAAACCTGTTTTTTTATTCCAGTCTGGAGAAGACTACCAGATGCTTCTATACGGTTTCTTTATAAAATATTTAGATATGAATGCAGGATTTCTCCTAAGAAATAATTTAATGTACCATTATATAGATCCTATAATTTATGCAGGTTTTAACTTCTCTTCTTTTGGTCTGAATTATAGTTATGATCTGCCTTTGGGAAATAAAATGGAAAAAAATTTCATTTCAGGGGCTCATGAAGTAACTTTAACCATCGATTTTCAGTATAAGGGAAAAAATAAACTGAATAAGCAATAAATAATCATTTTTTTAGTTATTTTTGTTGAACAGATTTGTAGCCTAAAACAAAAATTTATTATATTTGAAATACTTAAAATTAAAACCAATTAATTATGAAATTCACCCTTAAAATCTACTCAATCATCATCATTGGAATATTTATTATCTCAGGTTGTGGATCTCAAGGAGGTGGAGGAACAAGCGAATTAGGAAGTACCTCCCAAACGACCGGATGGTCATACAACAACCCTGAAAATGGTGGTTTTGAAGTAAATACAGACTATGAACCAGAATTAGGACCTGGATTAGCTTATGTTGAAGGTGGTACCTTTGTTATGGGAAGAACCCAGGACAACATGTTTTTTAAATGGAACAAAGAGCCCAGAAGAGTGACTGTTTCTTCATTTTACATGGACCAGACTGAGGTTCGCAACGTTGATTACCGTGAATATTTACATTGGTTAAAACGCATCTTTATTGATAATGATGATGTCTACAAAAATGCCTTGCCCGACACACTGGTCTGGAGAAGCAAATTAGCCTATAACGAACCATACGTAAAATATTATTTCCGTCACCCGGCATATAATAATTATCCGGTAGTTGGAGTAAACTGGCTGCAGGCTAAGGATTACTGTGTATGGAGAACAGACAGGGTGAATGAAATGCGTTTAATTGAAGAAGGAATTCTGGAGATGGACCCACAACAAACAGGAAGGGAGAATTTCAATACCGAAGCATACCTGGCAGGAAAATATGAAGGAGTTGTTAAAGAAAACATCCCTTCATTGAGTCCCAACTCGGAAAACCAAACCCGACGTGTGAATATGTCAGATGGAATTATATTGCCAAGATACAGACTCCCAAGTGAGGCAGAATGGGAATTCGCAGCATTAGGGTACATTGGAAATACCTACGAAGAAAGATTATATGAAAGAAGAATTTATCCGTGGGACGGACACAATGTGAGAAACTCCAACAAGCAGAACCGTGGCAAAATGATGGCCAACTTCCGAAGAGGAAAAGGTGACATGATGGGTGTTGCAGGTGATCTTAACGACAATGCAAGTATTACTGCGCCTGTTAACTCCTTCTGGCCAAATGATTACAATTTATACTGTATGGCAGGAAACGTAAATGAATGGGTTAGAGATGTTTACAGAACAATGTCTCATGAAGATGTGAATGAATTCAATCCATTCAGAGGTAACGTTTTCAAAAAATATGTAAGAAATGAAGATGGCTCCCTGGCTTCACGTGACAGTCTTGGAAGATTAAGAAAAGTTCCTATTACCGAAGAAGATGCCGCAGGAAGAACCAATTACCAAAAAGCAGACTATCGTAACTATTTAGATGGTGACCTGCAAACCAGAATAGATTACCTGAGTCAGGAAGGAAGAGGTACTGAAAGTACACAAAAAATGTACACAGACGAATCTTCACTGATTTCGGATAAAGCAAGGGTATACAAAGGAGGCTCCTGGAAAGACAGAGCTTACTGGTTGAATCCTGCAACAAGGAGATTCATGGAACAAGACAGGGCTGCTAATGATGTAGGTTTCCGTTGTGCAATGACATTCGTAGGTAGTCCGAAAGGAATGGAATAAAATTTAGAAAAATATATAAACATAAAAGGGGCTAAAGGGCCCCTTTTTTAGTTAGGGTTTGCTGAAAAACCCAAAATAAACAATATTATAGTACTATACATATACCTATTATTTGCAAAATGCAAGGTTTTTTACTAATATTTTTAATTAAACCCTAGTTAAAAAATTTTATGTTACCTGAACAAGTTTATCAATATTTTAAAGAGTATCCAGGTATTTCGACAGACAGTCGCAAGATCAAAAAAAATTCTATTTTTTTTGCTCTGAAAGGCGATAACTTCGACGGAAACCAATACGCAGAAGATGCTCTAGATAAAGGAGCAGCTTATGCTGTAGTGGATAATTCAGATGTCATAAAGAATGATAGGCAATATATTCTTGTTAAGGATGTACTAAAAACATTACAGGAAATTGCAGTTATACACAGAGCCAATCATCAAATTCCCGTGATAGCTATTACGGGAACAAATGGTAAAACTACAACTAAAAATTTGACAACTGCTGTTCTGAAAGAAAAATTTAATGTCCTTTCACCGAAAAAAAATTTAAACAATCATATTGGTGTTCCTCTGACCCTTCTTGAATTAAAATCAGAGCATGATATTGCAGTAATTGAGATGGGTGCTAATCACCAGGGAGAAATTGATTTGTTATGCAAAATTGCTCAGCCTACACACGGAATGATTACTAATATCGGGAAAGCACACCTGGAGGGTTTTGGTTCATTCGAGGGGGTTTATCAAACAAAAACAGAATTGTACAGATACCTTGAAAAAATGAAAGGTACCATTTTCTATAATAAAGATAATTCGCTCCTTTTCGAAGCCATAATGAATTTAAATTGTAATACTTACTCATACGGGACCACTGATAACTGTGATCTCAAAATATCTTCTTACCAAACCAATCCTTTTGTTAATTTAAATTTAGAATCTCAAGATAATAAAGATAACAACATTCAATCAAAATTAATTGGCCTTTATAACCTTGAAAATATTATGGCAGCTATGGCTGTAGGAGCTCATTTTAACATTCCTTTCGAAGCCATAAGAAATGCTATAGAAAGATATGTTCCCAATCAAAACAGATCGCAAATAGTTAAAACAAAATCTAATTATATAATTCTTGATGCATACAATGCTAACCCCACAAGTATGAAAATGGCAATTGAGAATTTCAGTTTACAGGATGGCGATGACAAGGTTTTAATTTTAGGAGATATGTTTGAGCTGGGAAAATATGCCAAAGAGGAACATCAAAACATTCTTGACTTCGCAGCAGAGAATCACTTCACCAATGTATACCTTATTGGAACTCATTTTTCAAACATTTACAATACGCAATACAAAAGTTTTAAAAGTACGGAAGACTTCATTGAATGGCTAAAAGAAAACCCTATAAAACAAAAGAGTATCCTTATTAAAGGTTCAAGAGGAATGGAATTGGAACAAGTTACTGAATTTCTGTAAAAAATATCCCCAATTTATAAGAAATGAAAATGGGCTTTTCTTTAGCTTTCTAAAAAATAATTTTAAATTTGCCGCCCTGAATTAATAATAAAACCGCCAGACATGTGTTGTCAGCATGCCTGTTTTAAGCATTTTTAAATGAAACAATACAAACACATATTTATTGATCTGGACAGAACGCTCTGGGATTTTGAAGCAAATTCACTGGAAACTTTCAAGGAGATTTATAAAAAGAGAGACCTGGCAAAAATATTTATCAATTTTGAGCAATTCCATAAAACCTATAGAAAATATAATCACCAATTATGGGAAGATTACCGGGAGGGAAAAATTACAAAAGGTATCCTGAAACACAGAAGGTTTTACCTGACATTAGCAGCTTATAATTATAAAGACGAAGAACTTGCTAAAAAACTAGGAGAAGATTATGTCAGGATAAGTGCCACTAAAACCCAAATATTCCCATATACCCACGAGGCGCTTAAGTACCTGAAAGAAAAATATTCTTTACATTTGATTACGAATGGTTTTGAGGAAGTACAATATAAAAAAATCAAAAACTGTGATTTAGAGAAGTATTTTACAAATATTATTACTTCAGAAAAGGCAGGTGTTCAAAAGCCAAATGAAAAAATATTTAATTACGCACTTCGAAATGCGGGGGCAGAAAAAGAAGAAAGCATCATGCTTGGAGATGATATTGAAGGAGATATTAAAGGGGCAAAATCAGCAGGTATGGATCAAATCCTTTTTAATCCTGATAAAAAAGAGTTTGAAAATGTCACCCCTACCTATGAAATAAACTCATTAAAAGAATTAATGGAAATACTTTAAAACACAACTCTCTCCTTTTAATGAATTACTAAAAAGGCGGTTCATTATCAAAATCACTATTGCTGTCAATTCCAAAACCGGAAATATCTTCACCGTTGTTTTTTCCACCATCTTCATTCATCTTTGATCCAAGAATCATAGGTCCGTTTTCATCCTCATCACCAGCTAATGATTCGGGCTCATCCTCATCAAGTTCAACAAATTTAGCCAGTTCATCTCTGAATCTAAGCTGAATATCAGCCAATGCACCATTTCTGTGTTTAGCCAGGATAATCTCGGCAATACCTACCAGTGAGCCATACTCATTTTCAGTTATTCCGTATTTCTCAGGACGGTGGATAAAGAGTACCATATCTGCATCCTGTTCAATTGCTCCTGATTCCCTTAAGTCACTCAATTGAGGTCTTTTATCGCCTGATCTTAATTCAACCGAACGGTTTAACTGAGATAACGCAATAATAGGTATATCCAATTCTTTTGCAATTCCTTTCAGCGACCGCGAAATAACACTAACTTCCTGTTCCCTGTTCCCTCTGTTATCACCAGGCCCGGACATTAACTGCAAATAATCAACAAAAATAGCCTCTACATTGTACTGGTCTTTAAGTCGACGACACTTCGAGCGCAATTCAAATACTGTAATAGCAGGCGTATCATCAATATAAATAGGAGCATCTACCAGTTTTTTGATCTTGTATTCAAGTTGTTCCCACTCATGGGGTTCCAGGTTTCCGTTCCTTATTTTTTCTGAGGGTAATTCCGTTTCGCTAACAATTAATCTGTTAACCAACTGAATACTACTCATTTCAAGCGAAAAAATTCCAATAGGCCGATTGTGTTCAACAGCCATATTTCTTGACATAGTCAGCACAAAAGCTGTTTTACCCATTGATGGGCGGGCTGCAATAATAACCAAATCCGATTTTTGCCATCCAGAGGTAACTCTGTCTAACTTAGTGAAGCCTGAAGGAGCACCACTTAAACCATCCTCTTTTTTGGCTGCCTCCTCTATTTGTTCTATTGCATCCTGGATGAGCGTATTTATTTTTGCAGTTTCTTTTTTGATGTTGGTCTCTGTTACCTGGAAAAGTTCCGCCTCAGAAAAATCAATGAGGTCGTTTACATCAATAGAATCATCGTATGCTTTTGTTTGTATTTCACTTGCAACCCTTATTAACTCACGCTGAATATATTTCTGTGCAATAATCCGTGCATGATATTCAATATGTGCAGCAGTGGCAACTTTACTGGTTAGTTGTGTGATATAATAAGGTCCGCCAACATCATCAAGCTCGTTACGTTTTTTTAGCTCTTCTGTAACAGTTAATATATCAATAGGCTGAAGATTCTGTGAAAGATCAAGGATAGCCTTAAAAATTTTTTTGTGGGCTTCTTTATAAAAACTATCCGGAGAAAGAATATCCATAATAGAAATAATCGCATCTTTTTCGAGCATTATTGCTCCAAGAACTGCTTCTTCAAGGTCTACAGCCTGTGGGGGCTTTTTTCCATAATCAAGAGCCTGATCAACAAGAGACTGATTTGTTTTGCCTTTTTTATTTTCTGCCATTGCTTAAAAATTTGGGACACCAAAGTTAATAAACCAATCAGCAAAATATATATGAATTAAAATTTTCTTTTCTTCCTTTTTTTAACCATAGTTATTAACAATTGTTAATTTCTTTTTTTGTCTATTAAAGAGACAATTATTTTTAATGATATATTATTTTTACTTTTATTCCTACTTTTACAAATTTGAAGGATGTTTTTTTCATATTCCAATCTTCAGAGCGAAGAATATAAAGGATAAAATTAAAACCTGCTCTTAATAAGAGGAATTATGAATCATATAAAGAGTAATTCTATGGTTGTATTTCCAAACGCAAAGATAAACCTCGGATTAAACATTACAGAAAAAAGAAAAGATGGCTTTCACAACATAGAAACTGTTTTCTATCCTATCGGTATAACTGATATTCTGGAAATAAATAAATCTCATGAAACCTGCTATAAAAATACGGAAATAATAATAGAAAAAGGCGATTTACAAAAAAACCTTTGCTACAAAGCATATCAAATACTTCAGAAAGAATACAACCTTCCACCTGTAAATATTCATCTTCATAAAAAAATACCTTTGGGATCAGGTCTGGGAGGAGGCTCATCAGATGCTTCTCACACCTTATTGGTACTAAACCAATTATTTAATCTTCAACTTAATAAAAAAGATCTTGCAAATTATGCGAAACAGCTAGGTGCCGATTGTGCCTTTTTTATGCACAATACGCCCAAATTGGCTTATGGGACAGGAGATCAACTAACAAAAATTTCTGTTGATTTATCCGGCTTTTATTTAATGGTAATCGTGCCAAATATCTTTGTAAGTACAGCAAAAGCCTATAAAAACGTAAAAATCAAAAAAAACAAGATCCCTATAAATAAGATTATTCATAAGTATCCAATAGAAGAATGGAAAGAATTATTAATTAATGATTTTGAAGATACCGTTTTTGAAGAATTCCCGTTAATAGGTGAAATTAAGGATTATCTTTATCACAAAGGAGCTGTTTATGCCTCATTATCAGGAAGTGGTTCATCGTTATATGGAATTTTCAAAACCAAACCACAAATTGACTCCTATTTAAAAAAATTTACGAATTGGGTTGAATTGTTGTAGGCTTCAAATCTTCGTATATATTGCTTCAACATAATCAATTTGTCCGCTCCCATCATCTACTTCATAATTCCAGTCAATATTCTGATAGTCATCACTAATATTTCCCGTACCGGTTAATATTGTATAAGATGATATTCCGGATACTATAATTTCCTGGTTTGGAACAAGTTTAATTTTTTTTCCTTCAATCTCACCCATAACACTATTCTCATAGCCCAACTGATAGAAATTTGAGATTAAAACCTGATCATCATTCTCTGATACCGGAGTAATTTCCACCTGGTATACACTGGATTGATTTTTATAGTATTGGCTTGTTTCATCTACAGACCACTCCCCCTCTAAAGCCTCGGCTACTTCGATATCAGACTCATCATCCTTTTCACACGAAATTAGAATTAAAGACAAAAAAAAGAATATGCAGAAATTTTTTTTCATAGTATGAATCTCCTCAGCCAATAAACTCTTGTATTTTTTCCATTAAAAGATCCTGATTAATAGGTTTTGTAAGATAGTCATCACATCCTGATTCCAGGCTTTTGCGGCGATCTTCAGCCATAGCATGTGCTGTTTGAACGATTACCGGGATTTTCGGAGAAATATCTTTTATTTGTTTGGTTGCTTCATGACCATCAATTTCGGGCAGTTGAATATCCATAAGGATCAGATCAACAGCTTCTTTTTCTTTAATCATCTCAATAGCTTCCTTTCCACTTTTAGCTATTAAGACATTTGCATTCGTATCAATAATTAGAGCTTCAAGAAATTTTGCACTTAACAGATCGTCTTCAACTATTAAGATGGTTTTGTTATCCCATTTATATTCCATAGTTTCTAATTTGTTATTTTTTTTCTTCCTTTTGGGGTTTTTGGCGAGGTAAGGAATGATAAAATAAAAAGTTGTTCCTTTACCCTCTTCAGATTCAAACCATATATCACCATTCAATAACTGTACCAACCCTTCAGATATTGATAAACCCAATCCGGTACCTCCATGTTCACGTGTTTTGGTTTCATCTGATTGTCTGAATCTTTCGAAAATGATATCGTGTTTTTCTTTAGGTATGCCTTTTCCTGTATCTTTAATGTAAAATTTCAAATAATCTTTATCTGATATATCTTTCAGGTAGTACCCGAATTCGATATAACCTTTATCGGTATATTTAATTGCATTTGTCAGAATATTAATTATAATTTGCTGCAACCTTATTTTATCTGAAAATATTAAGGCCTCTTCTTCATTTAATCCTTTTTTAAGAATAAGTTCAACTTCATCTTTGTTTGCATTTTCAAGCTCCTGTTCATAAATATGGTAAATTTCATCCATTAATTTATTCAAGTCCACATCTTTGTTCGCGATTTTGAGTTGATTAGCTTCTATTTTAGAAAGGTCGATAATGTCATTGATTATCTGTAATAAGTGATTCCCCCGGCTATTAATAATATCTACATATTCTCTGATTTCTTCTTCTTCAAGATCCGGATCCTTGAGCAGTTGAGAAAAACCCAGGATAGCGTTCATGGGTGTCCTAATTTCATGCGACATATTAGCCAGGAAAGAGCTTTTTAGATGATCGGCTTCCTCTGCTTTTTCCTTAGCCTCTTTCAATTGTTTTTCAAATTTCATTTGTTCTGAAATATCACGAACAACACCTTGGATTCCAGTTAATTCCGCATCTACAAAAATAGGTTTCGTACTAATTTCCGCCCAGAATTTTTCGCCGTTTTTCTTAATGATCTTAACTTTAAATGTCTCCGGAATATCTTCATTCTGTTTTCTTTGTTCCAGCCTGGTCCGGATCATCTCATAAAAATCTTCATCAACAACTTCACTATAATGTTTTGTGAGAAATTCATCCATAGAATATCCTGTAAGTTCAACAGCTGCCTTATTTATGAATATGAAATCCCCCTGCATATCCATCTGAAAAATAACATCATTCGTGTTATTCAACACATACTGCAACTGAGTTTTTGATTCTTTCAGTGCTTTCTCCGATTTAATCCGTTCTGTTATATCTCTGTAAATGCCATATACAGACCGCTGCCTTCCTTCAATTTCAACAGGTGCCCCTAAAATGGATACCTGGATGGGGGTACCATCCTTTCTGACCCTCATTGTTTCTGCAGTGACCCTTTTACCATCAGCAACAATTTTAGTTTTGTGTTGTGCTTCGGAAAAATATCCTTTAGGCGCCAACAAATCATCCACATGCTTACCTAATGCCTCGTCTTCAGTGTATTGAAAAAGTCGCGTAAATTCTTTATTTATTTTTTCAATATACCCCTCATTATTAGTAACTACGATAGCTTCAGGGGAGCTCTCAAACAAATTCTCAAGATAAGCACTTTCAATTTTTAAATCATTTTCTATTTTTTTCCTTTCAGTTATATCAATGGCAGTTCCTAATACCAAATTTTTGTTTTTGACTAGTATTTTTGAATTTGATATCTCTATCCATTTCTCCTCTCCATTTTTTGAAATAATCTTAATTTCATAAGAAGATTCTACATCTTTGCCCTTTAACCTTTCAAGTCCCCTCTTTTTTGTCATTTCCATGTAATCCGGATGAATTAAATCATAGAAATGCATTTTTTGCAGTTCCTCATATGAATAACCAGTAATAGTTTCTGCAGCAGGATTTACATAAATAAAGAAACCATCATCTGTAAAAGTAAAAACAGCACTTTTAATATTTTCAGTAAGAGCTTTAAACGTTTCTTCCTTTTCTTTCAGAATCTCACAATATTTATCTTCTTCTGTAACCTCGTCAGCAAAAATTAAAATCCCTTCTACATTTTCCTCGGAAATAAGGGGATGCAAACGAAAGCGTGTTACAAAAATTTCTTTTGATTGATTTTCTAACTCTTCTTCGAAATTTACTTCTTTTCCCTTCTGAGCTTTAGAAAGTTGATCCTTCCATAATTCTTTTCTATCATCAGGAATAAAATCTAAAAAGCTCGAACCAAATGAAATTGCAGCTCTTGTATTATTATATATCTTTTTTTTAAATCTTTGATTATATGCAACGATTTTAAGCTCTTTATCTAAAATACATACATATTCCATTGCATGCTCAAAAAAAGCATATATTATTTGACGAATAAATTTTATATTATGAGAATCTAAATTTGGAGGCATTTTGTTCCCAGAATCAGAAGAAAAAAACAATCTGGAAAAATCGTTATTATGCAACATATTATTTTTTTAAATATCCTTTGAAGGATTTAATATTCTTTGCAGTTCACAATATACAAAAAACGGAATAAATAGAAAAATCCCCTTTAGAAAGGAGATTAAAAAATACCCTGTTTTTTTTAAATGAGAGCTACATTTAAAACTTAATGAATAGAATAAAAAGTCTAAAAAACAGGGTATTTACTTCGAGCAAAAACTGATAACCTAATTTTACCCTAAAAAATTAACTAATCCACATTTATTACTTATTTAATAACTATTTTCTTATAAATATTTTGACTATCAGTATGTAAGACAACAAAATATAATCCACTATTCAAATCTGAAAGATTAAAATGAATGACCTGGGATTGTATTTTATTTTTTGTTTTTACCATTCTTCCTTCTGACGTATAAATTGAAACAGAATTAAAATTTGCATTCTGTGGAACCAGTTCAATATTAAAGTTTCCTGAAGAAGGATTTGGATAGATACTAATATCTTCTTTGTTCAACTGACCTATAGCAGATATTATTTCAGATAATGCAACAGATTCAGTTACAGGTCCATTATCTACTACAACTGTACCATTTTCCTGCTCAAAACCCTCTTTTTGAACTGTATAATCATAAGAACCATTAACAGTGTCTAAGGAAGCTTTTCCCTGGTCATTTGTCTGTAATTCTGTCCTTCCGGCTATAGTTATCAGGGCGCCTTCAATAGGTGAGTCATCTGAATTATCAGTAATACTAAAACTTAAAGTATATTTCTTTCGCTCAAGCAATATAGTTTCAGTTATATCTTCATTGGTAACAGTAATCGTTCCATCAACAGTTACATAACCGTTTTTTACCACCTGATAGTCATAGTCACCCACTATGGTATCGATGGTTGCTTGTCCCTGGGCATTAGTAATAAGACTCAGATCAGCAAAAGAAATCTGTGCATTTTCGATTGGCCCTTCAGAATCTGAAATACTGAATGATACATTGTAATAGACAGGAACTAATTTTATCAGAACAGTTTCATCCTGTCCTTCAATCACAACGGAATCTTCATATGAATTGTATCCGGTTTTATTTACATCAAAATAGTAAGTACCATTTGCAGTATCAATTGTGGCTTCACCGCTTGCATTGGTAATCAATTGTGCTGATTCATCAATTGTTATCGTTGACCCTTCAATGAGATTTCCGGTAACAGAATCTTCTACAGTGAATGCAATTGTTTTAGCTGGTTTTGTAGTGAATTCAATTGTATATACCTCATCATGATTTCCGTCTGCAGACAGAACTTCTACTGTAGTAATGCCAGGAATGCCAGCGGCATTGTTAAAAGTAACCTGAGCAGCAGTATCTGTTGCCATTGCCTCCACCATAGGCACTTCAGAAGTTCCATATGGCAACTCAACAGAATAATAGGTGGAGTCTTTCCTAAACCCATCCACTGTTACACCATTCACCTTTAGATCAGAAAGCGTTGAATCAGAAGCATTTGCCTTGTCGAAATAAATTTCATAATCTTGTTCGGTAACGTTGTCTTCTGCAGTAACATTTATAAAAGCAAACCCTGGCAAAGATGAGGCTTGATTCACAGTTGACTCAGCTCCATCATCGGTTGTAACGACGCTAACTTCTGGTGCACTTGTTGCATTGCTCGACAACATTACTTCATAAGAAAGTGTATCCGGATGAAAGTCAGGTAAAGATTCTCCGCCAATCATGATATCTGCTAAAGAAGCATCGTGGCTTATTTCCAGCATCACAGGACCAATTACAGCATCCAGATAAATGTATTTATTAGCTTTAAATCCGAGATATTTCTGACCTGCTTCAGAGGCAGTAAAATATACTTTATGTTGATCCTCAGTAGATGTTACAGAGATATCTTCCAGATGATTCCAGTTTTCTCCATCAGAAGAGATCATAATGCTTAAACTTCCCCCGTACGTACTGTTTCTTGCCATAAAGACCAATGAATCACCATCGTTTATCTCGAGTTTAGGGGTTGCTAAAATATCATAATAGTCCCCGCTGTGATAAGCTGAATAGTTACCTTCGATTGACGCATTTTCTTTTTGTTGCCAGTTATAATTATCAGGCTTATCCCATCCCATTGGAGGGAAATGTTGTCCTTCGAAGTATTCAATCAGGCTGTTTTCAGGCAAAGCATTTCCGGATAAATCAGAAGTATAAGTATTTTTTGCAGTCGTAACAGACAGGTTAGCCTCTTTCCTTCCTTCTGAAACCGGCGTAAAATAAACAGGAATGTTTGCTGTCTCACCTGTAGCCAAAGCAATGTCTGAAGATATATCTGCAAAGAAAGCATTGGGATCAGCTCCTGTAATAACAACATCGCTGCTTGCTATATTCATTTCAGAAGCCCCGGTGTTGGTCACTACAAAATTCCGGACAGCTGATGTGTCATTTGATGAACAATAGCCATAATCATGCATCCCTGGTGCAAGAACAGGAACATTTTCCCATACAAAATGATCTGCATAGATTGTCTGATAAGTACCGGCATTTCCATGTTTTATAGCAATATAATTATCTGATCCCGTATAGTTATAAAAATCAACTATATACTCAGTAAATTCATAGCTTGTTGTAATACTTGCAAACTCTTCAAATGTTGAAGCATCTGAAGGGTCAGACATGGTACCAATTTTTACTGAACCATCGGTTACACCGCCCAGATGAATTTTAAGGTGATTTCCTGAAAATGATTCAATGGGTGGACTTACCAGGTATAACCCTGCTGCACCATCTCCAGCATTGTACATTTTTACAGAATTGCTTCCGGTATAAGCCATTGATGTTGTTGATTCCACAGTAGGACTCCCGGAGGAAGAATTTTCAATCTTCGACCATCCCATAGGAATATCAGGAGTATTAACTGCGTCAAAATCTTGTGTATAAGGAGCTGTGATTGGCGCATTTGCATAAACAGAAGTTGAGATTGTGTCATTTGCATGGTTCTCATCATTCACTCCATTAGGATTTGATACATTGGCTAAAATTGTAAATTCTCCGCCTGCTGAAAAATCATGATTCCCAAGATTAACCTGCTCGCTTGCATTTGTGCTTAGGTTTCCTGTCCAGTTTTTTGTTGTCTGCGCATTGCCATTTATGCTCCATTCGATATCTACCCCTGTTAATGCATCAATTCCATTATTTTTTAATGTTACAAGAACATCTTTTTCTCCTGCCTCAAAGGTTCCGGTGGGCTGATCAACAGAAACAACAGCAGCATCATTGGCACTCTTCTCCTGCCATGTAAAGTCATCAATAAAAATTGACTGATAGGTGGAAGCATTTGCATGTTTAAAGGCAATGTAATTATCTGAGCCACTATAACCACTAAAATCAACTTCATACTGAACATAATCCGAAGTTACACTAACAGTCTGAATAGATGTAAACGTTGCTGCGTCTGTATTATTCGTAATAGTACCTACTTTTATTTCACCATTTCCCCGGGCATAAAATTTCAATACTTTATCGGTAAAATTCTCAACAGGTTTGGTTACCAATACTATTTCCTCACCACCTGAATTGTACAATTTAACCTCGTTAGGTGAAGAGTTTGGGCTTGTAGTAACTGTTTCGCATGTTCCCCAGTCACCAGAAACAATACCAGCCCATCCTGCCGGTAACTCAGGACTTGAAACAGCGTCAAAGTTTTCCGTATAAGGAGCAGTAATTGGATCTACTGCGTTTACAGTTATAGTTTTGGAGTTATTAGCTGAATTGCCGTCAGTTGTTCCGTTTGGCTGATCGGTATTCATTGTTATAGTATAATCTGTTGCACTGGAAAAATTATAACTTCCAAGCGTGATCTGTTCGGTGGAACCCTGTGATAAATTCCCGCTCCAGTTATAAGTAGATTGTGCAGTACCATCCACACTCCACTCAATATTAACGCTGGAAAGATTATCAGTCCCGTAATTCTTCAGTGTAACAATCACATCCTGGGTTCCGGTTGCTATAGTTCCCGAAGGTTGAACAACAGTATTAATGCCTGCATCAACAGCAGGAACATAAATTGAAGGACCATTTATTGAGTCGCAGTAGACAGAATTATAACTTCCTCCATCAGCTGCCAGGGCGATGTATTTTTCCCCAGCCTCTGAGGCACCTAAAGGAATAGTATATCCCTCATAACCATAACTTAACGAAAGTTCCTGAAGAACTGTCCAGTTGGTTTTATCCGAAGAAATTAAAACTTTCAATTTGCCACTTCCACTATTGGCTTGCAGAGAAAATTTATCTCCATCGCTAACAGATAATTTTGGCGTTATGAGCGTGTCCTGCCCTGAACTGACATAAGCATAATTGGTTCCATGAAAAGCAGAAGAACTATAGGTGCCCAGTTTAAAATTTTCTGAGGTTTGTTCCCATCCTTCCGGGGGAAACTGAGAACCTTCAAAACTCTCTTGTAAATTTTGAGCTCTTGCAATAAACACGCTTAAAATAAGCGATATTAAAAGTAAAGCTGTTTTTTTCATAATCATATTATTTTATCTTATAATTATTTGTTTTGTAATACTTTCTTTTGCTGTTTGGATTTTCATGTAATAGATTCCACTATCAAAGTTTTGTAGATTAAAGGTCTTAGAATCAGTTGATGCAATTCTGGTTCTATATACAATCGTCCCATCTGCCTTATAAACAGCAATATCTGCTGAATTTAATTTTCTTTCAAACCGCACATTAAATTGTCCCCGTGATGGATTTGGATAGATAGACACCTCACCAGAATTGAATTCGGAATCAATTCCTGTAAATAACTCAATGGTTACCGATACTTTATTTGAAGGTTCGGATTGCCCAACCGGATTGCTATATTTTCGCACCACATAATACTCATACTCACCACTAGCAGTCAGAGTATCAGTATATGAGACCTCAGAGAGATCATTAATTTCAGTAATTCTTGCTCCGTTCCTGTAAACCATATATCCCGAAGCAGTAGCTTTTGTTTTATTACCTTCTCTACTTACTTCTATAGGTTCAAAATTTGCAAGTTCCCTAAAGGGTTTATTGCCTATCTTATAAGACTCGTTCCGGTTTGTTTTTTCAGCATTTCTAATCTCAATATCATCAATAGCTAGCTGATAACCATCTGTGTATTGATATACAAAAGCAATTCTGATTGTATCATTACTGTATTCCGATAATGACAGCGAAACCGGCGATTCATAGAGATTATAACCATCGCCTTGTGTTAAGTGCAGAAGGCTCGTCCATTCACCCTGATGTAAAACCATCACGTCAAAATCAGTGTAATAATTTTCATCACTTGCGTACCACAACCAGAAATTAAGGGTTTCGTTTTCCCGTAATTCAATTTTGGGTGTAATTAGCCAGTTAAAAGGATCACCTGAATTTCCCGCAGTATAACCAATAGCAGCAGAATAAGTACCACTGTGAATATACTGTGGGTCAGGATTTCCATTTTGATCTGTAAATGTTGTGGAATCACACAAGCCCCAGGTATTAGAGCCTTCTGCAACTGTATCCAGATTGGTACCCTCCAGATTATCATTAGACATTATAACCCACCCTTCAGGAGGCCAGGAATTAATATTTTCAAATCCTTCCTTAAAAATTGGAGTCCCTGATGAAGCTTGCCAATTTAAGTTAACTTTATTTGAATCCTTTGTGGCTGTTAAATTTTGTGGTGCTTCAAAATCAGGTTCAATCACATGAATACAATTCTGATAAGTTGTATCGTGCGAACCATATGAGTTTTCAGCCCGTAAACTTACATTATAATCTCCTAATTCATTAAGCTGAATTTCGGGTGATTCCGAAAGGCTGTCTGATCCACTCACAAAGTCGGCATAACCGGGCGATATGGTCCATTTATAACTTTGAGGACCAAAAAGAGACCGGTTTTCAATAACAAATTTCTCCCCTTTCTCAACTGTATCGGGAATACTAAATGCAGCAAAAGGAGCCTGGTTAATTGCCGGATCTTCAAACATTTCAAGGTACTCATCCCATTGTGTATTGCTTATATCAAGGTAGAGATCAGGATTCATATAATAATCAATAAAATAGCTTTCAGTGCTAATTTCTTTAGGCATCCATATCTTAACTCCCGTAGCACCATCGGTAAGTGAAGATGTATGGCCTTCTGCCACAATCATTTTATTATAAGCATTCAAGGCCTCTTCTGCTGAAGCAATAAGATCTGCAGGGTAATCGAGTGTGTTGATCAGATTCTGAATAAAGCCTCCCAAATCTCGGTGGTCGGGATTTTTTTCACCTCCACCATTTACATTCACTGCAGCCCATGCATTATCTCTTGCATTTTCTATGGTTGGTTTCAAATCATAAAGATATAAGCTAAGCTTCTCGGATAGCTGATTAAAAGCGGGAATAAATTCATTTTTCATCACTTCAGTGGAAGTAGCAGCCTGTGTAGTGGCAGAGTATCCCTGGGCACCACCCTGCGAATAGGATTCCACATAAGTATTGGTTATTTCTTTAGCCACAGTTTCAGCCCCGATATCAGGATTATGAGTCAGTGAATCAAAAGCAGCGGAATAATACCAGCCATCGCCAGGTTCTGTTAATTCAGAAGCTATCACATAATCAGAAAGATCTTTAAACTGGTAGGCTGTTTCAAATTGTCCCAAAAGGCATACATCAAAACCAATCACATCGATACCTTGTCCTGTTTGATTTTTAAATGTTTGAACAGCATCACTCATTTCCCATAGTTTCATTCCTCCGACAAAATCTTTAGTAATGCCTTTTTCAGGAGTTTTTCCTTTGAAAATACCTGATCCGTGATCCCACATGGTCAATCCGTAATGTTGTGCAGGATAATGATCTTTTATCCAGAGTAGAAAATTTTCCAGCGTTTGAGAATCGCTCATTTCAGGATCGACACCAAATGGACTGGTTATTTTTTCCGAAGAAATTTCATAATCAAATCCATCTTTATCTTTGGTAACATAATAAACTCCATCCTTTTCATCATCCTGTGCATCGTAAAGTACCAGGTAATTCACCCTGCCATCCACAGAACCATTCACCTCCCATTCATTAATATCTTTTGCCCCATTAAGCCCTGTGCCATCTTCAAGCAGATAGACCATCCATGTCCATTTATCCAGACCGGCTATGGCATTGATTGAAAATTCAAAAGGATTTTCATTTGGATCATTGGTATTGAAACTAATATTGGCTTTTTTCAAAGAAATTGAATCAGACTGAGGTTCAAATCGTATTGTAAAATAAGTGGAATCTTGCCCCAATAATGTATCAGCAGGAGCCGAAACCAAAGAAAAATCAGGATGATCAATTGAAAAATCTCCGATTCCCAGTTTATTCATCCCTTCATTATAAACAGCAAACTCTATATCAGCTACAGAACCAATTAACACATTTGTGTCCAGCACAAAAGTTTCATTCATTAAAATGGATTTATCATCTTTCAACAACTTAATTTCAGGTTCAGTATTATCGACTGTAATGCTAAGTGTATCAGAAGGTATAGACTCACCCGCCGGATTTAACGGACCATAAAGAGCTCTCAGGTAATATTCGTATGATCCATTCGATAATCCTTCATCAATGTAGAAAAGAGAATCAGGATCACTTACCTCATCCACCTTTGTTCCATTTCGAAAGATGGCATAACCTTGCAGAGAAAAATCTTCCAGTTCGCTTTTTTCTAATGTTTTTACCTTTTCCGAATAAGAATATTGAATAGTTTCTTTTTTGCTTCCAACAACATAAATGCTTGTAATTAATTCAAAACCAGAACCAGATGATTCAAACTGAAGCCATTCGCTCTCACTTTTAACATAGGAATTTGTTTCTCCTGGTTCCACAACTTTGCTAAAAGAATAAGGAGCACCGCTGCTGTCAACCGGAGCAACAGATATGTAAAAATCTTCATTCAACGTAACCGGGTCAGCAAGTTCATACTCTGTCATCCCATAATTAGAAGCCTCAATGGCAGGGGTTTCAAAAATTATTGTATTTCCTTCAGATTCATACACCTTAAACTTAAACGTTGCATCAGGCCAGGGATCATTCTCGTAATCTTCATAAAATGCAGCAGAAAGTTTTTCTATAGTTACAGGGTATGTAAAATCAAAATCTTCAGCTTTAAATAATGTTGCACGCTCCGGGTATGGATAAACATAAGCATTGGCATTGTTTAAAATTTCATAATTAAAATACCCTGGCATATTGGGTTTGTCCCAACTCAGAGTAACATGTGTTCCTTCAGTGGTTGCAGAGACGTTTCGAGGTGGGTTAAAAGCCTTTACTTCAATATAATTTTCAATTGTTGTATCAGCAGAACCAATACTATTTGTTGCATTCAGTGTAACATTATAATTACCGGATTTCTCAAAACGAACTACCGGATTTTCAGAATGTGCATCTGTTCCATCCAAAAAAGTAACATTAGGGGGATTAAAAGACCATTCCCAGGAAGTTGGATTTAGATAAGACAAATCAGTAAAATGAATTGTTTCGCCAGCGAAAATTTTTGTTCTATCCGCCTCAAAATTTACTTCCGGCGGATCCACAATTTCTTTCACATGAAGGGTATAATCTTCTACTTCACCATACATAAAAGTGAGGCATGGAGAAGGTTCTTCACTTGCCAGCATAATTCGCAGGCGTGTTTCACCAACCAATGCATCTGCCGGTGGTGCGATAATGCCGGTAGCAACACTCTCTTCCCCCGGATTGCCATTATAATCAAGACTAATTTTTTCGGACTCCTGAAAAACCTGGTCCTGGTTCCAGTCGGCCCAGCAAGTTATCTGATCTGGTGTGTCGTGGTTATCATTAACAACTGACAGACTGTATTGCTCACCTTTATATGCTTCCACAACAATATTGGTATAATCTGAATAAAGATTGCTGTTGCTTTCATTAGTAGTATCGCCAACTGTTACACTGTTAATAAACTCATACTCTCCGTTCTCGGCAGTTGCAGAACAGTATTGCGCAGATACATTATTAATAAGTAATAAAATTGATGGTAAAAAAAGTATGATAACGTTTCTTATCTTCATAGATGAATAACTTTAACTTTATATTATATTAATTTTCAAAAAAATGACCCCCATTAACTGAGGATCATTTTTCAATAATTCAGAGATCTACTTCAGGATAACTTTTTTGGTTACCTTTCTTTGTTGAACTAAAAACTCAATGTAGTAGATACCTGATTGCAATCCGGATAAATCCAGGTAAAGCTTATCCTTTTGAACTTTTCCTTTTCGAATTGTTTTTCCTGTTACATCGTGAATAAAATAAGAATCACAATTCATGTCAGGTTTTATATCCACAGTAATATTTCCCTGGGTTGGATTGGGATAAACTTTAATTCCTTTTTCTGTATTATCTTCAAGCCCCATACTTTCGCCGGTAACTGTTATTGTAAACTCCTGTTCTGAATAATATGTACCATCAGTAGCTTTTAGCCTGACATTATATTCGCCATTATTTGAAGGAGTACCAGATAGTACACCAGTTCCGTCACCATTATCTGTAAGTGAAAGCCAGTCTGGAATTTCCTCACCTGTAATTTCAAAGCTGTCGCCATCATAGTCTGTGCAGGTAATAGTATAATTATAATTCTCTCCTACTTCTATTGTTGTATCAGGTTCTGAAACAAACTCCGGTGAAAGAATCACCAATTCAAGATCATCCATCATAAGAATATACTGAGCCGGATCACTCCATGCATAAAATCCGAGGTGATGCCTACCATTCTGCTGTGGAGTAAAATAGATGCTGTCTTTCTGATAATTTTGTGTCTCTATTGAATCGCTGTACAGTTCCTGATTCATTGCACCATCAGAATTTTCCTGACCAAGGAATATTTTCATTCTTTCTTTATAAACCTGTCCGGTTGTTGGATCTTTAGGTGTTACCCACCAAAAACTTAATTTATATTCCTTATGGTTTTTCATTTCAACTGGTGGAGTGTACAGGTAATCATCCTTGGCAGTGAAAAGAGTCAGACCCATATGCATTGCGTTTGGCGCTGAATGTGAATATTCAGCTCCATAGTCGGGATTATCCGTCCAAATATCCCATCTGGAATTGTCATCATTCATATCCTGGTCAGACCAGCCCAAAGGAAGTGTATAACCTTCTGTATTTTCAGTTTGATCGAAATTCTCCTGCCAGGGGAAATTTGTGATTATTGGATCTTCCATAGTTGTAAAACTCCATATTTCAGGGTTTTCTGCATTCCCATTGTTGTTAAAAGGAACAATTTTCCAGAAATACTCTTTTCCATAATCCAGGTTTGTCTCAACCAGGTAACTTGTTTCGTTTTCAGATAAGGTATCCTGATTTACAATTTCCCAATTGACAGAATCACTGCCAAAATAAAGGATGAAACCTGAGGTATTTGAACTTCCGGCACTCCAGTCAAGTGACAGTGGATTCAGAATATCCACATGAGAAGTATCATCAGCTGGAAATATATTTTCAGCTTCATTGGGCGCTGAATTATCTACTGTTTCCCATGAAATATTATCAATTCTTAAACTTTTCCAGTCGTCAGAGCCATTGGGGTCTCCATTATGTTTGAAGGCAATATAAGGTTCACTGGTGGTTGGTTTAAAATCAATAGTATCTTTTCTGAAAATTGTATCCAGGTTGATTGTTTTTTTAGCAATGAAAGTTGATGCATTATAAGGATTTGACATTACTCCCACCTGCATTTCCACATCATAATTTTTGTCTGCTTTTTTGGCATAAAAAGTAAGTTGGTTCACATCATATCCTTCAACACCGGGTGTAATTAACAACAAGGGATTTACAGTATCATTAGCCATAAGGATCTTTGCAGCATTAGGCTGGCTATAAGCATCATAAGTACCAGAAACTATATCAACGCCTCCTCCACTAATATATCCATCCGGACTATCAATATGATCCCAGTTGAAAGGTAACTCATCTGAACCATCAAAAGTCTGAAAGAAAGATGAAACAGGAGCTATTGCCTGACCTGTCAGCTCAATCTCTGCATCACCTGAACCTGCATTGGAAACAAAACCTATCATACCATTATGACTGCCAGTAGTTGAGGGAACAAAAGAGACAATTGCCGTATCCTGTTCTCCCGGTAAGATAGTGCCCGAATAATTACATTCAAAGTCACCGGTAACTGAAGCCCCTGTTATATTTAAATCATTCACACCCGTATTATAGATAATTATCTCATGCTCAATTTTTCCTCCAACGCACAGGTCCTGATAGTTATGACTGTTCTCTGACAATTCTATAACTGAACCTGATGGATTTTCCTCAATAACTATATCATCAAGATAAACATATTTGTTGACGGAGTACTGTACATTATAAACCCATCTTAGATATACATTATTCCCGGAAAAAGCGCTTAAATCAGTAATTTCATTTACATAATCATCCATTGAACTTTCAGCAGTAAGAGTATCCAGGGTTGACCAGCTGTTGCCGCCATCTGTAGTTATTTTCAAGAATAAGGTGTCGCCTCCTTTAGATTTATAAAATATTCTATTTCTCCACCAATAAGAAATTCTTTGGTTTTCCTGAAGCAAAATCCTGGGCGTTTGCACATAAAAAGACCCTTCATCTGTAGCAGAACATTTTATTGCAAAATGTCCACTATGTACATTATAAGCACTCTTTTCCAGATTCCATGAAAGGTCTGTCCATTCCCAGTAAGTACTATCCGGATAATTTGTATTTATTACTGAAGAAAGTGTATCGCCACCCACTCCGTACCATACATCCTCAAAACCCATATGCCAGGGGAATTCATCAATTGTACCCTGTGTTTTAAAATTCCAGACGGGTGAGGATTGCTCTTCTCCGGTAGATTCTTTTATAGCAACTACCTGCCAGTAATAGGTTGTATCTCCATTTAATAACGTATCAATATCATAATTGAAAGTTCCGGGGGCTGTTACTGCAGAATCGTTAACTATTGTATCAAGATTCGTTTCATTCATCCCAAAAAGAAGGTGGAAATGAGTTGTATTCTCTCCCAGATCAAAAGTTAAGCTTGTATCAATATTGACCTTGATCCTGTTGTTTGCAGGTTGTGGATTTGAGGGATTGGCCGGGGCGTCAGACTCATAATAAAACCTGATATTGGGCAAAGCCAGCGGGTAAGGATTCCAGCCATCCTGCTCAGGAAATGCAGAATCACTTCCTTTTACTTTGACAATTGTTTTATTTGTTGAAGTAGCGTTAAAACTGGCATAGGCAGCACTCCCATGTTTATTTATCCAGTAAACGATGAGATTATCCGTTCCGTTATAATTAAAAGGAGCATCCAATGTAATTGAATTCCAGCCGGAAGTAACAGATATATCGCCGTCAAAAACCAGTGTATAACCACTTGATGCAGTATCTTCATATGTCCCTGAAAGAGCAGTGTCCGCTGTTGTTTTTAAATATATTTTCTGATTATTCAGGGTTTTTGAGCCACCTGCATCTAATCCAATTTCATTTATTGTTTTTGTATTTCCTAAATCATTGCCTGAATATAAAGCCTTAGCCCAGGAATAACTCCAGGATGTATAGGGCATGCTTGAACTTTCAGTACCAGTTCCAATCTGAACATAACTCTGGGCCTGAATCATAGGAATTATTGTAATGAAAAATAAAAATGTAAAAAGTAGTCGTTTCATCATAATATTTGAATTTTTTGGTTTCCGTTATTCTTTTGATTTTATATGGGTAAAATATTGATAAAATCGGTGCAATCTAGCTACATACCAAACACAAATCAATAGGTGTTATCACTCATTTTTTACCAGATATTATGTATCTTTGCCTACCAATGATAGAATTATGAAGCATTTCATAAACATATTGATTCTGCTTGTTATTCTTCCCTTTTGTAATTTGAAGGGCCAGAATAAAACGATAGATTCATTAAAACAGAAGATAGAGTCTTCAGGTGAAGAGGCCGGCATAAGCGATCTCAATAATTTAGCAAGTGAGGTTCTTATAAAAGATCCAGACAAAAGTATTCAATACAGCCAAAAGGCTTTATCTCTGGCTAATGTTTATAAAGACACAAATGCACTCGCTGAATCATATTTAAATATAGGATATGCTCTGAGGTATAAAAACAAATTAAATGAGGCTTTAGATTCTCTTTATCAGACAGTTGGGCTGCTTGGACATATTGACCATAAGACTGAAACACAAATTATCAATCTAATAGGTGTGATTCACCAGGACCTGGGGCATGATACACTGAGCATGCAGGATTACCTTCAAAGGATCAAGTCAAATAAAGAAAAAAACTATGTCGAAAAAAATATTAAAGTTTTGGAAGCCATGTCAGATTTTTACATGGACCATAAAAATTATCAGAAGGCCCTTGTCTATGCTGCAAAAAATATAATTTTTTATAATCTGTCAGGTGACACTTTAGGATTAATTGAAGTGCTAAACAGAGTTTCTTATCTGTATTTAAAAAATAATGATATAAGATCTGCCAGGAAATATGCAGAAGTGGCTTTTTCGAGTATCCGGAAAAGAAAAGGAAATTTAGAACTAAAAGCAGATATCTCCAATAACTATGGCAACATATTATTTCTCTCGGGCAATTATGCAGATGCACTAAAAATAGTGGATTACTCAAATAAAATAGCAAAGGATTTAAACAAACCTTCCATGCTAATCTCTAACCTGCTCTTAAAAGGAAAATCATATAACAAACTCCATGAATATAAAAAGGCATATAATGAATTAAGCCGTGCACTGGAACTTGCAAAAGAACACAACTATAGTTTGTACATACCAAAAATATATTATAACCTGGCCCTTTCAAATCTATCTCTTGACCAATACAGCAATGCGGAAAAAAACCTTGACCTGGCTTATAAACATACAAAAGCTAATGATTATGAGACATTAACAAACATATTGAGAAGTTATTCAGTACTATACGAGAAAATTGGACAGCCTACAAAAGCGCTTAATTATCATAAAAAATATTCCTCGTACAAGGATAGTTTATACCAAAGATCGCGCTCCAATAAAATTGAACAGATAAAATCACGTTTTGAAGTAGACAAAAAGGAACACAGAATAAATCTCCTGCAAAAAGATTCAAAAATTAATGCATTGGAACTAAGCAAAAGAAAAGCAAAAAATACTGTGCTGATTATTGGAATAGTTGCCATGGCTGTTGTACTTTTTTTGATTGGGACACTATATAGAAACAAACTAAGAACAAATAAGAAGCTAAACGAACAAAATTATCAGATTAAGGAACAAAACGAGGAACTCAATATTATTAATGAAAGACTGGCAGAAGCAGAAAAAAGACTTCAAAGAAGCAATACCACAAAAGACAAATTTTTTTCAATTATAGCTCATGATATTAAAAACCCCCTGGTTTCATTTAAAAGCATCATATTTACCATTAAATCAAATTACAATAATATCACCAAAGAATCACTCATTGGTTATCTGGATCAATTAAACAACTATACCGGAACAACTATAGAAATGCTGAACAATCTTCTTATGTGGGCCAGATCACAGGAGGAAGAAATTCAGCCGGAATACACCGAAATTTCGCTAAATGAAAAGATTAATAAAGTAGTTGATGAACAAAAAAATGCAATTGAAACGAAACAATTAAAACTTCGGAAAAAATTACCCGACAAATCAGTTATTAAAGCTGACGGAAATATGCTCGAATTTATCTTTAGAAATGTTCTCAGTAATTCTATTAAATTTTGCAAAAAAGAAGGAAATATAGATATTACATTAAAAGAAGAAAATGCACATTGGAGAACATCAATTGAAGACAATGGTTTAGGAATTGATGCTAAAGATTTAAAGAAAATCAAGCAAAAACAATATTTTACAAAACCAGGGACAGAGAAAGAAAAAGGAACCGGGCTTGGATTACCAATGTGTTTTTACATGATTCATAAGCTAAATGGTGAAATAAATATTAAAAGCGAAAAAAATAAAGGAACGAAAATTGATATAATTATTCCTAAAAACTCCTATGGACAAAGAGAATAAAATACTGCTGGCTGATGATCACCCACTTTTCAGGGTTGGAGTAAAAACATTAATTGAGGGCTTACATGGATACAGAATTGTTGATGAGGCAAATAACGGATCAGAGGCTATAGGAAAAATAGAAAAACACCTTCCGGAAATTGCAATCTTAGACCTGGATATGCCTGAAAAAAATGGTTACGAAGTAGCCACATATATCTCTTACAACAACTTACATATCAAAATAATATTCTTAACCAGTCATTCTGACCTTTCTCTTTTTCAGGAAGCATACAGCACAAAATTCTCAGGATTTCTTTTCAAAGAAAGCGCCCTGGAAGAGTTGGAAACCTGCCTTAAGTACATTCAAAGAGGAGAACAATATATTAGTCCCTTAAGTAAAAAGTTCATGGCAGAAAAACAGGATGAAATAGGAAAAATTAAAGTTTTTGAAGATAAAATAAAGAAATTAACAAAAACAGAAAAGCAGATACTTTATCGCATAAGCCAGAATAAAACCACCAAAGAAATTGCAGAGGAGTTGTTTAATAGTTATAAAACTATTGAAAACCACAGGTTAAATATATGTCATAAATTAAACCTTAAAGGCACCAACAATTTACTGTCATTCGCCATAGATAACAAGCAATCTATCAAAAAAGCATTAAACAAAAAAACAAGATAAAACATTTATTATCAAGGCTTTATTAAAAAACGCGCAATTGATTGTTAATAAAAATGAAAAATTTTATAATTGAATTAATTTCAATTTATTAAGATAATTGTATTTTTGTTATGGAATAAACACTTTGAAGGAATGAAAAAACTTATACTGATTTTTTTAACCGTATTTTTATCAATAAATAGTTACAGCAACTATTTTAATTCTATGACTCCAGATAACGATCCGGATGCTGAAAAAAATCAAAAAGTACAACAGATTCCTAAAAATTATCAGCAACTTAAATTTCAGGCGCTCAATTACAATGATACTAAGCCAGCTGTACCTATTAATAATTACAGAAGAGGAGGAGACGACTATATGATGCTCTATGTTGCAGGAGGAGTGGTGGTGTTGTCGTCAGCTTTTGTACTAATCAATGGCAAAAGTGAATATGGAGATGGACTAGGAGCGGCCAATACAGGCATTATTATTGGTGGCAGCGTTTCGGCAGCATTAATTACTACCAAATTTTTTATTGACAGAGCCCGTTAACAAGGATAGAGAACATAAAAACGTTCATGAAGAAAATACTTAAGGGAACTAACATTCAACTTATTATGCTTGTCTGGATGGTTATTATTAGCTATAACTATTCCTCTGCGAGCAACCAGGAATTAAGCGATTCTACCATCTTAATACGATATAAAGATTCTCTTGAAAAAATCGAGAATTCCGAAAATAAAATTAATCTCCACAAATCATTCCTTAACAAATTTAATGATTCAAAATACAAGTTAATCGTTTTATATAATCTGTCGAAAGATTTTAACAAAACAGGAAAATTTCTTAGATCCTCTAAATATATTAATACAGCACTAAATAATACAGACTTTTCAGGAAAAAATAAAATCTATGCAGAATTATTAAACCTGAAAGGAAAGAATTATCGTGAAGTTGGTGACTATCCCCATAGTATAGAATCTTATTTAAAAGCCTTAGAAATATATGATTCATTAAACTTAAAAAGGGAACAGGCAAGATGCCTTAAAGATATTGGATTGCTTTACTGGGATCTGAAAGATATTAACAAAGCAAAAGAATATTATAAGAAAGCTCTGAAAATATCACGCAGAATAGATGATAAAAAAAACATGGCCTACGTTTACAATAACCTGGCCATGATATACTATGAAGAAAACCACCCGGATGAGGCACTGAATTTATTCAGAAAATCTTTAAAAATTAAACACTCGTTAAATGATGAAACGGGATATGCCAATACACTAAACAATATTGGATTCGTGTATCAATATTACGGCAAGCCCGACAGCTCATTGTATTACTATAAAAAAGCAAACGAAATATATGAAAGCCAAAACGATTCTTCTGCGCTTGCCAATACCTATAACAACATGGCCAAAAGCTATATAAAACAAGACAAATACAAGACTGCCTTAAAATACCTGGAAAAAACTTATAAAATAGGTAAGGCAAGAAATCTCCAAAACGTTTTAAAAGAAAATTATCTGCACCGTTACAGAATCTACCTGGAACAAAAAAAACACGTTAAAGCTCTTGAATATTATCGAAGATACAGCGAATTAAATACCCATATTCTAAATAAAAAACTCAAAGGACAAATAAACGAACTGGAAAAAAGATATGAATTAGACAGACAGGACAGAGAAATTGAGTTGCTTAAAAAACAAAAAAAGATTAAATCCATTGAATTACAAAAGCAGAAACGCCTTAAGAATATATTGATTATTTGCATTATTATAATTATTGCAATGACAATTCTCGCTTTAAGAAACCGTTTCAATAAAGTTAAGAAGAACCGCCTACTCCATGAACAAAACAAAAAGATTTCTGAAAAAAACACTCAACTGAAAAAAGCTCATAATGATCTACAAAAGAAAACACAAGAGTTAGAACAAAACAGAAACAAAATTGAAAAACAAAAAGATAAACTGGAAGAGCAATTCAATATTATTCAGTCAAAAAGCTGGGAATTATCAAACAGCTTTCAATATGCAGGTCACATACAAGCTGCTATTCTGCCGGACCGCGAACAACTAAAAGAATATTTTGAAGATTATTTTGTTCTTCTTCGTCCAAAAGAAATTGTAAGTGGAGATTTTTACTGGTTTACGGAAGTGAACAATAAAATCCTCGTTGCAGTTGCGGATTGTACCGGGCATGGTGTTGCGGGAGGTCTGCTAAGTATGCTTGGTATAAGTTATCTGAATGAAATTGTAAATGCCAGACAAATAACCAGCCCGGAAAAAATTCTGGATGAATTAAGAAAAATGCTTATTAAATCTTTAAAGCAAAAGGAAACGACCAAATCATATCTGAGCGGAATAGACATGGCTATGATCTCAATTAATAAAGAAAAAGATACCATAGAATTCGCTGGAGCAAACAATCCTTTATATGTGATAAGAGAAAATGAACTTCATGAATTTATAGCAGATAAAATGCCCATTGCCTATTACGATAAAATGCCCAATTTCAGCAAACAAATTATTACAGCTAAAAAAGGAGACCAGTTGTATCTGTTTTCCGATGGATTTACAGACCAATTTGGGGGACACAATCAAAAGAAATTTAAATTTAAACCTTTCAGAAAACTGATTGTGGAAAACAACCGAAAATCAATGGAAGAGCAAAAAAATCTGTTGAATAAAACTTTTGAAACCTGGAAAGGTGACCTAGAACAGGTTGATGATGTGCTCGTAATGGGTATAAGATTATAAAAACGATTTTGATTTTGTCTTAAATTGTTCTTTACCAAATTTTAAAAATGTTATTTCATTAAAGCAAAACAAATTCAAAACAATTTCTGCAATCCTTTGCAGAAAACACAACCCTCTGATTTAAATATCTTTACAACTTTTTCTACTACTGATTCAAAATTTATCTTTAAATTTGAATTATCGTGGGAATAACATCTTCATAAACTCTGATCGAATGAAAAAATTACCTCGCTTAAGTTTCTGGCAGATCTGGAATATGAATTTCGGATTTCTGGGAATACAATTTGGATATGCTCTCCAAAATGCCAATGTAAGCCGGATTTTTGAAACGCTGGGAGCCAAAGTGGAAAGCATCCCAATTCTCTGGATTGCTGCTCCTGTAACCGGATTAATTGTTCAGCCAATTATAGGACATTATAGTGACAAAACATGGGGTCGGTTGGGTAGAAGGCGGCCTTATTTTTTAATAGGCGCCATTCTTGCCTCTCTCGCCTTAATTATAATGCCTAACTCGCCTACACTCTGGATAGCAGCTGGCATGCTCTGGATAATGGATGCCTCCATTAATATTTCACAGGAACCATTCAGGGCTTTTGTAGGAGATCTGCTCCCTTCGGAACAGCGTACGCTTGGTTTTTCCATGCAAACCTTTTTCATAGGAATTGGAGCAGTTGTTGCTTCTGCATTACCATACATCCTTACAAACTGGCTGGATATTTCCAATACAGCACCGGAAGGACAAATTCCCGATTCTGTCAAATTTTCATTTTATATTGGTGCGGTTATATTCTTAGCTGCAGTAAGTTGGACAGTTTTTTCAACAAAAGAATACTCCCCCGAAGAATTAAAGGAACTGGAAGAAGAGAAAAAAGAATCAGACAAAACAACCGCTTCTTCTGAATTTAAGATTCAAACACTACTGAAAAAATCTTTACGAATTGGTATTTTTTCTCTTTCTATAGGTATCATATCATCGGTCCTTGTCTTTTTCAAAGATTTCAGAGGAGAATTATACATCTTAACAATCGGACTTACAGTCTTTGGCATCATTGAAATTGCAACTTATTTACTTCAAAAAAAGGGATATCACAAAACCGGACTGGTTGAAATTATTAATGATTTCAATGTAATGCCCAAAACAATGGTGCAACTGGCTTTTGTACAATTTTTCTCGTGGTTTGCCCTTTTTGCAATGTGGATATACACAACAGCAGGCGTTACAAGTTACATTTATGATATGAAAATGGACCAGGATGTTATTTCTGAACTCAAACATAGCATTCAGAAGATTGAACCCAAAAAAGAAAAATATAAAAACATCCATGAAATTGAAGATGAATTAGCAGAATATCATTCCAAGGCTTTGAAAAATGAAAGCAACAAGGCAGTAGCCAGCATGAAAGTCATAAAATTCTTTTCTGATGAAGAAAAAATTGAAAAACTAAATTTGAGTAAACAAACAGAAAAGCAGCTAAAGCATATCCAAAGTGAATACAACCAGGGAGCGGACTGGGTTGGTGTCTGTTTCTCAATTTATAACGGAGCAGCAATTGGTTTTGCTTTCCTCCTGGTATTTTTGGCAAAAATCACCAACCGGCGAATGACCCACATGATCTCTCTCCTTGTTGGAGGAATTAGCTTTATTTCCATTTATTTTATTTCAAACCCAGTAATGCTGATCATTCCATTCATTGGAATCGGCCTTGCATGGGCAAGTATCCTGGCAATGCCCTATGCCATATTAACAGGCTCATTGCCTTCCAACAAACTTGGCGTTTATATGGGAATCTTTAATTTCTTTATTGTCATTCCACAAATACTTGCTGCCACAATTCTTGGTTTTATTACAAAAAATATTTTTGATGGACAGGCCATATATGCTCTTATCCTGGGAGGTTTCACCTGGTTGCTTGCAGGATTGCTTGTGATCTTTGTAAAAGATGTTGACGAACCAAAATAATTCTCACAATATGAAAGCTATTGATGCTTGTATTTTTGATCTTGATGGGGTGATAGTAGACACCGCAACATATCATTATAAAGCCTGGAAAAGACTGGCTAATGAAATGGGATTTGACCTGACTGAAAAACAAAACGAGCAATTAAAAGGTGTCAGCAGAATGAAATCGCTTGATATATTGCTTCAAATCGGAAATATAAATCTCTCTGATAAAGAAAAAGCCAAAAAAGCTGAAATAAAAAATCAATGGTACAGAGCTTATATTAAGGAAATGAAACCGGTTGACATTCTTCCGGGTACTATAAAATTAATGGAGGAACTAAAAGAAGAACACATAAAAATAGCCATTGGATCAGCAAGCAAAAATGCACGTACAATTATTGAAAGAATTAAAATTGAACAATACCTGGAAACAATTATTGATGGAAACAAAATTACACAGGCAAAACCAGATCCGGAAATATTTCTCCTCGCTGCGCAGGAAATGAATGTAACTCCGGAAAACTGCATTGTCTTCGAAGATGCCAGGTCAGGAGTTCAGGCTGCTAATAATGCAGGAATGAAAAGCATAGGTGTAGGAAACCCGGATACATTAACAGAAGCCGATTATGTAATCAAGGGCTTAAATGACATGAATCTTAGCTTATTGCAAGATATCTTTTATAACAATAGGAAATAATCCATGCTTTATGAATCAGTATTTAAAAATCGATCAGTGGAAAATTATTGAAGAGGGTTTTAATCCTGATAATAACAGGGCTTCAGAAAGTATTTTCAGCCTTGGGAATGGCAAAATGGGACAAAGAGCCAACTTTGAGGAGGAATACACCGGTGATACCCTGAAAGGAAATTACATTGGCGGAATCTATTACCCTGATAAAACAAAGGTAGGCTGGTGGAAAAATGGTTACCCCGAGTATTATGCTAAAGTACTGAATGCTCCGAACTGGATAGGGATTAAGATAGAAATCGACGGCACAAGCCTTGACCTCGCCAAATGTGAGGTGGTTGAGTTCAAAAGAGTCCTGAACATGAAGGAAGGATACCTTAAACGAAAATTTTCTGCTATTCTGCCGGGAAAGAAAAATGTTAAGGTTGAAACAATCAGGTTTCTAAGCCTTACTCATAACGAAATAGGTGCCATAAAATATGAGATTACACCACTTAATTTTTCAGGGAATTTCAAGATTACTATGGACCTGGACGCAGATGTTTACAATGAGGATGCCAACTATGATGAAAAATTCTGGCTGGAGAAAGAAAAGTTTAGTAATTCAGAAACAAGAGCTTTTAATATTGCAAAAACTAAAAAAATAGGTTTTATAGTTGGACTCGGCATGGATTTTAGGGTCTTTAGAAATAACGAACAAGTAAAACCTCTTTCACAGGAAATAACAAAAGATAAGTATATTGCCAAATCGTTTAATTTAAAGGGAAATAAGAAAGAAAAAATTACTCTATACAAATATTCTTCAACAGCCTCTTCTTTGAATTACCAGGAAAATGAGATCAAAGAGGCATTGGATAAGGAATTGAATAAAGCCACATCAATAGGATTCGAGAAGCTCTTGCAGGAGCAGGCAGAGGCCTGGAAGAAAAAATGGGAAGACAGCGATATCATAATCAAAGGGGACGCTGCAGCTCAGCAGGGAATCCGTTTCAACATTTTTATGCTAAACCAGACCTACACCGGGGATGAAAAACTAAACATCGGGCCCAAAGGGTTTACCGGGGAAAAATACGGTGGCAGTACCTACTGGGATACTGAAGCTTATTGCTTACCTTTCTACCTAAGGACTTCTCCAAAAAATATAGCAAAAAACCTGCTCCTCTACAGGTACCGGCATCTGGAAAAAGCCATTGAAAATGCCCAAAGGCTGGGCTTCGACAAAGGAGCTGCCCTCTATCCAATGGTTACCATGAATGGCGAAGAATCTCATAATGAATGGGAAATAACTTTTGAAGAAATTCACCGAAACGGAGCCATTGCCTATGCCATTTTCAATTATATCCGGTATACAGGCGACGAAAGATATCTTCACGATTACGGACTGGAAGTCCTCATATCAATCTCACGTTTCTGGAAACAACGGGTGAATTTCTCCGAACCAAAACAGCAATATGTGATGCTGGGCGTAACCGGACCCAATGAGTATGAAAACAACGTGCACAACAACTGGTACACAATCATGATAGCTTCATGGACCATGGAGTATACAATGTATGCAATTGACAAAGTTAAGCGGGAAGATCCTGAGAAATACAAAAAAAT
>CAYWSJ010000029.1:11115-38646 GCA_964461045.1 uncultured Bacteroidales bacterium | reverse complement strand
TCAAATCGCAACATTCATTATAAATATCGTGCTGAAAAAACAGAATATAATTATTTTCATAAGCTTCCTTCAATACCTGTTCTTTTTCTTCTATGGTTGTCATTTGGTAAATATCGTATGCCATATTAAACAAAAGAGGGATATGGGCGGTAGAAGGAATGAGGTCGGCTGCAAAAACAATTTTCTTCCCGTTATAATCAATAAAAGGGATAAGCTGTCCTTTTGTATGTCCATAAAATAAACGAACCTCCATTTCCGGACAAATCATGTTATTCTCCTCAACCAGCTTTAATCTTCCGGTATCTTTAATGGGCAAAATGTTTTCTTTAAGGAATGCACTTTTCTCCCTAATACTTGGATTTATAGCCCATTCCCATTGATCTTTGCTAATCCAGAAATTCGCATTTCTAAATACCGGATAATACTCATCATTCTCAGCATCATATCCTGTTGCACCACCGCAATGATCAGCATGAAGATGTGTAAAAACCACATCTGTTATATCATCGGCTGTAAATCCGGCTTTTTCCAACGCTCCATGTAAACCATCTCCACCATTAAGGTGTGCATGCTTAAAAAATTTCTCATCCTGTTTGTCACCGTAACCAGTATCAATCAATATAACCCGGTCATCTGTTTTTATTAACAAAGAACGCAGAGCCCAATTGCATAAGTTGTTTTCATCAGCCGGATATTTCTTTTCCCAAATGACTTTTGGAACAACACCAAACATTACTCCGCCGTCTACTTTAAAATTAGTTATGTGAATTGGATATATTTCCATCTTGTAGCTTTTTTGGTTTCAACAAATTTTTAATTTTACAAAGATAAAGCAAAAAGGAAACTCATGAAAATTCATTTTATTGCCATTGGTGGTAGTGTCATGCACAATCTCGCCATTGCCCTTCATAAAAAAGGATACCGGGTAACCGGCTCGGATGATAAGTTTTTTGACCCATCCAAATCGAGATTGGAGAAATATGGCTTATTGCCTGAAAAAGAAGGCTGGCACCCTGCAAAAATAAATAATAAAACAGAAGCTGTCGTTCTTGGCATGCATGCACGTGAAGACAACCCGGAACTAATGAAAGCCCGCCAGACAGGAATCAAAATATATTCCTTCCCGGAGTATCTTTATGAACAAACTAAAAACAAGACACGGGTAGTTATCGGTGGCAGCCATGGTAAAACAACAGTTACATCAATGATTATGCATGTGCTGAAAAAATCTAACTATAATTTTGATTACATGGTCGGGTCACAGGTTGAAGGATTTGAGACAATGGTAGGGCTCAGCAGTGAATCAGATATCGCTATCTTTGAAGGAGACGAGTACCTCTCCTCTGCATTGGACCAGCGCCCGAAATTCCATTTGTACAAACCGCATATTGCAGTAATAACAGGAATTGCATGGGACCACATCAATGTCTTTCCTACATTTGAAAAATATATCAAACAATTTGAAATATTTACTTTATGCATTGAAGAAAAGGGAACATTAATCTATTATGAACCAGACAAATTAGTAAATAATATCGCAAAAAAAGCTCCAAATAATATTACCAGAATCCCTTACCGTGAACATCCGTTTAGTAGAGAAAATAATCAAACGTATCTTCTGAACAATAAATTACAAATTCCGGTTAACCTCATTGGAAAACACAATATGGAAAACATTGAAGCAGCCCGGAAAGTATGCAACAAACTGAACATTTCTGATGAAAAATTTTACCAGACCATTCAAACTTTTAAAGGGGCCCAAAAAAGAATGGATCTTATAAAAGAAAAAAACAACCGAAGAGTATTTTTTGATTTTGCACATGCACCATCAAAGCTTAAAGCTACCGTAGAAGCAGTTCAATCACAATATCCCTCGCAAGAACTTGTTGCATGCATAGAATTACACACGTTCAGCAGCCTGAACAAATCATTCCTGCCGGAATATAAAGATACCATGAAAAAAGCTGACCAGGCCATCGTTTATTTTAATCCTGAAACAATCAAGCACAAAAAACTGGAAATGATCGAAAAATCAGACATTCAAAAAAGCTTCCGTTCTGGAAACATAAAGGTATTTAACAGTACAGAAGAACTTGAAAAGTTTTTACTATCCTTTAAAAATACAGACTCTAATTTTCTGTTTATGAGCTCTGGAAACTTTAATGGACTAAATATTAGAAATTTATCTGAAAAGCTAATTTAAAAAGAAAGGTTGTGGAGACTACGGGATTCGAACCCGTGACCTCTTGACTGCCAGTCAAACGCTCTAGCCAACTGAGCTAAGTCCCCGATTTCAGATGTCAAAGTTAATATTTTTATGAAAAATAAGGAATAATAAATCTAAAAAGTTTTTTTAAAAAAGAATATATAAATCCTTTAAAATTTCTTTTACAACTTTTATTTAATGCATATCTTTGCACCGGCTTTGATTTAATAAAAAGCTAACATGGAAACATTTACAAGCAAAAATCTTTTCAGGGAACGATTAAAAACTCTGAAAAACCAAAACAAAACCATCGGGTTTGTACCCACAATGGGCGCTTTGCACATGGGACACCTGTCTTTGATAGATTGCGCTAAAAAAGAAAATGACATTACGGTAGCAAGTATTTTCGTAAATCCCACACAGTTTAACGAAAGGGACGACTTTAAAAAGTACCCGAGAAACATTGACAAAGATTTGGATATTTTATCAAGGCAGGGATGCGATATCGCCTTTACTCCTTCAGAAGAGGATATGTATCCTGAGACCGACAACCGCCAATTTGATTTTGGAGCATTGCAGAATGTAATGGAAGGAGCACATCGACCGGGTCATTTTAATGGCGTTGCCCAAATTGTCAGCAAATTTCTTGAAATTATTCAACCCGATAAAGCCTATTTTGGAGAAAAAGATTTTCAGCAACTGGCCATAATAAGGGAATTATCAAGGCAAATGAACATGAACACCCAAATTGTTGGCTGTCCTATAATCCGGGAAGATGATGGCCTGGCCATGAGCTCAAGAAACAAGAGACTTTCAAAGGAAGAAAGAAAGAGCGCCACAAAAATTTCAGAAATCCTTTTCAAAGGAAAAGAGATGGCAGAGCAAAAGTCAGTTAAAGATTTAAAAGAGTGGATGAAAAATGAATTAAACAAAAATCCACATATCAACGTAGAATATATTGAAATAGTGAATGAAAAAAATTTACAACCCATTCACAACTGGAAGGATACAAAACAAATAAGAGCCTTTGCAGCTGCATGGGTTGGAAATGTCAGATTAATAGACAATGTGAAATATTATTTTTAAATTTGTAATAGAATAAGCAGTAAATTATGAATATAGAAGTTGTTAAATCAAAGATACATAAAGTTCGTGTAACCGATGCCAACCTGCAATATGTCGGCAGTATTACCATTGATGAAGATTTAATGGAAGCAGCAAACATTATAGAAAATGAAAAAGTACAGGTTGTAAATATTAACAACGGAGAACGACTGGATACTTATGTGATTAAAGGAGAAAGAGGAACCGGACAGATTTGTCTGAACGGACCTGCCGCCAGGAAGGCTGCCGTAGATGACGTAATTATTATCATCTCATATGCTTCACTGGAAATTGATGAGGCAAAACAATTCAAACCAAAATTAATTTTCCCCGATACAGCAACCAATAAAATCATCTAACACTCATTGAAAAAAAAACTATTTAAAACAATTCGGTTTATCCTTTTTTTATCAATAGGTATTATACTTTTGTATTATGCCTTTAAAGGAGTAAGCCTGGAAGATTTTTTAAATAGTCTGAAAAAAACTAATTATTTCTGGTTAACGCTTTCCTTACTTGCCGGGGTTATTGAATATATTAGCAGAGCCATTCGTTGGAGACTTCTTATCAAACCGCTTAATTACCATCCTCCGGTTAAAAATGTTTTCTTTGCCCTGATGGTAGGGTATACTGCAAATTTTGCCTTCCCCAGGATTGGTGAAATAACACGCTGCGCCACCCTCCGGAAATCTGATAAAGTGCCCATTGATTTATTGTTAGGGACTGTTCTCATGGAGAGAGCCATTGACCTGTTCGTGCTGATTCTTATTTTCTTATATGTATTCTTTGTCAAAGTGGGCGTATTTGGGCAGTTTATTTCTGAAAAAATCTTTTTGCCTGTGAAAAATGCTTTATCCAGAACCTTTGACTTGTCATTGTGGAGTTGGCTGCTTGTTATATTAATAGTCGGATTCGTTTTTACAGGAATTTATCTCCTGTTTAAAAAATTCTCCAAAGAACCCCTGATAAAAAAAATCAACAAAATACTAAGAGGGGTTATATCCGGACTGAAAACAATAGCTAAAATGGAGGACCGCTGGAAATTCATTTTTCACACTATTGTTATATGGATTATGTATTTCCTTATGGCCTACCTCCTCTTTTTTGCCCTGCCTTCCACTTCAGTCCTTAAACCAATTGATGGATTATTTATAATGATAATTGCAGGAATTGGGCTTTCGCTCCCTATTCAGGGTGGAATAGGTGTTTATCATATATTGGTAGCCTCAGCATTAATGATTTACGGAATTCCCAAAACAAACGGAGTTGCCTACGCAACCCTTTCACATGAATCCCAGGCTTTGCTGATTATTTTGCTCGGCGCTTTCTCTTTTATTATGCTAATGATCCAAAATAAAAAATCAAAACAAAAATATACCCAAAATGAATTATCTGGAAATACTGAACCAAAAAATAATAAATAAAGAAAAGCTTACTCCATTGCTCACATACTGGAGGCTCAAAAATCACCGGCTCGTGTTTACAAACGGCTGTTTTGATATACTCCACCGCGGTCATATTGAATACCTGGCAAAAGCAGCTTCTCTGGGCGATGTTTTAGTTATAGGTCTGAATACCGATCAATCCGTAAAAAATATAAAGGGCCCCCAAAGGCCCGTTCAGGATGAAAAATCAAGGGCGCTTGTATTAGCTTCGCTGACTTTTGTTACTGCTGTGGTCTTTTTTAACGAGGACACCCCTTATAATTTAATAGAACAAATCAAACCTGATGTGTTGGTGAAAGGAGCCGATTACCAGAAAGAAGATATTGTAGGAGCCGACGTGGTTGAGTCAAATGGAGGCGAGATAATAACAGTAAACCTGACTGAAGGTTACTCAACCTCTTCCGTTATAAATAAAATTAAAGAGTAACTCACATACCCGTTATGGCCAAAAAAGATAAGATAGTTTATGTCTGCGACAATTGCGGAGCAGACTCCCCGAAATGGATTGGAAAATGTCCGTATTGCCAGCAATGGAATACCTATAAAGAAAAACGAATTTCAGGGTCAAAGAACAAAAAGGAAACCTTCCGTAGTGAAGACACCAATGATATCAAACCTCTCTCAGAGATATCCCTGGAAAAAGAACCACGTTTGTCGGCAAACTATAATGAAGTAGACAGAGTTCTGGGTGGTGGAATAGTACCGGGTTCTGTCGTGCTCATTGGAGGTGAACCTGGAATAGGAAAATCCACCCTTGCACTGCAGATTGCATTGCAGTCCAATGAAATGAAAAGCCTTTATGTTTCAGGTGAAGAGAGTCTCCGGCAAATAAAAATAAGGGCTGATCGAATTAATAAAAAAAATGAAAAAGTACATCTTCTCAATGAAACATCTTTAGAAGAGGTTATCGCTAAAACTAAAGAATTCAAACCCGACCTGCTCATCGTAGACTCTATCCAGACATTATTTTCTGAAAACATCGATTCTTCGCCGGGAAATATATCCCAGGTGAGAGAATCAGCTAGCCAATTGTTAAGATTTGCTAAAGCCTCGGCAATTCCTGTTTTATTGATCGGCCACATTAATAAAGAAGGGAGCATAGCCGGACCAAAAGTCCTGGAACACATTGTAGATGTAGTATTGCAATTTGAAGGAGATCACAACTATATCTACCGCGTATTGCGTTCGCTGAAAAACCGGTTTGGGTCAACCTCGGAAATAGGTATTTTTGAAATGCACAATTTTGGACTGGAAGAAGTGCTAAACCCATCAGAACTACTTATAAACCAAAGCAATAATGACTTAAGCGGAGTGGCTATTGCAGCAACCATCAATGGAATCCGCCCTTTTTTGGTTGAAATTCAGGCTCTTGTCAGTGCCTCCCCTTATGGAACTCCTCAAAGAACCACAACCGGATTCGATGGCAGGCGATTAAGCATGTTGCTTGCCGTGCTGGAAAAGAAAGGCAATCTGAATCTTTACAACAAAGATGTTTTCCTCAATATTGCAGGAGGAATAAAAGTAATCGATCCGGCTATTGATCTTTCAATAATAGCTTCTGTTTTATCTTCATTAACCGATAAAACCATACCCGGGAATGTATGTTTTGCAGGAGAAGTGGGTTTGTCAGGAGAAATAAGAGCAGTAAGCCAGATAGAACAAAGAATTCAGGAAGCTGAAAAAATTGGCTTCAGCAAAATTTTTATCTCTGGCTATAACAAACTTCAAACAAATAACTACAACATAGAAGTTGTTATGATTAATACGGTTCAGGATTTGTTCAACCGAATCTTTCGTTAAGTTATGAAAGAAAAAATACTTTCCGTTCAGAATCTGAGTATTCATTTTGCCTCTCAACTCCCTGTTGTGAAAGCAGTAGATCATATTTCTTTTGATCTGGGCAAAGGAGAATCTCTAGGGATTGTTGGAGAATCAGGTTCCGGAAAAACAATTACAGCATTATCCATTCTTAACCTCCTCCCTCCTGCATCAACTATAAATTCCGGAAAAATAGAATTTTTCAGGAAGCATGACTCAGTTGATTTGACAGGGCTTAATGATAAATCAATGAGAGCCATAAGGGGGAATGAAATTGCAATGATTTTCCAGGAACCCATGTCTGCATTAAACCCGGCTTTCACATGTGGAAACCAGGTTGTTGAAAACATACTGGAACATCAGAAACTTAAACCATCGGAAGCCAGGGAGTTATGTTTGCATCTTTTTGAACAGGTTAAACTTCCCGAACCCTCAAGAATTTTTAAGAGCTACCCTCACCAGTTGTCAGGAGGACAACAACAGCGTGTTATGATAGCTATGGCTGTTTCGTGCAACCCCAAAATACTGATTGCTGACGAACCAACCACAGCACTTGATGTAACTGTTCAAAAATCAATTCTTAATCTGTTAAAGGAATTGACACAGAAATATAATATGAGCCTGATCTTTATTTCACATGATCTGGGTGTTGTGTCGGAAATTGCAGATACAATAGCTGTAATGAACAATGGAAAAATTGTGGAACTAAACAGCAAAAAGCCAATAATCACTAATCCGGGAAACGCTTATACCAAAGGGTTGCTGGCCTGCCGACCCCCTGTTTCATATAAACCAGAAAGACTAAAAACACTACAGGATTTTAGTCAGGATTCATCAATAACAACATCCAGACGTGAAAAAAAATACAAAAAGAAATTCGAAGATGTTCTTTTTTCGCTTGAAAATGTATCAAAATCATTTCCGGTAAAAACAAATTTCCTGGGTAAACCGAAAAAAACAGTGGAAGCTATAAAAAATGTTTCTCTCCGGATTCACAAACATGAAACACTTGGACTGGTAGGAGAATCAGGTTGCGGTAAATCTACCCTGGGCAGGTTGATGCTTAAACTTTTATATACAACCAACGGAGATATTTATTACCAGGGAAATAATTTAAAAAGTTTAAACAGAAGAAAGCTTAAAAACTTTCGCCAGGAAGCCCAAATAATTTTTCAGGATCCCTACTCATCATTAAACCCTAAACCTACTGTAGAAAAAATAATATCTGAACCAATAAACTACTATCATTATACCAACAGCAAAAAAGAAACCCAGTTAAAAGTAAAAGAATTATTAAATGATGTAAGATTGGGAGAAGATTTCCTTCGTCGGTATCCCCATGAATTATCCGGAGGGCAAAGACAAAGAGTTGCAATAGCAAGAGTCCTGGCCTTACAGCCATCTTTCATAGTTTGCGACGAATCGGTTTCAGCTCTGGATGTTTCAATACAGGCAGAAGTATTAAACCTTCTGCAAGATCTGAAAGAAAAATATGAATTAACCTATGTTTTTATCTCGCATGATTTTTCTGTCGTACGATTCATGGCTGATACAATTGCTGTAATGAAAGAAGGTGAAATAATTGAAAAAGGAGCCTCAGATAATATATTTGAAGCTCCCAAAAATCAATATACAAAAATGCTTTTAAATTCTATTCCAAATATTGAGGTCTAGAAAAAATCATCTTCCCTTTGATCTGAGCGTCCCTGATTCATTTTTTCATATTTTTCACAATCCAGCACATAATTGAATTCCTCCGGTGCTTCAAATTCGTCATCTTTAGACAAGGGATAATTCAGCTTTTCATCTTCATAAGCGCCTTTCATATAGAGAGCCCAAATAGGCAATGCCATGTTTGCTCCCTGTCCTAATTTAATTCCCTTGAAATGAATACCCCTGTTTTCACCACCAACCCAAACACCAGACACCAGGTTAGGAGTCACACCCATAAACCAGCCATCTGACTGATTCTGTGTAGTTCCTGTTTTTCCTGCTATTTCATGGTTCATATCATAGGTAAGTCTTAACCGGATTGCTGTTCCTTCCTTCACCACATTCTGTAACAAATTTAACATCAGATATGCTGTTTGTTCACTGACGGCTTCACTCTGTTTGGGTTTAAATGTAGTTATTACATTCCCTTCTTTATCTTCAATTCTGGTAACAAAATAAGGTTCAATATAGACTCCCTTGTTGGCAAATGTACTGTATGCTCCAACCATCTCATAAAGAGATATATCTGAAGTTCCTAAAAAGATAGAAGGAACCGGATCAATATGACTTTCAATTCCCATCTTACGCATAACATCAATTACTGCCTGAGCGTTAAATTGTTTTATCAGCCAGGCAGAAATATAATTTACAGAATGAGCAAGCCCCCATTTTAAGGTCACCATCTCTCCGTCGTATTTTGATGGACCCGAATTTTTTGGTGTCCATGTAGTTGTATCATTAATATAAAATGTATTCGGAACATTAGCTACCTTATAACAAGGGGAATAACCTTCCTGCATCGCCAGTGTATACATAAAAGGCTTTATTGTTGATCCTACCTGTCTTTTTCCCTGAGTTACATGATCAAATTTAAAGTATCTGAAATTAGGACCGCCTACATAAGCCTTCACATGACCATTCTTAGGATTCATAGACATCAGACCAGCCCTGAGAAAATGCTTATAATATAGTATTGAGTCCAATGGGCTCATAGTAGTATCAACCTTCCCGCCCCATGTAAAAACTTCCATGTCAACGGGTTTGTTAAATACAGCCATGATTGAATCCATCTTAAGTCCTTGTCGGTTTAAAACATAATAGCGATGAGTTCTTTTTATAGAACGTTCAATTATATTATCAATTTGTTCCTGGGTAAGATCTTTTGAAAACGGCGCATTCCTCATTCCTTCTTTCTCTTCAAAGAATTTTTCCTGAAGATCTTCACCAAGATGCTTTTTAACTGCATTTTCAGCTTTTTCCTGTAGTTCAGAATTTATAGTTGTATAGATTCTTAATCCATCTTTAAAAAGATCGTAAGAACTTCCATCTGGTTTTTTATTTTTATTGCACCATCCGTAAAGGGGGTTATTTGCCCATTCAGTAGAATCTTCTTTATACGATTGCTCTGTAATATATTGCTCTCTTTTGGGCTTATTTCTTATCATGGTTTTTCTCAAATAAGCACGAAAATAAGTTGCCGGACCTTCATTATGGTCTCTAACCTTATAATCAATATTTAATGGTAAAAGACTTAGTGAATCAAACCTGGCATCAGATAAATAATCATATTTGTTCATCTGCCCCAATACTATATTTCTTCTCTGTTTGCAGCGCTCAGGATGAAGAACAGGAGAATACCGCGTAGGAGCTTTCAGCATACCAACAAGTGTTGCAGCCTGTTCAATCTTCAGGGAATCAGGTACTGTATTGAAATAAGTCTTTGCAGCCGATTTAATTCCATAAGATTGCCCACCAAAAGCCACTGTATTCAAATACATTACCATAATTTCTTTCTTGGTGTAATTCCTCTCAAGCTTAACTGCTGTAATCCATTCCTTGAATTTTGTCACCATAAGATGCATGGCTCGACCAATCTGTGTGCTTTGTCTTAGGTTATCTCTTGGGAACAGATTCTTTGCAAGTTGCTGGGTGATTGTACTACCTCCTCCGGCTCGTTTACCCATTAAAATAGTCTTTACAGCCACACGGATTAATCCCCTGGCATCTATTCCGGAATGCTTATGAAAACGGATATCCTCTGTAGCCAAAAGAGCATGTACTATATTTGGAGATAATTCTCTGAAATCTATATAAGTCCGGTTTTGATCATAAAACTTTCCAAGCATTTCTCCATCTTCGGAATAAACCAACGAAGCCCTGTTATTATCAGGGTTCTCAAGATCTTCAAAAGTTGGAAGAGGACCAAATGTTTCCATCCCAATCAAAGAAAAGATAACAATCAGGAAGACAAAAGGAAGCGCAAACAATGTCCAAAACAAACGTAAGTAATTCTTTCTGGTAAATTTTATTTTAAACCTCATTTTAAACGATTTAGATTAGAAATATTTTATTTAATATTTTTTTGATGTTGATATTTTAATTGTATTAACTTTGCCGTTTTTAATTATATTATAATAAATCCATTTTTTTATGGAAGATAATTTAGTGATTGTAGAGTCGCCCGCAAAGGCCAAAACTATAAAAAAATTTTTAGGAAAAAACTTCCTTGTAAAATCCAGTTATGGTCATATCAGAGATCTTGAAAAAAAGAATTATGGTATTGATGTTGAAAAAAATTATCAGCCCAAATATACAATTCCTGAAGATAAAAAAGAAATTGTCAGAGAACTAAAAAAATTAGCTAAAGAAGCAAAAACAGTCTGGCTCGCAACTGATGAAGACCGCGAAGGAGAAGCAATTGCATGGCATTTATATGAAGTTTTAAACTTAACTCCTGAAAAAACAAAACGAATCGTTTTTCATGAAATTACAAAAGAAGCTATAAAAAATGCCATCAACAAACCAAGAGATATTGACATAAACCTGGTAAATGCCCAACAGGCAAGGAGAATACTGGACAGACTTGTTGGTTTTGAGCTTTCACCGGTATTATGGAGAAAAGTAAGACCCTCACTATCAGCCGGCAGGGTACAATCAGCCGCCCTGAGATTAATAGTTGAACGCGAAAGAGAAATTATCAATTTTAAAAGTGAATCTTCCTATAAAATCACAGGAATTTTTGATGCAGACAAGAATGAAATATCTGCAGAATTACCTAAAAGGCTTAAAACTAAAAAAGAAGTAAAATCCTTTTTAGAAAAGTGTAAAACTGCTGATTATCATGTTGCTGATATCACTAAAAAGCCATCAAAAAAGAATCCGGCTCCGCCTTTTACTACATCAACACTACAACAGGAAGCAAGCAGAAAACTGGGATTTTCTGTTAAAAGAACAATGAGAGTAGCACAAAAACTATACGAAGCAGGTAAAATCACATACATGAGAACAGATTCTGTAAATCTTTCAAATGCCGCAATTGCAGGATCTAAAGAAATTATACAATCACAGTTTGGTGAAAAGTACCTGAAAACAAGAAAATACCAAACTAAATCAAAAGGAGCCCAGGAGGCTCACGAAGCTATAAGGCCAACTTATTTACAAAACACAACTGTTAGTGGCACCGAAGCTGAAAAAAAATTATACAACCTGATCTGGAAAAGAACAGTTGCCTCCCAGATGAGTCCGGCTGAACTTGAAAAAACAAACGTTAAAATAGATATTTCAAACCAGGAATATCAATTTGTAGCTACAGGCGAAGTGCTGAAATTTGATGGTTTCCTGAAAATTTATATGGAATCCACAGATGAAGAAAAAGAAAGTGACAAAAAAGGATTATTGCCTGATCTATCAGTTAATCAAAAACTAGACAAAAAAACTATAAAAGCCACAGAAAGATTCTCTCTTCATCCGCCACGGTATACAGAAGCCAGCCTGGTGAAAAAACTTGAAGAATTAGGAATCGGAAGACCATCTACATATGCCCCAACCATTTCTACAATACAGGACCGGGGTTATGTAGTAAAAGAAGATCGTTTCGGAACCCCCAGAGAATATAATGAATTAGTCCTGGATAAAGACAAAATCTCTGAATCGAAAAAAACCGAAATGGCGGGTTCTGAAAAAGGAAAACTTTTCCCCAATGATATAGGGATGGTAGTAAATGACTTCCTGAAAAAGTATTTTGAAGAGGTGATTGATTATAATTTTACTGCAAATGTGGAGGAACAATTTGACACCATTGCTGAAGGGCAATTAAAATGGAATAAAATGATTGATAAATTTTATGTCCCCTTCCATGAAAAAGTCGAAGAAACTCTTGAAATATCAGGGAAAAGTGTAGGTGAAAGAATTCTGGGTACAGATCCAAAAACAGGGCGGCAGGTTTCGGCAAAAATAGGACCATACGGACCTATGGTACAACTAGGAACAAGAGAGGAAGAAGAAAAGCCAAAATTTGCAGGATTACAAAAAGGACAACATCTGGAGACAATCACACTGGATGAAGCCCTTAAATTATTTGAATTACCCAGAAAAATAGGTAAATTTGAAGGAAAAGAAGTTACTGTGGGGATTGGCCGTTTTGGTCCTTATGTAAAACATGATTCAAAATATGCATCTCTGAAAAAAGGAATCGATGATCCTTTTAAAATAAAGCTTGATAGAGCAATAGAATTAATTAACGAAAAAAGAGAAAGAGATAAAAAGAAAATCATAAAATCCTTTAAAAATAATGATCTGCAAATATTAAAAGGAAGATTCGGTCCATACATTAATTACAAAAGCAAGAACTACAGAATTCCAAAAAATAATGATCCGGAAAAAATGACCGAAAAAGATTGTCTGGAGATCATTAATAAAAAAGAAGAAAAAAACAACAACACAAAAAAATCAACAAAGAAAAAAACAACGAGAAAAACAACAAAAAAATCTGCAAAAACAAAGAAATCAAAAGGTTCTAACAAAAACAACAAAACAAAGTAACTCATGGGTCCGGCCTCATATCTTAATCCAGTAAAACTCGAAAAATCTGAATTCTCCGGGAATCTATGTGAAAAAATAATCCTATACGACAAAAATTTTCCTGAAAAAGAGCTGGCTAATGAAAGTGTGGCCTTGATCGGGGTTCCTTACCTTTTTAATAAAGAACAAGTTGCAAATAGCATCACTACGCCAATAAGGAAAGAATTATACAAATTATCGCTCCCGCAAAATCTTTCACACAACATTTTTGACCTTGGTGATTTAAAAAAAGGAAAAAATTTAAAGGATAGTTTAATAGGACTAAAAGAAATAATAAATTATCTAAACAAAAAAAATATCTTTTCAATTGTTTTTGGAGGATCCGGTATTTACAACCTGGGTATTTTAAAAGCGCTCCCTTCAAAACCCAACTACAGCGAAATAGATCCGGATTTCTCAAGTTTGAAAAATATATTATCCAGTAATTTTATATCGATTGATGATTTAAATTACAACAACTTAGGGTATCAAACTTATTTCCAGTCAGAAGAAATCATTAATGTTTTTAAAGAATATAAAAACTTTGAGAAAAACAGAATTGGCTTTCTCAGAGGAGATTTAAAAGAGGCAGAGCCTCTTCTGAGAGATTCAGACTTTTGCTCTTTCAGCATTAATGCCCTCAAAAACTCAGAAGCCCCTGCCCAGGATAAAATTCAACCCAATGGTTTTTATGCTGAAGAAATCTGTCAGATAGCTCAATATGCAGGAATTAGTAACTCCTCTAAGGTCGTAAGCATCTCTGAGGCGATTTATGATCATAATGAAAAAGGTTTGACAAACAAATTAATAAGCCAAATTATATGGTTTATTATAAATGGTTATAGCTCAAGAATTATTGAAAATCCATTGGAAGATGAACATATTAAAAAGTTTCTGGTAGACATTGAAAAACATTCCCTGATATTCTATAAAAGCGAGAAAACAGAAAGATGGTGGATGGAAATACCTACCCCTCAAAAAAATAAAAATTTTACAATACCCTGTACATATAAAGATTATCTTTTGGCAACAAATCTGGAATTTCCTGAAAAGTGGTTAAAATTTTACAAAAAAATTAATTTTAACACCTAATCCTCCGATCCTTAAGGCAAACAACTAAAATTCTTTGTAAAAAAATACATTTTGAAAGTAACCTTATCTACCCTTTTGAAGTATAAGGTTAATGTTATCAACATTTATTGTTGATAAATTTGTTTTACAAGAATATTTTTTTTTATTTTACGTTCAGTAATAACAAAGTTGAGGACATATAGGATTTTTATGAAAAAAATTGGAGCAACATTCTTTTCAATTTTTCTTTTGACGACAGTTGCTGTAAGTCAGCAGGATCCTCAATTCAGCCAGAATATGTTCACAAAATTATCCTACAACCCTGCCTACACAGGTAGTCATGGTAAAATTTGTGTAACAGCCCTCCACAGGCAACAATGGTTTGGATTTGAAGGAGCACCTGAAATCAGTGTTTTCAATGTTGATGCAGCAATTCATCCATTCGGAATAGATGCCGGAATAGGTTTATCAATTCTTCAGGATAAAATCGGATTCAACAACAACCTGGGAGCCAATTTAGCTCTGGCCTACAGGTTTGATGTCTGGGATGGAATGCTGGCCTTTGGTGTTAATGGAGGCATCATAAATTACTCATTGGAACCGAACTGGAATATTCCCACGGGAACCGGAATACATAGTGCCGTGAGTGAAGATCCTGCAATACCAAGCGAAATCAAAGATGAATTTGCTCTTGACCTGAGTTTTGGAGTGTATTATAATACGGAAGACTTATATATTGGTTTATCTTCCACTCATTTAAATGAACCAAGGTTTAGCAGCCAGGAATCGAATGCAGAACCTGCAATAATTAGAAATTATTACCTTATTTCAGGTTACAGAATACAGATTTCGGATAGCAAATTTTCACTAAATCCTTCTATGCTGGTTCAATCGGACGGTTCCACCTCTCAAATTGGATTTAATACTCAAATCTCGTACAATAAAAAGTTTTGGGGTGGCGTTTCATTAAGAACCGATAAAACATTAACAGGTATGGTAGGTGCAAAACTATTTGACTGGGTACGTGTAGGCTATGCATACGATTTTTCAGTTTCAGAATTAAGTAAATATAATCAGGGTTCACATGAAATTATGGTTGGTTTTTGTTTCGATGCAAAAGCAGACAAAAGCCCCAAGAAATATAAAAGTATAAGATTTTTGTAGTTAATTAAAAAATTGTTATTTTGCAAAATAAATCTATTAGTATTATGAAGAAATTATTAGTCTTGATCACCGTTATAGCTTTCGCATTCGGCTGCAGTAATCCCAAGAAATCAGGAGAACTTGTTGGTGTTGATACAAAAGATTGGTATGAAAGTAATCCATATGGAATGGTTTTTATTCCAATGGGAAGTTTTAAGATGGGGCCAAGTGATGAAAGTGCATCATGGGCCATGACCACAAAAACCAAAACATTATCAGTTGATGCATTCTGGATGGATGACACTGAAATTACAAATAGTGAATATCGCCAATTTGTAAATTATGTAAAAGACTCAATATTAAGACAAAAATTGGGTCAGCAAATTGAAGACTTCCTCATAACAGAAGATCAATTTGGAAATCCAATTGACCCCCCCAGAATCAACTGGGAAGTTGAAATCGATCCTACAGATGAAGCTCAGAGAGAGATCATTAACGAAATGTATTATACAAAACAAGACAGACTCTTTGGGCAAAAGCAAATTGATACAAGACTTTTAATGTATGAATACTATTGGATTGATATGCAACAAGCAGCCAAAAGATCAAACCAATATAATTTCGATACAAAACAATATGAAGGAAAAGTAATTAATTCACAAGGTGAATCAATGGATATCGATGGGAGAAGAGCATTTATCATGCGTGGAAAAATCAATGTATATCCTGATACGCTTTGCTGGATTCGTGACTTTACCTATTCTTATAATGAACCTTATGCTGATTCTTATTTCTCCCACCCGGCATATGCAGATTATCCTGTAGTTGGAGTAAGCTGGGATCAGGCTAAAGCATTTTCAATATGGAGAACAAAGCTTCTGAACACACAGCTTAAAGGTCAAGGACAAGGAGGTGTTCAGGACTACAGATTACCCACCGAAGCTGAATGGGAATATGCAGCAAGAGGAAATCTGGATCTTAACCCATATCCATGGGGCGGACCTTATACAAGAAATAAAGAGGGCTGTTTTCTTGCAAACTTCAAGCCACTCCGCGGTAATTACGTAGATGACGGAGGACTTATAAGCATGGCGGTTGGAAGTTATGCACCAAACGAATACGGATTATACGATATGGCTGGTAATGTGGCAGAATGGACGGCGAATGCATACGATGAGTCCGCATACTTCTTTACTCATGATATGAATCCTAATTATCAATACCAATCCAAGCCTAACGAAACTCCGGCAATGAAAAGGAAAGTTGTCAGAGGAGGTTCATGGAAAGATATAGGATATTATTTACAAAACGGAACAAGAACTTACGAATATAAGGATTCAACAAGAGCATATATTGGATTCAGAAATGTAAGATCTTACCTGGGAGGGAAAAAATAAAAATTTAAATTACTCTAGCTATGATTAGTATTCAAGAATTAGTTCAGACTGCCGGTTGGCGAAAATTTATGGCTAAACTCTATGGTTGGGGTGCCTCGGTAGTGCTAATTGGAGCATTGGCAAAATTACAGCACTGGGCCTGGGCTGGACCGGCTCTGATTATTGGAATGAGTACAGAAGCAATAATTTTCTTCTTTTCAGCATTTGAACCACAACATGAAGAGGTAGACTGGTCTATTGTATACCCTGAACTTGCAGGAATAGAAGAAGATCCGGAAGAAGCAAGAGAAAGAAACCGGGCAAGAAGAGAGGCTATGGAAAGCTATGCGAGTGCTCCTGGTGCCGGCGGAGGTAGTGTTGCTGGTGCTGCCCCGGGAGCTGGCGCAGGTGAAGAAACTGCTCAGGCTGGTGCGACTGGTGTTTCAGCAGGAACAGGTGGCGCTATAAACAAGTTGAATGAAATGCTTGAAAATGCGGATATATCGCCAGAACTCTTCGAACAACTTAGTGATGGACTGAAAAAACTAAACGAAACCACAAAAAATATTAGTGAAGTTTCAGATGCCAGCATTGCTACTAATCAATATGTAGACAACTTACAAGCAGCATCTGAGTCAATTAACTATTTAACAGAAACCTATAACAAATCTAACAACGATCTGGGCCAGTCCATTGAAGAACTCAGTGGAATCTATCGTGAATCTGCGGAAAGAATAAAAGAATCAGGGAAAAACATGGCCGACCAAATGGAGGAAGGTGGCAAATCTTTTGCAGAAAGAGTAAAAGAATCAGGAGATGACCTTTCAAATGCGTACAAAGACATATCGGACAATGTGCGTTCCAGTGTAACTCAGGAAAATAACACATTTAATGAAAAACTGGAAGAAATGAACAAGAATCTTTCTGCTCTGAACGCAGCGTATGAATTACAATTAAAAAATACGAATGAACATGTAAAGACAACGCAAGGTATATATGGCGAAATGGATCATATAATGAAAGATTTAAGAGCATCTGTTGATGAAACGGAAAAGTACAGAGAAGAAATTTCTAAGCTGAATCAAAACCTTGAAGAATTAAATTCAGTTTATGGAAATATGCTGTCTGCAATGTCTGTCATGAATAATAATAGTTGATAAAAGAAAAAGTACGGTATGGGTCACGGCAAAGAAACTCCTCGTCAAAAAATGATTGGTATGATGTATTTAGTGCTAACAGCTATGTTAGCAATGAATGTATCAGCAGAGGTATTGGATGCTTTCCGTTTGGTTAACAATGGAATTAAGAAAACAACCACCAATTTTTCAAAGAAAAATGAGACTATTTATGATGATATAGCAGAAGAAGCTGCAATAAATAAGCAAAAAGCAGGTCCATGGAAAGACAAAGCAGATGAAGTTCATAGAAGAGCAGATGAGTTATACAATTATATCCAGAATGAACTGAAAGTATATATTATCAAAGAAAACCAGGGCGCAAATATTACAGAAAATGAAGCGCTGGAAATAACAGAAGATGGAGATACAATCATTCATCATAGCAAAGTAAAAGGAGGAGCTCACTGGAATACCTCAACACGTATTTTAATTGGTAAAGGGGAAGCACAAAATGGAAAGGCGTACACCCTTAAGAAAAAAATCAATGAATTCAGAAAACACCTTCTAAGTCTGATTGATACGAATGATGTTAAGATCATCAATTCAATAAAGAGCGGTTTAGATACATCAGATCCACCCAGACTGGAAGGTTATGAGAAAAAAAGCTGGGAAAGAAAACATTTTTATAATATCCCTCTTGCAGCTACATTGACCTTGCTCAGTAAGATGCAGGCTGATATTAGGAATGCAGAATCGGAGATTATAGATTATTTATTAAAACAAATTAATGCTGGCGAGTTTAATTTTAACAAACTTGAAGCTACTATTATACCAAATTCAAGTGATATTATCAGGGGTAATGAATACCGTGCCGATGTCTTCCTGGCTGCAAGGGACACAACCGCTCCCCCGGTTATTCTTATTGGTGAATGGGATAGTATTCAAAGAGCAGATGGCACGTATGATTACAGAATGACAAGAGTTGACGACACTCTGCACGTTGGCAAGGATGAAGGAAAAGGAAAATACATACAAAAAACATCTCGTTTAGGACAACATGAATGGGGCGGAATTATTAAATTAACAGGGCCCGAAGGAGATACAATTAAAAAGCCTTTCCGTCGCTCCTATCGCGTAGCAAGGCCGAATGTTGTAATTTCTCCAACAAAAATGAATGTTTTTTATGTGGGTATTCCAAATCCTGTAAGTATTTCAGTTCCCGGTGTACCTAGTAATAAAATAAGGCCAAGAATGACCAATGGTTCAATCCGGAAGCTGGGGGCCGGTAATTATGAAGTGATGCCAAATGCTGTTGGGCGCAACTGTATTATAAGGGTAAGCGCTGAAACAGATGGTCAATTCAGATCTTATGGCTCGCAAACATTCAGGGTTAAAGGACTCCCAACACCAACAGCTAATGTAGCAGGCAAATCAGGAGGAGACATCAATAAAAATCTGCTGGTAGCCCAAAGTGCTGTTTTTGCTGAAATGGAAGATTTTCTCTTTGACCTTGAATATACTGTAACACAATACACAGTAACAACAACAGACAGAGGTGGCTATATTAAAGATATTACACGAAAAAGCAACAGAATTGATCAGCAAGTCAGAAAATGGATGCAACAAAACATCCGAAGAAATTCTAAAGTAACTTTTGAGGATTTAAGAGCTGTTGGACCAGATGGAACAGTAAAAAGGCTAAATCCTATTGTTTTCACAATTGAATAAATAAAGTTTAAAATGAACAATATTATGAAACGATTCTTTCTATTTTTAATCCTGGGTGCAATTTTTATTAGCATTAATCCACAAGAAACAAAAGCCCAAACGGTGGAAGACGATATTTATACAAAAGAAAATATTCCGGCCAAGAAACCAATGCCATATGTACATCTGAGAGAAGCTGATGTGATGTGGACGAAGAAAACATGGCAAATGATTGATTGCCGCAAAAAAATGAACCATCCACTGTACTTTCCACTGAAAAAAATGGATGACAGAAAAAGCCTCATTCAATTGATCGTACATGGAATTGACAAAGAAGGACTAACAGTATATTCTGACGATCTTTTTGATAACCTCATCACAAGAGATGAAGCATATGCTGAACTTGGTTATAAATCAGATACCCAAAGAATCCAACAACCTGATGGATCTTACAAAAAAGAGGTTATACCAGGAGAAATTAAATATGAAGAAATAAAGAAATACCTGATTAAAGAACAATGGTATTTTGATAAAAAATATTCACAATTGAAAGTAAGAGTAGTGGGAATTTGCCCTATTAGAGAATATATAGACGAAGATACTGGAGATAAAAGAAAATCCCAGGCATTCTGGATATATTATCCGGAAGCAAGAAACCTCTTTGCAAACTGGGAAGTTTTTAACCGTCATAATGATGCACAAAGGGTAAGTTTTGATGATTTTTTCCAGCAAAGACGTTTCGACAGCTTTATTGTTCAGGAATCAAATGTTTACCAGAATCGTTTAATAAGGGATTATACAACAGGAATCAATGCATTGCTTGAAGCAAGAAGAATTAGAAATGAGATCTTCCAGTTGGAACATGATCTTTGGGAATACTAAAATATAATAATATTTAAAACAAAAACCGGGACAAATTAAATATCCCGGTTTTTTTATTTCTTAGAAACTGTTTTGATTTTACTTTAACAAAATAACTTTGGATGGAAGAGACATTTGAATCCCCGCCCTAAAGATAGGTCGGGGCTAGTGAAAATAAGATCTTCAAAATTTGGTGAAGTAAAATTTTTAATAAAATCAAAACGGTTTCTTAGTATAGACAAGTATTAAACATATTCGGATCCTTTTTCATTCTCAAGCTTATTTACAATTTCTTTAATCTCCTGCTCATCCTCCTTCTTGTATATTAATAGTTTATCATCAGATTCCACAATAATATAATTATCCAGCCCTTTAATAACAACAAGCTTCTCGTCCTTAAAATTTATAAATGAATTTTTAACATCATAGGTAAGCACATTTTTTCCATGAATCGCATTATTGTTTTTATCATTATCAAGATGCTCCTGCAGTGAGCTCCAGGTGCCAAGGTCGGCCCAGCCAAATTTTGACACATAAACAAATACTTTGTCTGCTTTTTCCATTATCCCATAATCAATCGATATGGATTTACAATTAAAGTAAACTTTCGAAATAAAATCATGTTCTTCTTCCGTATTAAATTTATCAACTCCTTCAGCAAATAATTCATCTACATCACTTAAATACTTTTTGAATGCAGCCTGTATGCTCTTCAGTGACCAAATAAATATCCCTGAATTCCAAAAAAACTCTCCACTTTCATAAAATTTTTGAGCAAGCTCTTTATCAGGCTTTTCTGTAAAAGTTTTAACTTTATAAATATTTTCACTGTCCTTTACTTCCTTCTCCTCATTAATTTGAATATAGCCATAACCAGTTTCAGCACGGGTTGGTTGAATTCCGAGGGTTAGTAAAGCATCATTTTTGCTGGTAAAAAACAAACCCTCTTCAATATTTTTTATAAATTTTGTTTCATCAAGAATCAGGTGATCCGCAGGACTGACCACTATATTTGCATCAGGATTAATTCCCTGGATTTTATAATTCGCATAAGCAATACAAGGAGCTGTATTTTTTTTTGCAGGCTCCAGTAGCACCTGATTATCAGACAACTCAGGAAGCTGTTCTTTAATCACTTTATTATATCTCTCATTTGTTACAATGAAAATATTCTTAACCGGACAAATTTTCTTAAACCTGTCAAAGGTCATTTGCAGGAGGCTTCTCCCTGTTCCAAGGATATCAAGAAATTGTTTAGGTTTAGATTTGGTACTCAATGGCCAGAACCGGGTTCCTGTGCCACCAGCCATAATAATACAATAGTTATTTGAATTCATAGGCTATTTTTATTATTTTAATAAAATTTCATTCTTGTTACAAATTGCTAAAAAAAAAGTAATTTAAAAAACTTTAATAAAAAAAAATCGTTTAATGTGCCGTAAAGTACTCATCCAAAAAATTTGTCTTATTTTTATCATTAAAGATTAATCTTATGTATAAAAAAATATTATTCCCCCTATTACTTACTATCCCATTTTTTGCCTTAAATTCAAAATCTGCCTATTCTCAATATTTTGGTCAAAACAAAGTAAATTATGAACAATTCGATTTTTCTATTTATAAAACTCCCCATTTCAATATTTATAATTATGTAGATTCAACTAAAATAATAGAAGATTTCGGACGTCAAACAGAACACTGGTATAAAAGACACTTTTCAATCTTCAGAGATACAGTAAAAAACAATCCCCTGATATTATACAATAACCACCCTGATTTTCAGCAAACAACGGTCATATCCGGATTGATTAATGTAGGAACCGGTGGGGTAACAGAAGGGTTAAGACAAAGGGTAGTCATGCCGTTCATGGAATCGAACAGAGAAACAGATCATGTTCTTGGTCATGAAATGGTACACGTTTTTCAGTATAATTTAATCAAAAAAAGCGACAGCCTGGGCTTTGAATCATTGCAAAACATACCATTATGGATGATTGAGGGAATGGCAGAATATATGTCTATAGGCCCAAGAGATAATAAAACAGCAATGTGGCTGAGAGACGCTGTTATCCATGATGATGTTCCAACCATTGAGGAAATGACAAAATATCCAAACAGATATTTCCCCTACAGATATGGACACGCTTTCTGGGCTTTTGTAACAGGAATATGGGGAGATGCAATGATCAAACCATTGCTTTCAACTACAGCTAAATATGGACTGGAAAACGCAACAAGAAGGCTCTTTGGGCTGGATACGGATTCTTTGTCTGTTTTATGGGAAAAATCGATTAAAAAAACATACAAACCATTTCTAAAAGATACAATATACCCGGTAGGCAGGGAACTATTCACAATAAAAAATTCAGGAGAAATAAATCTTTCGCCGGTTATTAGCCCCGATGGCAATTATATTACCTTTTTGACCAATAAAAATGTTATCAGCATTGATTTGCTGATGGCAAGAACCAGTGACAAAGAAATTATTAAAAAACTTACCAGTACAGTAAGAAAATCTCACATTGACGATTTTAATTATATTGAGTCAGCAGGTTCGTGGTCTCCCGACGGAAAAAAATATGTTCTTTCTTCACTTTCAAAAGGAAAAACCAAATTAATGGTTGTTGGGTTAAAAGGGAACAGGGCCAAAGTACTTAACGAATATTATATCGAAGGTGTAGATGCTTTTAAAAATCCAAGATGGTCGCCAAAAGAAAATAAAATTATTGTATCAGGATTAAAACATGGTAAAAGTGATCTTTATCTATTTGATCTTCAAACAGAGGAAGTAAAGCAACTAACAAATGATCAATATAGTGATTTACAGCCTTCCTGGTCGCCTGATGGGGAAAATATTGTTTTTATAAGTGATCGGGGAAATAAGACCAACCTGGAAAAACAAGTGTATGGTAACTACAGGTTATCTATTTATGACAGGGAAACAGAAGAAATAATAACATTAAACCATGTATTTCCTGAAAAAGATGTTTTCAGTCCCAAATTTTCACCCAGAGGAGATTATATCTATTTCTTATCGCATGCAGATGGTTTTCGTAATTTATATAAATATGAAATTCAAAGTGGCAACATATTCAAATTATCAGATTTTGTGACAGGCATAACAGGAATAACCAGTTTAGCCCCATCATATAGTATTTCTGATAATGGAAAAATAGCATACACACTTTACATAAACGATAATTATCATATTTATCTTGCAGACGAAGATGATTTTAACCCGGTACAAGTAAGCCAGGGATTAGCCAATAATGAGCCGGAAATATTACCCCCGGGAAACCGTATTCTGAATATTTTAGAATCGAGCCTAACAAGACGCTCGTCTTACAAAGATACTGCATTCAAAAAGAAGCCGTACAAACCTCAGTTCCAACTTGAATACATTGGCAGCAGCGGTATGGGTGTAGGAACAAGTCAGTTCGGGACTTATGCTTCAGGTGGAGTAAGTGCACTGTTCAACGATGTACTTAAAAGGCATCAGCTTTTTACTAATTTACAAGTCCAGGGTGAAATTTATGATATTGGTGGCCAGGTGGCTTATTTTAACAGAGAATCCAGATTAAACTGGGGAGGTTCGTTCAGCCATATACCTTACAGATACTCTTATTATTATTTTAAAGTAGACAGTGCGGAATTGGATGGCGATCCAAATACCACGGAATATGTTGATAATTTTGTAATTGAAAGAATAAGAATCTTTCATGATGAATTATCTGTATTCGGGCAGTATCCTTTATCACGTAAGCTTCGATTTGAGGCTGGAACATCTATTTCCAGGTATAGTTATCGTATAGACAGTATCAATAATTATTATGTTGGTGGAATCCTTGTAGGTGAAGACAGACAAAAATTGCCCTCTCCGGAACCTTTCTGGGTGGGAAGAGCCTATGTGGCCTATGTAGGTGACAATTCACGAATGGGTATAACCGGGCCCCTTGATGGATATCGTTACAGATTCCAGGTAGACCGGATGTTTGCAGAATATAATATGTATGCTACGCTATTCGATTTCAGAAAATATTTCTTTAAAAAACCACTAAGTTTTGGAATCAGAGCACTGAATTATGCGCGGTATGGAGAAGATGCAGAAAGTCTTTATCCGCTTTATGTAGGTGATTATTATTTTGTAAGAGGCTATTCCTATGGATCTTTTGAGAGGGACCAGGCCTATAGTGAAGATAATATCAATACAAATAAACTGGCAGGTTCAAAAATGGGAGTTATCAATGCTGAAGTTCGTTTACCTTTCAGTGGACCTAAAAGATTAACCATGATTAAATCACGGTATTTCTATACATCATTAATCGGATTCTTCGACGGAGGTTTTGCCTGCAATAATTATCAGAATTTAAAATTTTCCTGGGAACCTGATTTTGACAAAAATACACCTATTTTCAGTACGGGACTTGCCCTCCGCATAAACCTCTTTGGTTATTTCGTGCTGGAACCTTATGTAGCTATTCCATTTCAGCGTAACGACAAGGATTATACCTATGGATTATTTATACGGGGTATAGGCTGGTAATTTTTTTACTTCAGAAATAATATTATATTTCCCTGACCTTCCCATCAATCAAGTCTTGTAATGTATATTCCTGAAAATAATTAAGGATTAACCCATTTAATCCTTCCCAAAAAGGTTTGGTTATGCAGCTATTCTGTGCTTTACACTGGTAATTTTCCTTTAAACAATCAACTATACAGATTTTAGGCTGAAATGCTCTGTAAATTTTATATATGGTAATATCTTCCCTGGGAAGATTTAAGACATAACCACTTTTTTTCCCTTTTAAATTGGTGATCAAATCTGCTGCTTTTAACGAAGATACTATTTGATCAAGGTATTTAAACGAAATGTTCTGGTTGCGGGCAATTTCTTTTTGATACACCCCTTTGGGATCTTTCAAAGCAATCTCAACCATTGTGCGGATTCCATATCTTGTCTTTGTATTTAATTTCAAAACATTGCTTTTTATCGGTGTATCAGAACAATATCAAAATTAATGAAAATAGTTTTATCAACCTGCACAAGCCCAAGCATTTTTTGAGGAGGCTCCAAAGAAAAATCATTAAGGTTAATTTGGGTTCCTCCCTTTAATTTCAATGTATCTTCTTCCAAAAACTGATACGAGTAATTACCGGGCACTACTTTATGGTTTCCTGCCATATTTAAATGCAAATTCAAATAATTATCAGCCCTTTTATAAAAAATATTATTAATTTCATTTTGTTGAATAGCAACAACAATTTTGGGATATATAGAACTATTCAGCATATTATAAAAATCATGATTCATCCTTTTATTGTTACTATCAAATCCTCTAACCAGGAAATCAAATTTTATAACATTCTCCTGAACATGGGTACAATTCTCAGATTCTTCTTTCTCTAAAAAATGATTCTTAGAAGTATCATATTCAAAAGTAAATCGATTAATATTGGTTTTACCATTAATAGTAACAGATTGTATAATATACCTGTAATCTCCTACGGCAGAAGGATAACCCTGTGTGAAAAGAGGAGGAGTTATTATAAAACAAATAAAAAAAGTTAAAAATATTTTCATGAGCTATAAAAAATTTAAAGATACCCTCTTTTATTATTAAGGAGGGTATCTTTAAAAAAAGCATTACTAATTAAAATGAAATAACAGCTTCCAGAACAAAACCATTAAATTTTCCTTCTGTTAGGTTATTAGGATTGCCTGTCCATGGATTTGCAAAATTCTCATTATATTCCTGAGTTACATACTCTGCTTTTATCAGGGTATTTTTGGTCATGAACCATCCACCACCAATATTTATTCTGCTAATCTCTTTAGTGTCTGGTTTTTCTCCGCCTTTGGCGTATTCTCCGTGGCCTGATACTGTGTTGTATCTTCCACCAATATAAAACTGATCCCAGGAACCGAAGCGATAAAGAAGTTCTGCACCAATTTGGTTATAATTCCCATCCTCTACTCCATCTGCACCACTATTCCCGGTTGTTTGTTCGTACACTCCAAAAAATTCAAGACCATAATATTTTACGAATGGATTAATCTGAAAAGCTGTTTCTTTATTGAATCCAGGGTTAAACCTTCCACTAAAATCATCAGAACTTACGGTGGAGTCTGAGGCAATATAACTAAATACATTATAATATCGTCCTCCTGCACGGTCGCCACCATACAAATGATTACCATTATCTACACCTTGTGCGGTATAAAATGATCCTGTTAACCTTACTCTTAAATCATTGTTAATTTCTTTATCGATTCCCAATTTACCATAAAAAGTTGGTTTCAGGTCTGCAGTTCCTTCATACTTTCCACTACCCCATGCTGTAAGGGCTTTACTCACGGTAGGATTAAGCAATCCGTTTGAAACACCACCCACTATAATAAAATCTTTGGGTTGCAGGGTTACTTCAAGGAAAGGCTCTGTAGTAAATGCGTCCATAATATAATTCCCAACAAAAGGATTATATATTGTTTTCGCATTGTCTGATCTTCTAAAATGAGCATCGCCATAATTCAGCTCATCTACACCAGCACGCAGAGTAGTCATATCCATAACACCTGAGGCAAAATCTTCAGAAAGAAAATCCAGTTTATCAATCTGAATATAACCTCCTTTGACCCACGTTTCATTGTGGTGTCTTGAACTCAGATAAGTACGCAGATGCATTCTTACACCATCATGCAATTGTACATCTATATTTAAATTGGCAGTTGGCAAATTAATGTTTTTGCCAAGTGTAATTAATTCGGGAGCACCGTCTGCATTAGAATGGTCAAGGCCCTGAAACTGCAGAGCGAAATCACCGCCTACTCTAACATGAAATCCTTCATATTTGACATTATCCTCTTTTTGTGTTTCGAAAACATTCAGGCCATGATAACCTGGCGCTCTGTAAAACTGCAATGAAGGTTCATTTTCTTTATTCATTTCATCTTTAGAATCATTATCTCCGGATTGCCCGTAAACAAATGATCCAACTATAAACAGACTTAATACTAAAGCTAACTTTTTCATAAATTAATGTAATTTGTTGGTTTGTATTCTGGTTTGTATTCTGGTTTGTATTCTGGTTTTTATTTTGTTTCTGTAATTAAGCTTGATTTCGGTTTA
>CAYWSJ010000029.1:3621-11015 GCA_964461045.1 uncultured Bacteroidales bacterium | reverse complement strand
TGGTTTGTATTCTGGTTTTTATTTTGTTTCTGTAATTAAGCTTGATTTCGGTTTAAAAATAAGTTCATATTCCACAGTGACCTGATCACCGGTTTTCAAACTTCCAAACATTGCTGTTGGTGGATCAACCTGAAAACTGGTCATTTTTAGTGAATAATTACCATTAACTATAACCTGGTTGTCTTTAATTTTACCAGTAACAGGAATAGTAACATTTTCACTCTGGCCAGCGATGGTTAAAACTCCCCGGGCTTTACCCGAAAAATTGCTTCCTGCAGAATAGAGATCTTCAACAGATTGCAATTGAAAGGTTATGTAGGGATGATCATCAGAATTCAAGGCATCATAGGTTTTTTTATTCATGATGCTTTTTCCGCTTTCTATTTTATCAACCACTACCCGAAGATTTCCATTTTCAATAGCTTCTATTGATGATTCATTTATCCAGGCTTGCATATCGCCATTTAGACCTTCTGCCTCCATTGTCCAATCGTGCAGATTCGAGGTTCCCATAATTTTAAGAGTCACCTTCTCATCAACAAGCTGAAGCTTTTGCTGTGCATAGACTCCTGGTGCAATAATGCAAAAGAGCAAGATAAACTGTGTAATTTTTAATAAACTTTTCTTTTTCATTGTTTTCATATTTTAAGATATTTATCCTACCATTTTGGTAGCATTAATTATAACGCAAATATAATTCAAGAGTTTTTGAAAAAATTTGTAAGATTTTGGTAATTAGTTACAGAATTACGATTTATAAGCCTAAAAGACTCATTTTTAATAAATTATTGCTTGCAGCTTCCATCTCCGCAACAACTTATTTTACCAGATTTCACTTTCTCGAAAGCTTCTCTCCCTTCATTAAAAGCAAACCAGGCAATTCCCAGCGAACCAATGCTGTCGATGTAACCAATCTGAAAAATTTCATACAACCCGCTTGAAGCCAACAAGACAATAGAAAGATAAAAACACGAACGGGTGCAATTGGCATCGGCAATAATCGCATCTGAACCAAGTATCTTTCCAAATCTCAATTTATACTTCATAAGAAAATACATGGTGAGTATTGAAATAGAGGAAATAATTATTCCAACCACCGTAGTGTTCGGCTGGTTATTTTGAATGATGTTAATAACAGAACCAGCGACTAACCCGGCAGTCAGGAGGAAGAAAGCAAATCCGGTAATTCGCAGCGCCTGTCGTTCAAATTTATCAGTAAATTCAGCCTTTCCAAATTTCATTCTCCATATCATATGTGCAATTCCAAGTCCGGAAATCACCTCTACAAAACTATCCACTCCAAAACCCAAAAGGGCAAGAGTACCATCTTCCATTCCAAAAAATACCGAAATTATGCCTTCAATAACATTGTAAGCAATGGTAACTATACTTAAGGCAAAGGCTATATTTAGTGCACGTTCTGTCTTCATAGTCATTCGGTTATCATTCTATAGTTATTCAGTGGTCACTCGGTTGCTGGAATACAGCATATTTAAATAATTAAGAGCGTATCAGAAATTATGTTAACAATGAGCAGACAGTTTGGTTTTGTATAATTATGGAAAACATTTGTAAAATTCTGGTTATTGCAAATGGAGCAACCGTTTCAAGCTATTTGCTGCCAGGAATAATGGTGATACGTTCAAATGGGACAGGTATTTGTACACTAAGCATTTTTATCCTTTCTGATTTCTTTTAATTCCTTTACATCAATCAGGTCTCTGTATCTGTTTGTTTTAGATTTCATGGTTATCAGATCTTCTAACCCTATGACATAAAAAGTGAAATAATCTGTTTTCTTTTCAATTCTGTTATCATAGGCAGAATCAAAGTCCATTCTGGTGATAGAATCATCCAGAAGCTCAACAAGGTTATCCTCATGTGAAATTTTAATTATGTGATTGTTTTTGAAAGCTTCGGTGGCTTGTTGGCAACTTTCCTCAGAATAATCAAGGTAAATTAAAGAATTATAAAGACACTCCAGGTTGGTATCTTTTTTATCTATCCAAATATCCATATCGAGGGTTGAACGAATTATGCCATGAAAGTTTGTTGCAAAACCTCCAACGACCAAATATCTGACTTGGTACTTCTCGAATGCTTGTAAAATGCTCTTGTAAAATTCAGGGAACAGTTCCATTGATCAAATTATTTCAATATAAAAATATTGCCTTCTTTCAGACGTTTTTGGACAGCCTCGTGGTAATTTTTACTAAATTGTTTATTGAAAAGGATCATGCGGGTTAATTTCTGTAGCCTTTCTTCTGGAGTTAAAGACAAAGCAATCTCTCTTTTCAGTTCTTCTTTTGACTTGTCTGTTTCAAAAAGAAGTGGTCTTTTCTTATCCTTTTTTGCTTTCATTTTTCTCCCTGATCATATAATCATATCTATAACGAAAATAAGATAAAAATCCTATTCTATCAAATCTAAATGCGCATGCTTTTGTTTAAGGCGCTAATATTTTGTGCATTTTAATTAAAAGTAGATACGCGATTATACGCGTATCGTTGCGGCGTGAAGCAAAGGCCTTACTGAAAAAGACCTTTCAAGCTTCATGAAGCCAAATTAAAACCCACAACACGTAAAAACGCATGAGCTGCATTTGCTTTATTCGCCGTGGTTGGGAGAAGGGTTTAATTACAATTTTTTGATTTCTTCTTTTGTTAATCCTGTATATTTTTCAATAATATCAGATTGAAATCCATCATTTTTCATTCCCTTGGCTATTTCGAATCTTTCCTCCTTTCGAATTTCATCTTCAGCATCAACTTTCAGAGACCAAGCCATACTTGCTCCGTAATGCAAATTTTCGATGTGCTTTAGGTATCTTTTTCTTTCCTCTTCTGGTAGACTATCAACTCGCCAACGTTCTTTTGCTTCTTCAATTCCTTTTGCTTTAAATTCGTCCTTAATGTCGTTGTTTTTCAAGTAGTAAATCCATTCGTCAAGCGTGTCTCTTGCTACATCGTCAAAATTGTTCACTTTAAGCACGTAATATTCAGGATAAATCTCGTATGGTTCAGTTTTTCCACCCAGAAGTTCTGTCTGTTTTGCTGATAATTTTAGTTTGTCGGACTTGTGAATTCCCAAAAAGTCGGTTTTCCCGTGATAAACATAATCGTCACCTTGTCCGAGGTCAAAATAAACGATGTTGATCGAGTAGACTTTTTTAATGTTCTTGTAAGGTTCGCCGACTGAAATATATTCGGTGATCACTTTTGATGTCCCGTAAGCCATTCGATGAAAGTAATCGTACTCGTTCTCATTCTGTATCTCAATAATCGCCAATTCACCTTTTGAGTTTTTCACAAGTATGTCAACACGATTAAATTTGTCGTTGTCAATTTTCTGGTTGCTTTCGCTTTCCAAAACCGAATCAATAACGACCTCTTCCTTAAGTAGTTCTGTTAGAAAACCCTCCAAAACCGTAAAGTCTGCTTTATTCCTCAAGAGCCGTTTGATCGCCCAGTCAAATCGTATTAAGTTCCTGTTTTTCATCGGATACAATTTTATACAAATTTACGAAATTCTGGAGATTTATTGTATAAAACATAAAAGTTAACGCCTTGCACCTAACTACTATACAAAACTATTTAATTTCTTCCCTTACTTCCCCACATTTCAACATCATATTACCGTAGTAAGGATTCCTGACCTGGTCTTCTTCGCTTAGCCAAAAAGCACCCTTGTCATCATTAGCCATCGGACAGAACTGTAGATATAACTTATCTTTAGGTGCTTTAAATGTTCTGACAAGTTCAATCATATGGTCGGACAGCTTGATAAAATGCTTTCGCTGCTCACCAATTTTTTCTGATTTACCAATAGCTTCTGCTTTTTGTTTTAACGCTTTTTGATGATCCATCCATATCATATGACCTTTTTCGGAGAATGCACCCATATCTATCTTTGAAATGGCATTTCCCAACTTTTCTGCGGCTTTGTTTGCTGTCTGATCATTAACCAGCGCATTTTTCAGTGCAAGGTAGTTTTCTACCATGGCTTTGTAATGATCACCTTCCGATGATGGCCAGTCCTGCGATTTGGATTTTTCTTCCATCTCTTGGGTGGCGTGATCTTCTGTCTTGGAGCTACTCATATTACCATGATCATGGCCGGTAGAGGTTTTGCCACCTTCCTGGTTCATCATGCTGGGTTTGCCGGCTAATTGGGCTGAAGCATCCACGGCAAATGTTCCTTTGGTGACAATTTCTTCTCCTTCCTTCAATCCTTCTTCAATGATGTAATGATCACCCAGAAGAGGCCCGATCACAACCTCACGTAACCTAAAGATAGGTTCTTCCCGTTCGGGTTGTTTCACATATACCACGGAGCGGGGACCTGTCCACATAACTGCACTTTTGGGTACGATGAGTTCTTTTCCTGTACTGACGTTATCTGAGATCAATGTACCTTCTGCAAACATGCCTGGCTTTAACAACCCGTTTTTGTTCGTCGCTTCTGTGCGTATTTCGGCTACGCGTGTTTTTTCATTCATCACCGGATCGACAAACGTAATTTTAGATTCAAATGTTTTACCAGGGACCGAAGAAACAGTAAAGTTCACTTCATCTCCTTCTTCAATGAAAGGCAGATCTTCCTGGTACGCATCGAACATTATCCACACTTTATCAATCCTGGCAATATGATAGAGCATGGCTCCTTTTTTCACATAGTCCCCTTCATTAACCAGTTTCTTGTGAACAATGCCATTCGTGTTGGAACGAATATTCAGTTCCTCTCTTACTTCTCCGGCTTCAACAATTTCCTTGATCTGCTCACCGGAGAGTTTCCACTGGCGCAACTTCTCCTTAGCGGCTTCCACAAGCGCCGGGTTTGTTTCCTTGACTTTAAGTGCTTCTAAAAGCTCTTCCTGGGCAGCGATAAGCTCAGGCGAATAGACCTTGGCAATCACCTGGCCTTTCCTGACCGATTCTCCCTTGAAGTTTAGGAAAAGCTTTTCAATTCTGCCGGGAAAGTGAACCGCCTGTGTACTGACAAGTCGTTCATCCACCATTATTTTTCCGGTCAGGTTGATGGTTTTCTCTGGTTCGCCTTTTGTAACTGTTGAAGTCTGTATGTTAGCGAGCTTCATTGCCGTTTCTGTCATTTTAAATTCAGAGGGATCAATTTCAGATTCCTCTTCTTCTGCGGCGATCAGTTCCATTCCGCATATAGGGCAATCTCCGGGTTCGTCCTGACGGATCTGTGGGTGCATCGAGCAGGTCCAGACAGTTTCTTCTCCCTCACTGGCACTGTGGTCATGTGTTTCCGCTTCAGTGGTTTTAGTTTCTGCTTTTTCACCGGAAGAGCTGAAAATGAGCGCACCCAGTAAAACACCTCCGGCTACCAGGCCTGCTCCTTTGATTATATCGTTTCGTTTTATATTGATTTTCATTGCTTTGTTATTTTTGATTGGTTAAGTATTCTAATTTGGCTACAGCTATGTTCTGGTCGGCTTTGGCCTGTTCCAGTTTCAGTTCATATTTAAGGACCATCAGTCTTGTCCTTAACAGTTCATAGAAATTCTGGCCGTCAGCAGAATAGCCTGTTTTCAGCAAGCTGTAGATGCGCTCTGTCTCATTGGTTTGTTCCTTGTAGAGTTCTACTTTTCTCATGGCATCCACATATTGTTCTTCTGCTTTTTTATACTGCGCTGACAGCATGTTAACCTTATTTTGCTGGTTGGATTGAACCGCTTTTAGTTGCAGTTCTTTTTCCTTTTTCATGGCATCATATTTTTTCCTGTTTAATGGAATACTGATACCAACCATCGGCATAATCACATCCTGTCCGCTGTTTTCTACCTGCATGTCTGTTCTTTCACCTATTACTGCATAGTCCAGGGCCAGCGAAACAGTTGGATAACCCTTCTTTTTAGCTACTTCATACTGATGTTTTAATGAATTTTCCTTATGCTCCAGTGCTGTAAGCTGTGGATTATTACGGACCGAGTCGCGATAAGCCACCAGGTTAAAAGTATCCAGGTTGAGGGCTGAAGGTATGTTGAAGTCTTCCTGTTCATCCCTGTTCAGTAACAGATTAAATTCTGTTTTAACCGTTGCCAGCTTTTCTTCCAGGTCATCCAGTTTGTTTTCCTGCTCCCTGATGTTCACATCCAGTCTAAGCAAGTCTGTCATCTGTGTTTTCCCTGTTTCATAGTTACGCTGGGAGATTTGCTTTAATGAATAAAGCACGTCCAGGTTTTCCTTTGTGATTCGAATGGCTTCACTAACCTTATAAAGCTCAAACCATTTTGCCTTCACGTCGCGAAACAGGGCGTTTTTTATGTTCACAAACTGCTGGTACTCCACCTTTGCCTTTTCGGCAAAAGCTTTTTCCTGTTCTTTCAACGTTCCGAACCAGGGAAAGATCTGCGAAAGGGATACCTTAAACTGTTGAGGACCCAATCGTGTTTCCACCGGGCTGATGAAATACCCGAAGCTTAACTTTGGATCGGGCAGGGCACTTACCTGCGGCACCTTTTCCAGGGCAGCATAATATTCGTGGTAGGCTGCCTTCACACCCGGGTTGTTCTCCGCAGCTTCTTTCAGGAAAGCATTCAGCGTGGTGTCCTGTGCTGAACCCGCCATCGAGAGCGCTCCTAAAATACTTGTTAAAATGATTTTATATATCGTCTTCATAATAAATTATGCGTTTTTGAATTTTCGTTCTCTCCATATTGCATATAAAACAGGTACTACAAACAGCGTCATAACCTGAATGGCCATACCACCAAATGCCGGGATTGCCATAGGGATCATAATATCCGCTCCACGGCCTGTAGAAGTTAAGATTGGCAGTAATGCCAGCAATGTGGTTGCTGTAGTCATCAGGGTGGGGCGAATTCTTTTCTTTCCAGCCTCTATTACTGAAGACCTCACGGTTTGTATATCTTCCGGCTTTCTCCTGTCAAAGGTTTGCTTCAGGTAAGCTGCCATTACCACGCCATTATCGGTGGCGATACCAAACAACGCGATGAATCCTACCCAAACAGCTATACTCAGGTTCACGGTTCCCATCTGGAATAACTCCCGCATGTTGGTATCAAAGAAGTTAAAGTCCATGAACCACTGCTGACCGTAGAGCCATATCATGATAAATCCACCAGCAAATGCGATCGCAATACCGGAGAATACCATAAGCGTAGTTCGTACCGACTTAAACTGAAGGTATAGAATCAGGAAGATGATCATCATCACCAGCGGAACAACGAATGATAGTCGTTTTTCTGCTCGTATCTGGTTCTCATAGTTTCCTGTAAAGGTATAGCTCACTCCTTTGGGAACAGACAGGTTGCCGCTTTCTATCTGGTCTTTGAGATAGTTTTGCGCATCATTGACCACATCTACTTCTGCTTCACCTTCCTTTTTGTCAAAGATCACGTAACTGAC
>CAYWSJ010000029.1:0-3521 GCA_964461045.1 uncultured Bacteroidales bacterium | reverse complement strand
GGCTTACCCACCACACGGTCGGCAAACACCGAGGATTCTTTAATGCTGGGAACGTTTTTCAGCTGTTCCTCCAGTTTCAGTCCAAACGATTCAATGGTTTTCAGGTCGGGACCGGAAACTTTGATACCCATTGGAGCACGCATTCCGCTTTGTAACATCACAAGCCTCGTTTCAATAGGCTGTAATTTTGGCGCGGATGTAACACCAGGGTACTTGGCAACCTTAACGATCTCGTCCCAGATATCATCCGGAGATTCGATATGATCTCTCCATTGCCTGTAGTATTTCCCATATTTATCCGGGATGAGGTTCCCTTCTGAATCCCTCACGAATTCACCTTCATCGTTTACTTTAAAACGAATTCGGTGGCCATCCTCATCGGTTTTATATTCGCTCTTGTAATTGATAATATTTTCAAACATCGATAAAGGAGCCGGGTCTAATGCGGATTCCACACGTCCGGCCTTTCCAACAACCGACTTTACTTCTGGTATGGAAGACACTGCTTTGTCGAGGTGCTGAAGAATCTTTTTGTTCTCTGCCACACCGGAGTGAGGCATAGATGTTGGCATAAGCAGGAACGAACCCTCGTCCAGAGCAGGCATAAATTCCTTGCCAATGCCTGGAAACGTATGATGCAAGGTGCTCCAGACTTTTGTGGTGCGAACATTCACACCCACTTCATCCAGCCCGTTGGCGATAAAGCCAAAAATGCTGTTGAAGCCCATCCACATGACGATACCCAGAACAAAGATAAAGGTTGGGATCGCCAGGAATTTGCCTTTATTACGAAGGCTCCAGTTGAGTATCTTTGAAAAATGCCTGATCACCAATGCGAAAAATCCAAGCAATACTGCTATAATCAGCAGCACGAAGAACAGATTGGTAAATAATGATTTTTCAGGACTCAGGGGCAGCCATTCTCTGGCAAGTATAAACGCAACCGTTAATACAGCCAAGACATTGTTTGCCCAGAGCGTATATTTTTTGTCTGACTCATTCAGATATGTTGAGATAAGATTGATTGCTCCGAATAATGCGATTACTACACCTGCCCAGGGGACATATTGGATAGCGATAAAAATTCCACCCAACAGGACCACACCTTGTAGGGTTCTTCTTATTTTAGCGGCATGTACCTTTATGGAAAAGAAGAGGTAGGCCAGTGTTGGTATGATAATGATGGAAACCAGTATCGCTGCTATCAGGGCGAATGTTTTGGTATAGGCCAGTGGTATAAACAGTTTACCTTCTGCTCCTTCCATTGTAAATACGGGCACGAAACTGATGATGGTGGTCAGTACCGCTGTCACAACGGCCGAGGCCACCTCGGTTGTCCCTTCATACACCACTTTCAGTCTCGACTCATCCGGCCCTGCTTTGTCAATATGCCGGATGATGTTTTCCACCAGCACAATGGCCATGTCCACCATAGTACCAATTGCAATGGCAATACCCGATAAAGCCACAATATTGGCTGTGACGTCCATGTATTTCATGGCAATGAAAGTCATGAGTACGGCAATGGGCAGGACACCGGATATAAGAGCCGAAGCCCTCAGGTTCATTACCATAATAAGCACCACAATGATAGTTATAAGAATTTGTAGTGACAAGGCCTCCTCCAGTGTCCCAATAGTTTCCTGGATCAGCTCCGTTCTGTCGTAAAACGGAATAATTTTAACGGTTGAAGTGGTTCCGTCATCCAGGGTTTTGGTAGGCAGGCCTTCTTCCACCTCTTTTATTTTCGCTTTGACATTGTCAATCACATGCTGAGGATTTGCCCCCTCACGGGCGACAATAACACCACCGACCACCTCAGCTCCCCCTTTATCGAGGATACCACGCCGTGGTGCTGGTCCGTAGGTGATATGCGCAACATCTTTCAGTCTTACGGGCGTATGGTCAACAGACTTCACAACCGTGTTTTCCAGGTCGTCCAGGTTTTTGATGTACCCTAATCCCCTGACCACGTATTCGGCCTGGTTTACCTCCAGGGTACGCGCTCCCACATCGAGGTTCGAATTCTTCACACTTTTCATGATGTTCATGAGTGAAACCCCATACGACTTCATAGCGGCAGGCTTCACATCAACCTGGTATTCTTTTACGTAACCTCCTATAGAAGCCACTTCCGCTACACCTTTCGCTGAGGAAAGCGCGTACTTTACGTAGTAATCTTGTATAGAGCGAAGCTCATCGAGCGCCCACTTTCCTGTTGGATTGCCTTGCGGATCTCTGCCTTCCAGGGTGTACCAGTAAATCTGTCCCAGGGCTGTCGCATCAGGACCCAGCTGTGGCTGCACCCCGTCGGGCAGTAAACCCTGCGGGAGCGAGTTGAGCTTCTCCAAAATACGTGTACGGCTCCAGTAAAACTCTACGTCCTCTTCAAAGATGACGTAGATACTGGAAAACCCGAACATGGAGGTACTTCGTATCGTTTTCACACCCGGAATACCGAGTAATGATGTGGTTAACGGATAGGTGATCTGGTCCTCAATATCCTGGGGAGAACGTCCCATCCATTTGGTGAAAACAATTTGCTGGTTTTCGCCCAGGTTCGGTATTGCATCCACCGGTACCGGATCGTTGGGTAACACGCTGGTTTTCCACTCGAATGGGGAAACAATGATACCCCACGCAATGAGCAGAACCAGCAAAATCATTGTAATAAGACGGTTTTCGAGAAAATATTTAATAATTTTATTTAGCATTGTTTTTAAGTTTAATGGAGTAATGTTTTGTAGTTTTATTTTTCTTCCCGCTGCCCTTTTATTCCCTAAAGGGATCCCTCACACAAATAACATAATGAATAGAGAATTATAGATTAAAAAATCCCTTAAGTATTGGGCTTTTGATAAGATAATAGCAATGATTTTCAGAGAATAAAAACCTGTATAAATTCCGGTTTGGGAATTTTGGGTTTAAGCAATTTCAGTTCAGAAAAAAGATTTAAATCTTTATTATATGAAATCCGGAAAAATTCAGTTATGTATGTGGGATGATTAATTGTTTTGAATTCAGCCTGAATTGAAATTGAAGAAGAAGCACGGAAATAATCCTTAACCTTATATAAAGATGATTCATTGTGACAGGTATCCATGTGGTCCTGCTCGTTTTGACAGCAAGATTCTGCTTCATCGTAAACAGATACCGAATAAAGCTCACCATCCGAAAAATGCTTATTAACAACAAATCCGGTTGTAGTACAAAGCACCAGGACTGCAAGAATAATATTTCCAATCTTTTGTGTCATTTGGTATGTTACATTTAATATTTAAGATTGTTTAAATACATGAGTAACACAAAAAGAGAAGGTAAAGATTTTTAAAATTTCAAAAAGGATTTGTAAAATTTGAACCTTAATAACTAGTAGTTTAATAGTTCCTGAGAAGACCAGAAAAATGTTTCTAATAACTCAATTATTTGGCAAAAGATTAGGAATTGGATTCCTCTTTCTCATTTTCAAATCCTAAAATAATTCATTAACTTCGGATATTAAATAATCAAAAGTTTCAATT
>CAYWSJ010000028.1:0-40029 GCA_964461045.1 uncultured Bacteroidales bacterium | reverse complement strand
AATACAGAATTTAGAATACAGAATTTAGAATACAGAATTTAGAATACAGAATTCAAAAGTCAGAAATCAGAAGTAATCAACAATTTAACAACGTACACCTTCATGAACGAAGTGAATAATGTAACAATTCAACAATAGAACAATGTAACAATTCAGTAAACATCTCTAAAACTCCAGCTACTGCCAGCCTCAGCCTTAGCCTCAGCCTCAATTCAACAATAGAACAATTTAACAATAGAACAATTTAACAACAAATCTCCCACAAACCCCAGACTCTAACTCTAACTCTTCCTTAGCCTTAGCCTCAGCCTCAGCCTTAGCCTCAGCCTTAGCCTAATTTTAAAAATTAATCCCCTGCTTATTGTTCGTATATTTCATCAGCAGTTCGTATCGCAGTTTACGGTATGCCTCAACCATCTCATCCATTTTGTTCCAGGTATATTCGGTAAGGTACTCTCTGGCTTTTTCATGATCTTCACGGTATAATTCCAGCGCTTTCTGATCAACTTCCTTCAGTTCCTCGAAAGTAGCTTTTTCTAAAGAATCCCTCACCGGCTTTACATCTTTCCAGGCATCCTGCCATTTCAGATACATGAGATTATCGACAAAATCATACACCCAGCGGGCCGAATTCTCATTATACTTTTCAGGATTATAATTTTTATACAAAGGATTGATCTTAGTTACCCCGGCGTAAATGGGTACGTATGGCCCCACATACTCATTGTCTTCATACACCCAGTAAATTCCACCTATCGGATCTGGATATTTGCTTCTCAGCTCTGTTACCATGCCGAATCCACCCCTGGCTACATTCCGTCGGTTATTTATATCCAGCAACTTACGCATTGCGGTTGTGGGGAAAGGTGTTGTTAATGGACTTTTAACCATTTCTCCCTTTTTATTGGGAACATACCAGTCAGGATCGTTGGCCATGTCGTATATTGTACCCTTGAAAACCGAACGCTGAAAATCCATCACATCTTTCACATCAATTTTCTGGTTTGGTTTTACAGAAAAAGGATAGAGATCCAAATCTTCCACATACTGAATATAGGGATTTTGTGTCTCGAAAGGATTGGTTGTTCGTCGTTTTGGATACTTAACCCTGTCAGGAGCATATTTTGAATAAAACAACCAGAATCTGCCGGTGGCCCATTCCCTGGGAATCGGTGAATAGACATCCTGCCAGATAAAAGGTACATCTCCGTCAGGATCATACCAACCTTTTTCAATGGCGAAAGATTTATAATTGGGTGATGCCATACAACCGGCTTTTGTAGTATCAATGCGCTTTATTGTGCTCCAGTTGGGAATCATGGCTGCATGATCATCGGGTACTCTTTTGGCAGCCCATAAAGCACCAGGCTTTCCGCTGTTTCTTTTCCATCCCGGACCAACGCCCATCACTTCGAATATCCAGACTTCCTCAGGATCAGCAATGGCCAGTGCTTCCGATTCTCCAATACAGGATGGAAGGAAACCATATTCTTCCATCAGACTTCCGATAAGTTTTACAGCATCACGAGCGGTTTTACATCGCTGCAGGGCAAAAATTTCAGCCTGTTCAACTGTCATGATCTGCTCATTCTCCTCTCTCTCAAATTTCAGCTCTTCGCGCTGACTCATTGTACTTTCGCCAATAGACAACTGGTATTCATTTATGTGTGGCAAAGCAGAATGAATATATGAATAAGTTTCTTTAACCTGTGGAATGTGACCAATCACTTCTCCATGATCATCCAGCGGCAGATCAACTCTTTGAATACCCCAATAAACAGGTGCTTTTGCTCCGTCGGGGAAAGTTTTCCGTGGAATCACACGCAGCCTGCAGTCTTTTCCTCCATCGCTGTGTGAAACAATTACTGAACCATTCGGTGTAGCGTCTTTACCGGCCACAATAACTGTACATTGCAGTTTTCCTTCCTGGGCTCTTAAGCCGTGATTAAAGGATAATAAAAGAAAACTAAAAATAAAAACTCCTATCAATTTAAATACATTCATAATTATTGGTTTTATTTAACATTCATTTTGAGGTTATCAATTTACATAATATCTGAAAAAGTCTTTTCTGCCTGATAAAATTTTATTCACAAATTTTTTAACCAGAAGATGAGCCCTCCTGGTAGTTCACATATTTGTTGTGGAACTCTTCAATAATCTCAACAAATTCTCCTGGAAGAAAATCGTAAGCTTTTTGAGTAATCTCTTCCGGGATGTTCTTATAATAAGCTTCTGCAATGGCACCACTTATACAGGCCATTGTGTCGGTATCTCCTCCCAGCGACACAGCATTTCTCACAGAACTTTCATAATTATCCGACTCCATAAAGGCAATAATGGACTCAGGTACAGAATGCTGGCAACTAACTTCAAAAGAATAATTTTTTCTTATATCATTCAGCTTTCTATTCAGATCATATTGAAAAGTTTTTTGGATATAATCTGCTATTTCATTTTTTGAATAACCTTTTCGGGCTAAAAAGACAGATATAGCAGTTGCCTGCGCTCCCTTTATGCCTTCAGGATGATCATGAGTGGGAATGGCTGTTTTCTCGGCTTCCTTTAATACATTGCTTATACTATCAAAGGCCCACCCCACCGGACTAACCCTCATTGCCGAGCCATTACCCCAGCTTCCATAAGGTCCTTTTATCATTCCGGCCAGCCATCTCATAAATGTGCCACCATAACCGGCATAAGGGTATTCATTTCCAAAAAACCTCAGATTTTCACCATAATCTTCTCCCCGGAGAACAGAACAGGCAATTGCTAATGTCAGCACAGTATCATCGGTAAAAGAATTATTTCGCGTAAACAAATCAAATTCAGTGGTTTTAACTGGGTTTGCTTCAAATCGTGATCCTATAATATCTCCAATAACTGCTCCCAGCATAATTACAACAGACTGTTTATTAATTCGGCATGCTCAGGAAATTCTTTAAGCAATTGTTTTTTGGTATACATTTCACTGTCTTCGTATTCGAAACCGGGTGTCATATTACAGCTAACAAGTGAATAAGAATCCGGTTCGGCAACCTTCCCTCCGAATATTGTATTACCAGGCACAAGCAATGAGAATTTTTCTCCTTTTTCAGGATCAGGGCCCAGAATATGTTCTTCAACTCCCTTATCAGGGTCAAGGAAATATAGTTTCATTGGTGAACCATAATGAAAGTACCATATTTCATCATTTTTCAGTTTATGAAATTTTGAAAAGATGCCTGATGGCAACAAATAATAAATATTGGTAGCTAAATTGCGGTTCCGGAATACTGTTTTATGTCTGTAAGTTTCCCTGAAAAAACCACCTTCTTCGTGTTGTTCAAGTTCAAGTTTATCAATCCAGTATTTAAAATTATATTTATTCATAAACTTTTTTTTACATCCAATAAAAAAGCACAATCACAAATATATCAAATTTATCTGTCAAAACATTTTAATCTATTTTTGATATTTTTGCGCTTTATTAGTATTTTAGACAATCTATAAAAACCAATTTCTGTGACAGAGAATAAACAACCGGAATATACTATCTTAATTGCAGATGACTCAGAGCTTGATTTGATGTATGCTGAACAGGTATTAAAATCATATAATGAAAAATACCAGATTTTACTGGCCCATGATGGTCTTGAGCTTTGCCAGCGAGCCATAGAGGAGTATCCGGACCTTATACTCAGCGATATTGAAATGCCTGAGATGAATGGGATCGATGCGATTACTTTCCTGAAAAATAACTTTCGAACCAAGAACATTCCAATTATTGTGTTTACAGCTACAGACACTTTCCAGGAAGCTTTTGATGCAGGCGCCATTGACTTTATTGAAAAGCCTTTCAAAGAGGAAAGCCTGATTGTCAGAGTTAAATCAGCGCTCAATCTGGTAAGGTCATACAGGGCTATTGAAAAACAAAAAATTGAAATAGAGAAAAGAAACCATAAAATAAAGCACCAGCACGAAAATGTATTAAAACAAAAAAATATTATTAGCCAGAAGAATGAGGAGATTACAGCAGATCTGAGGTATTCAAAAAGGATACAGAATGCCATTCTGCCTTCCGACAAGTTTATAAATGAAGTATTATCCCAGTATTTTATTGTAAATATTCCAAAAAACATAGTAAGCGGTGATTTTTACTGGCTTGAAAAGACACATAACAAATTAATTATTACTGTTGCTGATTGTACTGGGCACGGGGTATCCGGAGCGTTAATGCACATGATGGGTATTGTTTTTCTGAACCAGATCGTAAAGAAAAAAGATTACGAAAATTCAGGAGAAATCCTTGAAGAGCTGAGAGAATATGTAATTACCTCATTACATCAGACGGGAAAATTTGGAGAAGCACAGGACGGTATGGACCTTGCTCTTTGTATCATAGACTTTGACACTCTAAAAGTTAAATTTTCAGGCGCTAATAATCCATTGTACATTATTAATAATCGAGAATTTAAAGAGATTAAGGGAGACAGAATGCCCGTTGGGATAAATGTTAATTACGAGGAACCCTTCAAAACCCACGAAATTCAATTAGAAAAAGGAGATACTCTTTATATGTTCACCGATGGTTATGCTGACCAGTTTGGAGGTCCCAAAGGAAAAAAATTCCGGTACAAATTTTTTAAAGAACTGCTTATTAGCATTAACGGCACTTCCCTGAAAAGACAAAAAGATATTGTGGAACAAACCTTTTACAAATGGAAAGGCAACTATGAGCAGGTTGATGATGTCTTAGTGATGGGTATTAAAGTATAAAAATATTTATTTTGAATACATCTAAAAAAATAACTCTTCTGGTGATCCTGCTGCATTTAATTATGTTATCAGGGATTAATTGTTTTGCCCAGGATACAGAAGATAAAATAAATAATTATAAAGAGCAATTAGAGAAATACCGTAAATCAGGAGACATCAACAATGAGTTAGAGTACAGCAGCAAACTTGCTTTTGTTTACTGGCAAAATGGTGAACTCGATAAAGCTTTAAATCATTTTAAACGTTCCCTGGAAATTAATGAAAAGCTTGATAATCCTAACGGGATCAAGCTTATTAACTACTACCTCGGAATGATTTACTCTGAAAAAGAAGATTACCAGAAATCAGTGAACGCATTTAAAAAGGGAATCAAAATCAGCAGAGAGCTGGGTATGAAAGAAAGTATTCTTCATGGATTGATAAACCTTGCTCAGACTTATCAGAATAAAAGTGAATACAAAAAATCTAATCAATACGGACTGGAGGCATATAACCTTGCAAAAGAACAAAATGACATGAAACAGATAAGGTCTGCGGCCGGTATTTTAACAGAAAACTACAAAAAACTTGGAAACTCAGAAAAAAGCATTCATTATTTCGAAGTTTTCTCCTCTATCGATAAGCACCTGAAAAACGAAGAAATAACTGAAATTAAAGAAGAAAGTCAGAGCCAGGTTAACCAAGCTATTTCTGAAAAAGAAAAAACAAAAAATGAACTTGCGAAAGAAATTGATAAAAGAAAGAGTGCGCAGGACAGCCTTGCCAAAGCTGAGCAGATGACAAGAGAACAACAGATGAGAATTGAAATGCAGGATTTGGAACTTAAAAGAAAACAAGCCAAGATAAAACTGGAAAGAACCATAAGAAACACGCTAATAATTGGTGTTGTTCTAATTATAGGCGTAACCATGCTTCTTTACAGGTTCTATAAACAAAAGCAAAGAGCAAATCTAATGCTGGCCGAACAAAATGAACAGATTAATAAAAAGAATAAACAAATTCAGGAACAGAAAAATAAACTTGAAATACAAAACACCAAATTAAGTGATAGCATAGACTATGCACAAAACATTCAATCTGCAATCCTTCCCACAGACCTTTTCAATAATAAAGAAATAGAAGCTTTTGTACTTTACAAACCTAAAGATATTGTTTCAGGTGATTTTTACTGGTACACTTATAAAGAGGGTACTGATAATCAAAAACAAATTTTCATTGCGGCTGTAGACTGCACAGGACATGGCGTTCCCGGGGCTTTTATGTCAATGATCGGAAACCGGTCTCTTAATGAAATAATCGTAGAAAAAAATATAAATGAACCCGCAGATATTTTATACAACCTCAACCTGAATATTATTGATGCACTCAACCAGGAATATTCGGATAATACCGATGGAATGGATGTTTGCTTAGTAAGGATAGATTTAAATAACAATTCAAAAGATGTGTATTTTGCCGGAGCCAAAAGACCTTTGTATTTTGTTAAAAATGGAGATCCTGAAATGAATAAAATTAAAGGAAACAGATACTCTATTGGTGGGCTATATAAGAACAAACGCAAAAAAGAGTTCGAATCACATCACCTTACTGTTGATAAGGGAGATGTTCTATATCTAACTACAGATGGTATTATTGACCAGGTAAATGAAAACAGAAAAAGGTTTTCAAGTACGCGATTATTATCGGTTTTATATAACAATTTAAGCAATCCCATGGAAAAGCAAGGCAAAATACTGGAGAAAAGACTGGAAGATTTCCGTGGAGATTCAGAACAGAGGGATGACATAACAGTTATAGGAATTAAAATTTTATAGCATGGTTGATCCTAATAAAAAAATGGAATTTTTCAACAAGAATACCAGGAACCTTATTTTTTATGAAGGGCCTTTTTATATAGACTTACTTACAATATTTGGTAATTATCTGAAATTCTATACACATGATTACCCCCTAGCTCAGAAAAAACTTTTTAAAATTTATGTTGAACTTACCCAAAATGTATCCAATTATTCTGAGGAGTATATCCTTTCAAAGAATGAAAACCGGAGAATAGGAATGGGTGAGATGAAACTTACGGATCACCAAAGTCAATATTATATCACAACCAAAAATATTGTAAAACTTCGGGATGCTAATATCCTTTCTCAACGGTGTGAAATAATCAATAGTTCCTCGAAAGAACATTTAAAAGAACTAAAAAGGGAGTTAAGAAAAAGTTCACCAGGAGAAAAATTTGGCGCACGTATAGGTATCGTATCGGCAAAATTAATATCTAACAACAATATTGATTATAATATTATAGAAAACGACAGAGAATATTCTATATTTAAAATAACAGCAAAAATAAACAAAAATGAAACGTATTGAATTCAGAAGATCTCCATCAAATCCCTATTACCCGGGGGTTGTTTTTGATGCAGACAGCGGTGTGTGCGAAATAAGCGGAGAATCTTATATGGAAGAAGCATATAAGTTTTATTACCCTTTAATTAATTGGTTGAAAGAATTTACCGAAAAAGAAAATGGTAAAATTATTTTAAACATAAAATTGATCTATTTCAATACAAGCACTACAAAATGTCTTCTGGATATGTTTGAAATACTGAAAAAATATAAAAACAACGGAAATGAAGTGGAAATAAACTGGTTTTATGACAAAGAAGACCCCGACATGATTGACGAGGTCAAAGATTTTGAAAAAGAAGCTGAGATAGATATAGAAGTGAAGGAATTTTAAATAATCACTATCCAAATGTTCCTTTTATCATTCCTCCATCAACAGAAATTGTTTGTCCGGTAATGTATTCAGAATCTTCAGACAACAACCAACCAGCCAGTGAAGCCAGCTTATCAGGATTGCCTAAAAATCCCACCTTTGTTTGTTCTGCAAAAGAATTAAGAACTTCATCTTTATCTGCATTACTATCTTTAATTTTTTTATCTATTAAGCGCTTAAGAGCAGAGGTATCATGATACCCGGGAGCCAAGACATTCACCGTAACTCCATGTTGCGCAACCTCTTCTGAAAGGGTTTTAGCAAAACCAACTACTGCAGAGCGCAATGAAGTACTCAGCACAAGATTTTCGATGGGTTGTTTCACTGAAGAACTTTCCAGAAATAAAATTCGTCCGTACTCTTGATCCAAAAACTTGGGCAGAAGTAGCTTAATCAACTCTATTTTCCACCTTAGCAATGTTGTATAGGCATTGTCCCAGTCTTCCATACTCGTTTCCAATATCTTTTTCGCCGGAGGACCACCTGAATTTACAAATATTCCATGTAAAACCTTCTCCTTTACATAATCATGAACTTTGCCAAGGGTAGCAGAATCGGACAGGTCTCCCTCTATAACAACTAAATTATCAGCATTTACACCAAAAGATGATTTTTCATACTTGTTTTTATCCCTTGAAATAGCCACAACACGATGTCCCTGGCTAATAAGATTCCGGGTAACTGCACCGCCGAATCCTGAACTAGCTCCGCAAACTATAAATAATTGTGATGTCTGATTTTGCATAAGATTTATTTTTAATTTATTCAACTACATAAATATAATTTTGTTTAAAATAGTGAAAATAAACAATCCACTAAACATGACAAAAAGCTATTCAATCAACGATTAAAAACAGAAAAACCTCAGAATTAACCTATATCTGATCTTTTTTTAGTTAAAATTGAATATATTTGTAGTCCTTTTAAAAAAAGTAAAAAATATAAAAACGTTAAATAAAAATTCAAGAAAAAATGGGTAAAACAAAAAGAGTCTATAGTTTTGGAAACAAGAAGGCCGAAGGTAACTCAAAAATGAAAAACCTGCTCGGCGGAAAAGGTGCTAACCTTGCAGAAATGAGTTCTCTTGGTGTACCTGTCCCTCCAGGTTTCACCATTACAACAGATGTGTGTACTGAATACAATGAATTAGGAAAAGATAAAATTGTTGATCTCCTTAAAAAAGATATTGAAAAGGAAATTAAAAAGATAGAAGAAGAAACCAATACCAAATTCGGAAGCAACGAATCTCCATGTTTGCTTTCAGTAAGATCAGGTGCACGTGTATCTATGCCCGGAATGATGGATACAGTATTAAACCTTGGTCTGAATGATGATGCAGTGGAAGGATTAATCAAAAAAACAAACAACGAAAGATTTGCATGGGATTCATACAGAAGGTTTATCCAGATGTATGGTGATGTTGTAATGGGTCTGAAACCAGAAAGCAAAGAAGATGTAGATCCATTTGAAGAGATTATTGAAAAGGTAAAAGAAGACAGAGGAGTTGAGAAAGATATAGAACTTACTGTTGATGATCTGAAAACATTAGTAAAAGAATTTAAAGCAGTAATCAAGAAAAGACTCGGCCAGGAATTTCCTACCGATCCATGGGATCAGCTTTGGGGTTCTATTCTTGCTGTTTTTGACAGTTGGAATAACGACCGTGCAAAATATTACCGACAAATAAACAAAATACCTGAAGAATGGGGTACAGCTGTTAATGTAATGGCTATGGTATTTGGTAACATGGGTGAAAATTCAGGTACTGGTGTTGCTTTTACCCGTGATGCTGCAACAGGTGAAAATGTATTTAACGGCGAATACCTTATGAATGCACAGGGAGAAGATGTTGTTGCCGGAATCAGAACACCCCAGGAAATTACAAAAGAAGGTTCAAAAAAATGGGCTAAGTTGCAGGGTGTTTCAGAAGAAGAAAGACTTAAAAATTATCCTTCCCTTGAAGAAAGCCAGCCTCATATCTACAAAGAACTTTATGAGATCCAGGAAAAGCTGGAAAAACATTATAAAGACATGCAGGACCTTGAGTTTACCATACAGGAAGATAAATTGTGGTTACTGCAAACAAGAAACGGTAAAAGAACCGGCGCTGCCATGGTGAAGATCTCCATGGATATGCTTCAGGAAGGTTTGATTGATGAAAAAACTGCGGTTCTTAGAAACGAACCTAATAAGCTGGATGAGTTATTGCACCCGGTTTTTGACCCCAAAGGATTAAAAGAGGCTACAACTCTTGCAAAAGGATTGCCAGCGTCCCCTGGTGCAGCTACCGGCCAGCTTGTTTTCTTTGCCGATGATGCAGAAGAACAGGGTGAAGCAGGTAAAAATGTAATTCTGGCAAGAATTGAAACATCACCTGAAGACCTCAAAGGAATGAATGTTGCAAAAGGTATCTTAACGGCCCGTGGAGGAATGACTTCTCACGCTGCTGTTGTAGCAAGAGGAATGGGTAAATGCTGTGTGTCTGGTGCCGGAGCTGTAAAAATTGACTATAGAAAGAAAACAATGACCATTGAAGGAAAAACCTTTAACGAAGGCGACTGGATTTCTCTTAATGGCTCAACAGGAGAAGTATATGAAGGCAAAGTTCCTACGCATGATCCCGAATTAAGCGGAAACTTTGGTAAATTAATGGAATTAACTGAGAAATACGCTGAAATGGCCGTACGAACAAATGCTGATTCGCCAAAAGACTCAAATGTAGCCAGAAAATTTGGTGCAAGAGGAATTGGCCTTTGCCGTACAGAACATATGTTTTTTGAAGGTGATCGTATTAAGGCCATGCGTGAAATGATTCTTTCCACAAAAGAAGAAGGCAGAAGAAAAGCACTTAAAAAACTGTTACCTATTCAAAGAGAAGACTTTGAAGGCATTTTTGAAGCCATGCATGACCTTCCTGTAACAGTAAGATTGCTGGACCCACCACTGCACGAGTTTGTTCCGCATGAAGAAAAGAACCAGGAAGAGATGGCCAAAGAACTTGGCGTTAGTGCTGAAGAAGTGAAAAAAACAGTTGAATCTCTGAGCGAGATGAATCCAATGCTTGGACACCGTGGATGCCGCCTGGGCAATACTTATCCTGAAATTACAGAAATGCAGGCCAGGGCAATTATTGAAGCTGCACTAAATCTTAAGGAAAAAGGTATAACTGCAAAGCCGGAAATCATGATACCATTAACAGGTTCTGTGGAAGAAATGAAAATGCAGGAAAAAATCGTTCGCGATACAGTAGAAACTGTTTTCCAGGAAAGAAATGACAAAATAGACTACCTGGTAGGAACAATGATTGAAGTTCCAAGAGCAGCTCTTACAGCTGATAAAATTGCCGAATCAGCAGAGTTTTTCTCATTCGGAACCAATGACCTTACCCAGATGACTTTTGGTTACTCAAGAGATGATGCTGGTAAATTCCTGCCTATCTACCTGAACAAAGGAATCCTGAAAAATGACCCTTTCCAGGTGCTTGACCAGGAAGGTGTTGGCCAGTTGGTAGAAATGGGTACAAATAAGGGACGAAATACAAACAAAAACCTAAAAGTAGGTATTTGTGGTGAGCATGGTGGAGAACCAAGCTCTGTTGAATTCTGCCATAAAGTTGGTATGAACTACGTAAGTTGTTCCCCATACAGAGTACCTATTGCCAGGCTTGCTGCAGCTCAGGCAGTTATAAAAGGTTAATAAAAACGCCTAATATTGAATAAATGAAAGGTGTATCCAAAACGGTTTTTCCGTTGGATGCACCTTCTCAATTTTCATATATTTCAGATAAGAATCATTATATTTACATGATTTTATTGATTTAAAAATTTTTAAGTAGTAGGCTAAACAATTATTTATTTAATATTAAAGAAAAAATAAGAAACTGTTTTGATTTTATTTAAAAATCAAACGGATAATTAGGGTTTACCACAGACCCTGCCCTAAAGGACGAGGCTATAAATAAAACTAATTTGTTAAATTAATTGAAAATCAAAACAGGTTCTAAGTTTGCCTGTATTATTTGCTATAAACTGAGAAACTATTTATACAGTTCAATTTCAACCAATTTGCGATCACTTGATAAATAAAAACATACTCACATGAAAAATTTAAAAGAAAAACTTGATTCTTTTATTGAGAACCAGGAAAACATTTCTAAAAATTTGTCCAGAAAAAAAACTATTGAAGAAGTAATTAATAACAAAGAAGCGATTGTTGCAAAAAATGGTGCGCTTGCAACATGGACACCAATAGAATCAACAGGAAGAAGCCCCAAAGACACTGTAATTGTTAAGTCCCCCGAAAGTGAAAAAAATATTGACTGGGATTCACCCAATAATATTCCGATTGATCCTTCTACATTTGATTTGCTTTTTGAGGATGCAATAAAAACGTTAAAGAAAAAAGATAAATTATATCGCACAGACCGGGTAATTGGTGCAGACGCCAAAATGGCCTTACCCGTTACTGCCATTACCAACCATGCATTAACTGCACTTTTCACCGACAATATGTTCCGTCCTGTTCAGGATAATATTGAAGAAAGCGTTTTCTATAATAAAGATTTCATGTTACTCTGCCTGCCTTATGAAAAATTAAACCGTAAGAGATACGAAGGCAGACTAAGAGAACTGGAAGACGGAACTACTTCTAATATGGCTGTTGCTATGGACTTTGACAGAAGAATTGGAATTGTTTATGGTTCTGCTTATCTCGGAAGTGTTAAAAAATTAATGTTCACAGTAATGAACTATTATCTTCCTTTTGAAAATATCCTCCCCTTGCATTGTTCTGCCAATGAGGGAAAAAATGGCGACAGTGCATTGCTCCTCGGACTTTCCGGCACCGGAAAAACAACACTTTCAGCAGATGCAACCCGGTCTCTTCTGGGAGACGATGAACATGGATGGGGAGAATCAGGAATTGCTAACTTCGAAAACGGTTGCTATGCTAAAATGATTGACATCAACCCGGAGAAAGAGCCGGAAATTTATAATGCGGTTATGCATGAAAATAATTACCTAAAACACGGATCAATTGTGGAAAATGCAATGATTTACCCTGATGGAACATTTGATTTCTGTGATGATCGATTAACCCCTAACTCAAGAGCTTCTTATCCACTGACATACCTTAAAAACATAAAACCCGCTTCTACCTCGGTTCACCCCAAAACAATATTATTTCTGACAGCTGATGCCTATGGAGTGTTACCTCCGGTATCCAAACTCGACCCAGATCAGGCAATGTTGTGGTTTTTAATGGGCTATACCAGTAAACTAGCAGGAACCGAAACAGGAGTTACAGAACCACAAGCTACCTTTTCAAGGTTTTTCGGACAACCTTTTATGCCTGCTAACCCTGATATATATGCAGAAATGCTGGGTAATAAAATGGAAAAATTTGACACAAAAGTCTACCTGATTAATACAGGATGGACCGGTGGACCTTATGGCACAGGAAAAAGAATTGACATCACATATACCAGAAAAATGGTGAATGCTGCACTATCAGGTGAACTTGAAAAAGGACATTTTCATCATGATGATCTTTTTCACCTTGATATTCCCCATAAATGTCCGGGCGTTCCCCAGGAAATATTAATTCCGAAAAATACCTGGAGCAATTCCAACTTTTATAAGAAAAAAGCACAACAATTAGCTAACGAATTTAGCAGGGCTTTTGATACAGCTTATGGAAATAAAAACATTAAGGAATCCGTTAAAAAACAATGCCCGGGGAAATAAAATACAATAAAAAGTTTTTTATTAATTTCGTTTATGCGGAAATAATGAAAGATTAAAAAATGGAACAAATTTTAAATATATTAATTTTAATCGGAGCCTACCTGGTAGGCTCCATTCCCTCCTCAATTTGGATAGGAAAGTTATTTTTTAAAACGGATATTCGAAATCATGGAAGCGGAAATGCCGGAACAACCAATGCATTTAGAGTTTTCGGATCGAAAATTGGGATAATCGTATTCGTTGTTGATTTACTAAAAGGAGTTGCAGCAATTAGTTTGGTTCACTTAAACATTGGTTTTACCGAAAACTCAGGAAGTTTCATTACTTTTCAGCTTATACTGGGTGTTATGGCCATCCTTGGCCATATTTTTCCTGTTTATGCTAATTTTCGTGGAGGTAAAGGAGTAGCTACACTATTTGGTGTGATGCTTGGAATAAGCTTTATTCCTACACTCATTGCAGGAGGTATATTTTTTATAACACTTCTTCTCACAAGATATGTATCTCTTAGCTCAATGCTTGCAGGAATTTCATTTCCTCTAATTAACATTTTTATTTTCAATCCGGATACGACCTCTTTTATTGTTTTTTCTCTAATTATTCCAATTGCCCTGATTTTAACCCACCAGAAAAACATCGGGAGACTACTGAAAAATGAAGAGTCCAAAGCCAATTTGTCAAAAATCGGGTTATAATGATTAACTAAAGTTTCGCATTGAATTTTAACTCATTCATTACTAACCCTCAATAGTTATGAGACTAGCCCAATCAACCCTCCCAGCCCACTTCAGTGATTAAGATTTTAAGAAAAAGTCCGGGTTGGAGTTGTTTTTAGCTTTGTTGAGTGAGGCTAAGGCTAAGAATTGGTTCTAAGCTGGGATTTTAAAGAGAAATTTTATTAGCGGCTTTGTTTTTAATGCTGTATTTCTATTGTTCTATTGTTTCATTGTTAAATGGTTAAATAGTTAGAACAAGAAGAAATTTGGATTGCCGCATAACTGCCGGGTTATTCTGGAAATTCAAATAAAAAACATCTCATGCAACCAAAAATGGTAGCCTTTAAAAAAATTATACTAAAAAATAAAATCAGTAGATAAAAAGTTCGACTTTCTATCTTTTATAATAACAGAAAAAATTTCTTTGTTGTTTTCTGTGCCTTTAGCAGCAACCACGCTTCGTATAGAAAATACCCTGAGTGCATCAAAAACAGAAAGGGTTGCCTTTGCGGAATCTTTACGGCCGGTAAATGGAAACTTATCAGGACCCCGTTGACAAAGACTGTTGATGTTTACACGCGCTACCTGATTTACAAGCGGATCAACCAGTTTTGCAAGAATGTCCGGGTTGTTTCCAAAAATACTCACTTGTTGTCCATATTTAGATTGCTCAATGTAATCCAGAGGTTCTTCTATCTTATCAAAAGGTACAACCGGAATAACGGGACCAAACTGCTCTTCATTGTAAATCCTCATATCGCTGTTTGCAGGATAAAGAATCGCGGGATAAAAGAATGATTTGTTGCTTATTCCGCCGGAGGTATTGATTACTTTTGCTCCTTTTCCCAAAGCATCATCAACCAATTCATTCAGATAATCAGTTTTCCCATCCTCAGGCAATGGTGTTACAGTAACATTCTCATCCCAGGGCATTCCTATCTTAAGATCATCTGTTTTCTGTTTGAATTTCTCAAGAAACTTATCAATTTGACTTCTGTGTACAAAAAAAATCTTAAGCGCTGTACACCTTTGTCCGTTAAATGACAATGCCCCGGCAACACATTCATCTATAATTTTATCAATATTTGCATCATCCAATACAATCGCAGGATTTTTGGCTTCAAGTCCTAATACTTCCCTGAGCCGATTAGGTTTAGGATGATAGGCTTTCAGAATATTAGCTACCTTGCTGGAACCGATAAAAGCGAGGACATCAATCTTGCCGGATTCCATAATTGGTGCTACAACCTCTTCTCCCTCACCGTAAATAGTATTGATCGTTCCTGCAGGGAAGCAATCTCTGAAAATTTCCATCAATGGCTCATGGAGCAATACTCCATGTTTTGGAGGTTTAAAAATAACTGTATTGCCCATTATCAATGAAGGAATTAGTGTGGCAAAACTTTCATTCAGCGGGTAATTAAAAGGCCCCATACACAAAACAATACCCAGAGGGGTTCTTCGGATTTGTGCCACAACGTTTTGTTCTATCTCAAACCTGGATGAATCCCTGTCCAGATCTTTTAATTCATCTATGGTATCATAAATATAATCAACCGTTCGGTCAAATTCTTTCTCTGCATCGCGGAGTGGTTTGCCTATCTCCCACATTAAAAGTTTCACGGTTTTTTCTCTTTTCTTCTTCATCCTTTGAACGAATTTTACAAGGCATTCAATTCGTTCTTCCAGTTTCATGGTTGGCCATTCGCCCCTGCCCCTGTCAAATGCTTTTTCTGCAGCATCAAGAGCTTCCATGGCTGCTTCTTTATTCAGCAGCGGATATTTACCAATTACATTGTCTGATCTGTCTTCCAGATGAACGGGGCTATATACATTCTGCAGGTTACCTTTCCACTCCCTCAGCGATCCATTAACCAGGTAGTTCTTTTGAATCAAAATATCATCAAAACGATATGGAGAAGGAATGTCTTCCATAACTGGATATAAATTATTTACTTGTTCTTGTATTTCCATAATCAAAAATTTTAATGATTGAAAATTAAAACAAGTTATGAAAATAAACAATGATAAGAGTCACGAAGAGATTATGGTTTCTTTATGTGTACATCTCTCTGTGGGAATGGAATGGTTATTTTGTTCTCTCTGAATTTTTTATCAATTGCAAAGCGCAGGTCGCTTTTTATATTTTCAACGCGAAAAGCATTATCAGTCCAGAAAAATAACTGGAAATCAAGAGAAGAATTTCCAAAGTCATCAAAACGGACAAAGGGTTTGGGATATTCTGTAACCTCCTGGTGATCGTTAGCACAATCAAGCAATACCTTCTTTACAAGCTCTACATCAGAACCATAAGCTACTCCCACATCGACGCTGAAACGGGTTTTTTGTTCAATATGACTCCAGTTGATCACATTTTCACCTATAAATCTTGAATTCGGAATTATCATTATAATATTGTCCCTGTTTTCTATTTTAGTGGTTCTGAATCCAATGTTTTTCACAATACCTACTTCTCCCTCTAGTTCTACCACATCCCCCACTTTTAGGTTTCCTTCAAACAAAAGAAAAAAACCTGAAACAATATCTTTAAAAACCTGCTGTAATCCCAGGCCTATTCCAACCAGCAAGGCTGCTGATCCAGCCAGAAGAAGTGTTAACCTAATTCCCAGTGTATCGAGGATCATGAAAACAGCAATAACCCATAAAAGATATTTGATCAGTTGGAAAGCAGTGTATCCCTTGCTGCGGTCAATAGCTTTTGTCTTAATTGTTCGTTTAAATATCCTCTTTATCAGCCATAAAACTACTTTTGTAATAACTGCAATTAAGAAAGCCAAAAGAATCCCGGCTACAGTAATGGTTATCTTTTCTGTATCTACAATCGTATATTCAAGAATTTCTTTTATTGTCATGCGTTATTCTTTCTCAAAATACTCTTTTAAAATTTCTCGCAAACGATTAGGGCCAATATTGGTTTCAATTTCGCCCTGTCGTGCAAAAGAAATGGCTCCTGTCTCTTCAGAAACAACAATTACCATAGCATCTGTTTGCTCTGTAAGCCCTATGGCTGCTCTGTGTCTCATTCCAAAATGAGGAGGAAGATCGGGTCTTTCCGTTGAGGGCAATACACAACTTGCAGCAACGATTTTTTCTTTTCTGACAACAACTGCACCATCATGCAAAGGGTTGTTCTTAAAAAAGATACTTTGCAACAATCTGCTGCTGGTATCTGCATTTAACCTGATTCCGGTTTTTTCAATGTTGGCAAGACTATCTCTTACAGTTAAGGCAATAAGTGTACCGGTTTTAAAGGCACTCATGTCTGTACAAGCTTTAACAATTTCACTGATTCTTATCCGGGGTTTTGGAGCAGACTTCAAAGAAAAAAAATCGATCAGCGAAAACCGGTAGTTTGCTACATAACGACTTCCTATTATCAGTAAAAATCGTCTTATTTCCTGCTGGAAAACAATAATTAAAGCTATCACTCCAACCCCGATTATTGGGGTTAAAATTGAGCTCAGCAACTCCATATTCAATGCCTTAACTACCAAAGAAAGAAGGTATAATGCAAATATGCCTATAAAAATGTTAAAAGCAGCAGTGCCTTTGATTAAATTATAAAACTGGTAAAGCAATAAGGCAACCAGAATAATATCAAGAATATCAAGGAATCGTATGGTTATAAACGTTGTGATCATTCTATAGCTATATTTCTATGCTTTAAATTTAAAACAAATATTCTCTTCTGCCTAATCAATTAACTGTTTCCGATTTGCTATAATTCTGAAATAATTGAATTGTCTCTTTAGCCTGTTTTACATCATGCACTCTTAACACATCAGCTCCTTTCTCAAGTGCAAGCATATTTAACCCAATAGTGCCAGTCAGAGCCTCATCAGGTGTTGTCCCCAACGACTTATAAATCATTGATTTTCTGGACAAACCAACTAGCATCGGTAATTCAAAAACTTTAAAGCTATCCAGATTTTTCAGCAATTCAAAATTCTGTTTTATATCTTTCGCAAAACCAAATCCCGGATCAATAATAATGTCTGGGACTCCCATTTTTTTTAAACGGGCATATTTTTCTGAAAAATAGTAAATAATCTCACTCATCATATCATCATATTGATTCATCTCCTTCATATTTTGAGGAGTTCCTTTCATATGCATAATGATATAGGGTACTTTTAAATCAGCCACTGTTTCAAACATCTTTTCGTCCATTTCTCCTGCAGAAATGTCATTAATCATATCAACTTCAAAATTCTTTACTACTTTTTCAGCAATTGAATGGCGGAATGTATCCACAGAAATAATCACATCCGGATAGTTCTTTCTTATCATTTCCAGCACAGGGAAAAGTCTTTTCTCTTCTTCTTCTGTTTTTATATTCTCGGCCCCTGGTCTGGATGAATATCCTCCAACATCAATAAAATCAGCTCCTTCTTCAATCATTTTCTTTGTTTGTTGTCCTATTTTATCAATATTGTTATTTTTTCCTCCATCATAAAATGAATCAGGGGTAATATTAAGAACCCCCATAACTTTTGGTTCGGATAAATCGACTAGCTTTCCACGGCAATTAATTGTAGATTTTTTTGAAAAAAATGTATCTTTAATGCTCATTATTCGTTCCTTTGTTCTCAAAACAAAAGTAATTAAAAATATACAAAGAATAAGGTCTGAATCAACATTTTAATCGCACATTTATGAGGTTTGTAAATATTGAGGGGCTTGACGGCTCAGGAAAATCAACACAAATTAAGCTTATATCAGAATACCTGGAAAATAATAACATTAAATACAAGTACCTGCATTTTCCCAGAACCAATTCACCTATATACGGTGAATTGGTAGCCAAGTTCTTACGCGGAGAATTGGGAGATATTAACACAGTAAATCCTTATCTGATTGCTTTAATATATGCCGGAGACAGGAATGATGCCAAAGAACTTATCAATGAATGGATCAGCGAAAATTACCTGGTCGTGATAGATAGGTACGTCTATTCCAATATTGCTTTCCAGTGTGCCAAACTGAGAAAAGAAGAGGAGATTGAAAAATTAAGCGACTGGATAAAATATTTAGAGTTTGAATACCACAAAATACCCAAACCGGACATTAGCCTTTACCTGGATGTTCCGTTTGAATTTACGAAGCAAAAGCTGAACAAGTCAAGAGAAGGAGATGACAGAAATTATTTACAGGGAAAAGAAGATATTCACGAGAAAGACCTTTCATTCCAGGAAAAAGTAAGAGCAATTTATCTCAGAGAAATTGAAAAAGAACCCAATTTTGAAAGAATTAATTGTACCGATGAGGAGGGAAAAATATTGTCTCCGGAAAAAATCAGGGATCAGATAATAAAATATATCAGTTAATTCCTATAATCAATGTAGGTTTTATTTACTTTTGTTCCATGAAAAACTAAAATCCAAAACGAATAACCATGAAAAAAACAACCACATTTTGGGTAATTCTGAGTATTGTTGTACTTATTGCAATCATACTGAGTACTGCTACATTTGTTACTATTGAGGCAGGTGAACGAGGAGTTATTTTCAGGAAGTTTACCACCGGGCTCGACAAGAAAAATATTTACAGACCGGGTTTTAAAATTATTGCTCCCTGGAATGAGATGTATATTTATAATGTGAGAGAACAGCAGCGGGAAGAAAAAATGAACGTGCTGGATAAAAACGGACTGGATATTACAATGGAAGTATCAGTGCGATTTAATCCTTTTCCAGAAAATATTGGATACTTACATGAAAGTTTTGGCGAAATATATATTTCCCAGCTAGTAATTCCGGAAGTCAGATCAACTGTCAGACGAGTTGCCGGAAGATACACAGCTGAAGAAATATATTCGACCAAAAGAAAACAGGTTGAAACTTCTATTAAAGAAGAAACAAGGAAAGTTTTAAAAGACAATTATGTTGAAATGAATGCACTGTTAATCAGGTCAATTGTTTTGCCCGAACAAATTAAAAGTGCCATTGAGAAAAAACTGAAAGAGGAACAGGAAGCACTGGCCTATGAGTATAAACTGGAAAGAGAAAAAAGTGAGGCTGAAAGGAAAAAAATTCAGGCTGAAGGTGAAGCCCGGGCCAATGAAATTATAAGCCGGAGTCTTACAGACGAGTTGCTGAAGATGAGAGGTATAGAAGCAACTATTAAACTATCCGAATCGAAAAATGCTAAAGTTGTTGTGATTGGCGGTGGAGAAGACGGTTTACCACTGATACTGGGAAACAACTAATGAACTATTAGATAAAACATTCCATAAAAAAAAATCCTTGCTCAGAAATAAGCAAGGATTTTTTATAATAATCTTTGGGTTTCTATTTATTCTTATCTGCAAACTCTTTTCCGGCACGGAGGGCTTCAATATTCATATTCACAATTTTATCGCCTTTGCGCCCGAATATTTTTCTCAGACCCTCTTCAAAACTCTCGAAAGGAATATTGAAAAAAGGAGTTGCTGCTCCCAGCATTACTATATTTGATGCTCTTTTTGATCCTAATTCACTTGCTATTTTGTCTGCATCCAAAGCAATATATTTCTTCTGCTTCTTTATTTCATTCATCACAACCTCCTCTTCCGGATAATCAGGAATATTCTTATAAGCTGTTGTATTAGTAACAAGCCATCCTTCTTTTTCCAGAAAAGGTAAATAACGCAATGACTCCATAGGTTCTACTGATAGAATAATATCTGCGCTTCCTTTGGGAATAAGGTCAGACAAAATGTCCTTATCGGAAAGTCTCATATGAGATTGTACAGCTCCTCCCCTTTGGCTCATACCGTGGACTTCAGCTTGTTTCAGATAAAGATCATTTTCCAGGGCTGCCATTCCAATGGTTGCAGCAATGGAGAGAATTCCTTGCCCGCCTACTCCGGCTAAAACTATATCTGTCTTCATATATCTGTATTTTTTATTAGTTCAAGATTATTTTATTTTAAGCCCAGCTGTTTCAACTGTTCAGCAAGCTTTTTATTTTTCATTGTTTGAACACATTGTCTTCTTGGAATAATGACAGAAACTCCATCATAAGCCAATTCTTTTTTCATGATGTCCACCATTTCGTCAAAATTCTTTTTTGTTGGTTTGAATACATGAATATGTTCCTTTTCAACTCCTACTCCAGCGCAAATATCTTCAAGCTTTCCTAGGGCATGAGAATCCTGTCCGCCCGTCATGGCAGTTGTAAAATTATCTGAAATAATAATTGTCACCGGGCTTTTCTCAATGACACAATCTAATAATCCTGTAATTCCGGAATGTGTGAATGTAGAATCTCCAATTACAGCTACTGCCGGAACTAAACCTGCATCTGCCGCTCCTTTAGCCATAGTAATTGAAGCGCCCATATCCACGCATGAATTGATAGCTTCATAAGGAGGCAAAGCTCCGAGCGTGTAGCAACCAATGTCTGAAAAGACTCTTCCTTCAGAATATTCGGAAAGTGCTTTATTGAGAGCATTATAAGCTTCAATATGTCCACATCCCTGACACATTGCGGGAGGCCTGTTCTTAACAATTTCAGGTATGGGTTCTCCTTCCTCACTATCAAAACCAAATGCCTGGGCAACATGGTTTGGAGTTAATTCACCTGCTCTTGGTAAGGTACCATCGTACTTGCCTGTAATCGGAGTTCCTTTATCCTGAAAGCCTCTTAACATTTCTTCAATGATGGGATAACCCTCTTCAATAACCATGACTTTTTCACATTCATCCAACAACTTATTGATTTGTTTTCGCGGAATAGGATATTGTCCTATTTTAACCAGCGGATGTTTCAATTCACGGTTGGTAAAGTTTTCCATCAGGTAATTATAAGCAATTCCAGATGCAACAATCCCAAGGTTTTTATCAGTACCCTCAAAATACTTATTATAAGAAGAATTTTCGGAAGCAGTTTCCATATTTACCTGGTTTGACAACAATCCCTGGTAATTTTTCCTTGCAATTGCGGGTAAAAGTACAAATTGCCTAAGGTTTTCGGGTATTTTTGCCTCGTTCTGGGGGATTTGCTTCATTCTTTGTACTCCAGATCTTGAGTGGGCCAGGCGTGTTGTTATGCGAAGCAATATGGGAGATTTCAGCTTTTCCGATAGTTCAAATCCATGATAAGCCATCTCATATGCTTCCTGTTGATTTGCAGGTTCAAAAATAGGCACCATAGCAAATTTTCCGTAAAAACGGGAATCTTGTTCGTTCTGAGATGAGTGCATAGAAGGATCATCTGCGACAACCACAATCATTCCTCCGTTGGTGCCTGTAATTGCTGAATTTACAAAAGGATCAGCAGCCACATTCAACCCAACATGCTTCATACAAACCATAGATCGTTTACCGGCATAAGACATCCCTAAGGCACCTTCCATGGCTGTTTTTTCATTGGCAGACCAATTTCTGTGTATGTTATTTTCTTCAGCAAATTTTGAGGCCTGAACATATTCGGTTATCTCTGTAGAAGGTGTCCCCGGATAAGCATAAATTCCGGACATGCCTCCATCCATTGCACCTTGTGCTATGGCCTCATCACCTAATAATAATAGTTTATCCATATTTTATTTTTTAAATTTTCAGTTAATTAATTAATATAAAGTAGAAAGGTCAGTTGTAAAATAGAAAAGGACTACAGTCCTCCAAATAATTTAAGATAACCAACTAAAATGGCTGTAACGTAGAGAAATAAAACTTTCCTTGTATTCACGAAATCAGTAATTTACAATTTCTATATACAGGCAAATGTAAAACATATTTTATAAATTCCATGAATTGTATTTTATTATTTAAAACATATTTCTTGTAAAATAGTGATGTTTAGGCATGTTTGAAAAAAATAAAATGAAGTAATCCTGCTTTTACTAAGCCCGGTATTAGCATAACAACTAAACCAAAGGTTACCTGTTAAATCGAACTCATGTCATTTTATAAGGTTAATGAAACTATCCGTGATGAATTAATGAAGCATTAATCTATCTTCAGATGTAGAGGAATAATAGAATCAGGAATAAATTGTAAGAACCAATTTCCTCCTGTGTCTGCTGTTTCTGAATTCACAAAGATAAATCCCCTGCCATGTTCCAAGATTCAAACGATGCTGAGATATTGGAATATTAAGACTAACACCGAAAACCGATGATTTAATATGAGCAGGCATATCATCAGAGCCTTCCATAGTATGAGAAAAAAGACTGGTATCTTCAGGCACAAGTCTTTTCATAAAAGATTCAAAATCATCAATTACAGATGGGTCTGCATTCTCATTAATGGTAAGTCCGGCCGAGGTGTGTTTTATAAAAATATTCAACAGACCTGATTCAGGCAAATTTTCTAATTCCTTTTCAATTTGTGAAGTTATTATATGGAATCCGCGGCTTAATGCAGGTAATATAATTTCTTTCTGTTGTATCATGAGCTATAAGTTAAAAATAATTTCTTACTTCTCGTTTCAGATATTCTATAGCAGTTTGTGTTGAAGTCTTTTGCTGAGACATTACTTTTTCCAGGAGAGCCCGGCTCAATTTAAGGGCAGATTCATTGGGTTTATACTGCTGGGCCGTCGCGTTAATTAACTTTACCGTATTTTCTCTTGCACCTTTAATTACTTCCCATGCCTGTGGTGAGATATAAATTTGCTGCGAAACATTATGATCAAATTCAGATCTGATTGTTTTCAGCATTTGATTCTGTAACTGACTCACATTAAGCTGTTCTTTACTATATTTCATAACAAGGTTTTCAGGTGATATTCTCTCAAGGAACAAAGCAAGTCTTTCATAAGCCTGTAAACGAATAGGAGTAACAATTTGTTTGTTTTTTGTGATCAGTTCAAAATTCCTTCGGCTTCTTTCGTTCTTAATTAATTGTTTAATAGAAAAATAGGCTGTAAAGAAAACCACTAATGCCGGTAAAACATATTTAAGAATTTCAAGTACTGTATCCATATCTTATTTTTTCAAGGTAAAATTAAGTTAATTATTCTCAAAATTGCAATTTTTTATATGATTAACAAGAAAATATCATCCTGGTAAATCTTAAACATATTTTAAAACATTATTTTTAAACGAAAAGAAATAAAATTTATCATAAATTTGAAAACTCAATCAGCTTATATGCTTAAAAAATATTAATATATGAATCATATTTCGAATAGAATTAATCAGCTTTCAGAATCACAGACAATTGCCATGTCTCAGAGAAGTGCTGAACTTAAAGCACAGGGAAAAGATATTATCAACCTGAGTGTCGGTCAACCCGACTTCCATACCCCTGATCACATCAAAGAAGCAGCTATACAAGCTATTAATGACAACTATACTTCTTATCCGCCGGTACCGGGCTATAAAGACCTGAGAGAAACCATTGCCCAAAAACTAAAAAGAGATAACAACCTTAATTATACATTTGACCAGGTTATCGTTTCAGCAGGAGCTAAGCACTCACTGGCCAATTCTATTCTGGCTATAGTTAACAAGGATGATGAAGTCATTGTACCCGCTCCATATTGGGTAAGCTACGTAGAACAGGTAAAACTTGCAGAGGGAAAAAACGTTGTAATTCCAACTCTGCTGGAAAATAATTTTAAGATAACTCCTGAACAATTAAAAGAATCAATCACTCCAAAGACTAAAGCACTTATTTTATGTTCTCCATCTAATCCGACAGGTAGCATTTATACAAGGGAAGAACTGGAAGCTATTGCACAAGTTATTAAAGACAGCGGACAGGAAATTTATATTATATCTGATGAGATATATGAATATATTAATTTCAAGGGCAAACACCAGAGCATAGCCCAGGTGGATTTTATCAAAGACCAGGTAATTATCATTAATGGTGTTTCAAAAGGATATGCAATGACAGGTTGGAGAATTGGTTATATTGCTGCGCCCCTCCACATTGCCAAGGCCTGTGCTAAACTACAGGGACAGGTAACATCAGCAGCCTGTTCTATTGCACAGCGTGCATCTCTGGAGGCAATAAGTGGAGACCAGGGTTTTACAAAAGAAATGACAAAGGCCTTCAAAAAAAGAAGAGATTTATTATTAGAAGGATTGAGTAAAATTGAAGGCATACAAAAATACACACCTGAGGGAGCTTTTTACCTGTTTCCGGATATCACATATTTCCTGGGCAAATCAGTCAATGGAAAAAAGATAAACAACGATCAGGACCTTTGCTTTTATCTGCTGGATGATGCAAATGTGGCACTGGTTCCCGGTAGTGCATTTGGTTCTCCTAATAATATAAGGCTTTCTTATGCCGCTTCAGAGGATGAATTAAAAAAAGCTATTGAACGAATTAAAACCAGCCTGGAAAAATTAGAATAATATCATTAACAAGACATATAATTCATCAAAAAAAGCCTCGAATCAATCGGGGCTTTATAATTGAAGAGAATTCTTAAAAATATTAATAAATTAACTAAGATATTTACTGACGCGCTTCATCAACTCTTCAATCTCAACTGGTTTTGTAAAATACTCGGTGGCTCCCAGATCAAGAGCTTTTTTTTGACTTTCTGTATCTTCTCTGGCTGTAATTATTATCACTTTGGTAGTTTCATTCTTTTCTTTTTCTTTCAAGTGTTTTAATACTCCAAAACCATCTACATTTGGCATCATTAAATCCAGTAAAATCAGATCAAAATCATCATTATCAACATGTTCAATAGCTTCTTTTCCATCATAACAAAACATTACTTCATAATTTTTCTCTTCCAAAAGCGTTTGAAGTAAAAAAACATTTGTCATTGAATCATCTACTACTAGTACTTTACCTTTTCCCGACATTTTATTTTTCTTTAAATCAAACGCTAAAATAAACAGTTTTTATGAATATTACAACATAATCTTTTCAAAATTATACTCATAGCATTCAAAAATAAAAGAGATATAAACAATAGAAGTTTTCATTTGTGAAATTATAAATTCATTAAATAAAAACATTTATTTTTGTACGTCTTAAATGATTTATAGAAATGAGCAGAAGAAAAAAAGCAAAGCAATCTCTTAAAACCCGTCGAATTTTAATATTCATACTGTTTTTTATTGTATTAATGGGAATATGGAAGTCATACGAGCTTTATGAAAAAGTCTTTAGCCCAAGCGTAACACTAAAAGACAATTCATCAGAATATCTTTTTATTCCTACTGGTTCAGATCTGGATGATGTAGTAAGAATTCTGAACAAAAAAGATATAATAAAAGACACAGAAGACTTTACATGGCTTGCAAAAAAGAAAAACTATCACAACCACGTTTATCCGGGCAGATACATGGTTAAAGAAGACATGAGCAATAATGAACTAATTACACTTTTACGTGCCGGAAAACAAGAACCCGTTGATTTAATTTTTAATAATATCAGAACAAAGAAAGAACTTGCTTCTGCGGTATCTGGGCAAATAGAAGCTGATTCAGCCAAAATAGTCAGCCTGCTTAACGACAGGAATTTTCTGGATAAACTTCAATTTACACCGCAGACAGCACTTGCCATGTTTATTCCCAATACATACCAAATTTACTGGAACAGTTCCGCTAAAAAATTTATTAACAGGATGCATAAAGAATATGAGCGATTCTGGAGTAATAAGAAATTAGCAAAAGCAAAAAAAATTAAGATGACACCGGTAGAAGTTAGTACCTTAGCCTCAATTGTTGATGAAGAAACACTAAGGGATGATGAAATGCCAAAAATTGCAGGAGTTTATATAAACAGGCTGAACAAAGGAATGAGGCTTCAGGCAGATCCCACTATCAAATTTGCATTGAAAGATTTTACCATTAAAAGAGTTCTTAAAAAGCACCTTGAAGTGAACTCACCGTATAATACTTACAAAAATGCTGGTTTGCCACCCGGCCCGATTTCCGTTCCTTCGATCGCTGCAATTAATTCTGTTCTGAATTATAAGGATCATAAATTCCTATATTTCTGTGCAAAACCAGATTTTTCAGGATATCATAATTTTTCCAGGACTCACTATCAGCATATGATAAATGCTTCAAAGTATCAAAAAGCCTTAAATAAAAAATCTATTCTCAGATAAAAAAAAAGGCAGACCATATCAGATCTGCCTTTTTATTTTGTAAAGACTCTTTACATTAGAATACAATACCTATGGTTGATCCAAAACGAACAGTAAAACCTTCGCCGCGTGGACTAATATCTCCTTCTTCTCCTTCCTCATAGTTGAGATTATAGAAATTATAGCCCGGTCCTCCCCAAACGTCAAGAGTAATTAAATCTCCAAAAATCCATTGACCTCCAAGACATAAACCGCCTCCGAAAGAAGTGGAATTTGCTTTTGCAGTATAAGTGCCGGTTTCATCAGTAACCTCACTCTTTATGGACCAGTCCTGATAACGGGCATAAGGAGCCAGGAAGAAACCTTTTGGTGCTTCACCCTGAGGGTAAAAACGTAATTCTGGTGTAACACCATAGCCTGAATAATCAACATCACCAATTGATCCTCCGAACCAGTAATAACCTTGTAACTGCAGAGAAGCCTTATCACTGAAAGCATTTTCATACGCCAGGTTAAGTGTTGAGAGGGGGATGCTCAAATAGTTAACTTTTACTACACTCTGTGCCTGAGCCACTTTAAAACTAAATAGTCCTGCCATTAGAACTACGAATAAAATTTTTAACTTTTTCATAATAATCAAATTTTAGGGTTAACACAATGGAAACCTGTTCAATTAAATTGAGTGATTTCTGATTTCAAATATAACTTTTAAAAGTAAAGAAAATACAAATACCTTACCAAAATATGTTAAACTAATATTGTGGCGTCAATTTCCCAATATTTCAATAAAAAAATAACCAGGTTCGATACAGGGAGAGTATATATATTACTGGTATTCAGGCATCATTTCGTTTAAGGCCTCATTAAAAGAAATATGATTTTTTTAAGAACCATCTTAAAGGTTACATTATCTGAAAATAAGATTTTAAGTGTTTTTACTTAAACCTGTATTAATTTAAAATTACTCTTCTGCAGAAAATTTAACTTTATCAATCATAAGTGTAATGTCAAAAGGATCAATACCTTTTTCAGTCAAAGTTGATTTATCATCCAGAAAAGATTTGGCAAACTTCTCAAATCCCCCATTTTCGGCATGAACTGCTTTAATATATTTATTTTCTGCTTCCTGAGTCTGGCCTCTTATCCAATAAACATGTCCGAGAGTTACATAATCATAATAATTCGCCTCTTTTTCAATCAATTTGTTTAAATAGTTTTCTGAGGTTTCATATTTTCCAAGAATAAAGGAACACCATGCTATCGGGCGTCTGATCTTTTCATTTTCAGGAGCCAGGTACTCGACTTTGAAATAATATTTTAAAGCCTCTTCATATTTTTTAAGCTGAAAAAGACTGTGCCCAATATAAGCCTGGATATAAAGATTTTCAGGTTCAAATTTTTCAGCTTCCTGGTAATATTCGAGTGCTTTTTCCGGATTATTCAGATACCGGTAACAAAGCGCTATTTTTTTATTAATCCATGCTTTATTCGTATCAAATAATTCTGCTTTTAAATAGTAGTCTAAAGCATTCTCGTAATCGCCTTTTCGCTGATATGCATACCCGATTTTTTCTAAAACTTCGGCATTATTCATCTCTGCTTCTTTCAGATTTCTAAAAACTTCTATTGCCTCATCAAAATGATTTCTTTCAAAATAGAATTCAGCAATGTTACGCTTAATTTTCTCATTGGTCACTACTTTATTATAAAAATGCGTATTATAAATGTCCAGCTTATAAGAAAAAACATCATCTATTTTATTTTTGAGGGGATGTAGCTTAAAGAAACGGTAGATATCCTGGATGTACTGAGTATAAATGCTTTTCGTGCGGGCAAATGAATTCAGAATTTCTTCATCCTCTCCTATTTCCTTCATTTGTTTCATCTCTTCATTAAAAAGATGCATCATGGTATTTTTTTGCTCATCAGGGATTAATTGCAGGTTCAGACAAAAAGAATACTTATCAGAATTACACATATAATAGGAAGACTCTAATTTTTCTACCAATGGGGCTATGTCTACCTCAGAGTTCTGATTTACCACTCCTTCTAAATCTTTGTTTTCCTTATAAAAAGGTATAAACCAATTACTTATTCTGTTAAAAAAAGGAAAATGCTTAAGGCGGGCAAAAGCGCTCATAAACACATCAGAACCCTCAACCTGCATTTGAGAAAATTGCTGCAACTTATCCAGAAGATCAGGTGAGTCTTCAAAAACTCTTTCCCATTCAGGATTCTTATCTTCAAGAAATTTATCAGAGACAATATTTTCCAGATCCAATTTCTTTTCTATCTCAGGTCTCATTTTCATTATTTCCGGTAATATCTCTTCTTCCCATTTCCTCGTAATCTCTTCGGTTTCTTTTGCTTTAATAAGCTGAATGACAACAGCTTCAATATTTTTTTCTATCTCTTCATTCCCTGAAAAACTTTCTAATCGTTCTATCAAATCAGGATAAAGCGAAATTCGTTTATTATAAACAAACACTGCCAGTATTAAGCCAACGAAAGCGCGCTGCCAGACTTGTTCTTCTTTCTTCATAATAAAATCAATCAGTAAATTGATCTTCTCTTCATTAAAGCAATGAAGAACACTTAATGTAAGTGCACTAACAAATAAAGATTTATCATACCACATAAGCTTTTCAGAATTAATGATATTTCCGACCAGTTTTTTCTCGGTATCATAAAACTTATCAGTAAACCAGATGGCCCTGAAAAGAATGCTTAATACTTCATTTCTGTCATACTGTCCACTCTCATTTTTCTGAATATTGGTATCTTCAAGTATATCTTCAAGTTGTTCATCAACGGTAAGACTTTCCAGTAATTCAAGTAAATTTATTTCACCGGATTGTATTTGTTGCTTAAGCTTATCTTTTGTTTTATAGATAGCAGACTGTCCTTTATAGATCAATAAATGCTCTTTTAGAATATCGCCGGTTTCCAGTATTGATTTTTGCAGATGTTTGTAGATATCATTTTTTTGAGGATCGTCAACATTGTTGAAAGCATGTTTTAAAATATCCTGATATGTATTTTTGTTTTTATCAAGTTGAATCCTGTAATAATCAGAATCAGCTTCCTTCGCCATTTCATAAAATAAATCGAAAGCAAATCCCAGTTTTTGATTAACTATGTAGCTACAAGCTTTTTCATGTTTTTGCTTAATCTCAGAAATTTTCATATATAAAATTATGTCTTTGTTTAATATTATCGGTAATATTTTTCAAAGATTATACCATCTGTAAAAAACAGTCATAATAAAAAAAAATCTGCCAAAAAATCAGTAGTGCTAAAAGGTAGTTCCGTTATACCCCCATAAGTGTGGTTCAACATTTATAAAGTTTATAAAAATCCTGTCTTTGGGGACGTTTAAATTATTTTTTATAAAATTAGAAAGACTTGCTGAAAGCTTAGGTGTTTCTTTTTCAGGTAATCGAATACTCCTGAGTTCAATAAACATTGCTGCATCTACAGAATTTCCAAAAACCATATATTTATCATCATCTATACTGCACATAATATAATTTTCAGGCTTATCAAGTCCTTTTGAAATTATATTGGTTAACTCATTTAAAAGTTCAATCTTAGTGGTTTTATCCAACTTCAGGTTTGTTTTTAAATTGATGTAAGGCATATAGGTTTATTTTTGATTAAAACATTTTAAAAATAATGAATTTCTGTAAAGTAACAATATATATTTAATATTCTGTATATTTTCCATTCTATTTAAGTAACTGATATTAAACACAAAACAAGATGCTTTCAGGTAAAACTAATGTTGGTTTCAATTTGTGTTCATAAATTTCTTTTACCTTTGAAAAAAGTGTAACAAAATATGTGTTGAATTGTTGTCGAATAATTTCACCTGCCACGGATTCGTATGAAAGAAAAAGAAAAATCAATAAGAAAAGCCTGGAGCGTAATATCAAACTTAAAAGCACAATTACTGGATGTATTATGGGAAGAAAATCAATTCGGGTATAACAGTGAACACTATCTGATACCCTGGATTCAGGAAGAAGCTGAATATGCAATAAAAGAAATAGGCTTATCAAAAGAGGATGAAAATTTTTTTTTGATGAAAATTGAACACACGGTAGGTGAATATTTTGAAGATTAATTTAAGTGCCAAACTGACATATTCATAAAATCAAAAATCAATTTCATCTTCGTTAAGAAAAGCCTTATAAAAATTAATTAAGTATAATTTACGGGTAGGTCTTGTAAAAGCCGTGTAAAGCCATCTATAAAATTCTTTATCAACCATTTCTTCATTTAAATATCCATGATCCAGGAATACGGTTTTCCACTGTCCTCCTTGTGCTTTATGACAAGTAACAGCATATGCAAATTTTACCTGTAGCGCATTAAAAAACGGATTTTCCCTCACTTTTAAATATCTTTGTTTTTTTGTTTTAACTTCTGCATAGTCCTCCAGCACCTTAAAAAACAATTCTTTGTTTTCTTCCCTGGTTAAACTGGCACTATTTGAGTATAAAGTATCAAGCAATATTTTTGTATCAAGTTCTACATTATCATAGTCAATAAAGCGAAGAGTAACATCAGCAAAACGATAGCCATATAATTCTTCTCTACCCTTTATATCAACAACTTCAGCAATATCGCCATTGGCAATAAAATCTATTTCTTCATCCTCGTCTGCCCAGAAATAGTTATTTTTTACAATCATAAGATAATCCCCGGTAGTTAATTCTTCCTCGCGCCACAATATTTGATTTCTTATACCCTGGTTAAATTGATTGGCACGTTTATTAGATCGGGTAACAATCACTGTGGACTCAATTCCATATTTATCATAAGTTTCTGAAATTTTTTCAACAACATCACTCCCATTAACTAATTCAATATCATCAAAATTTTTTGTATTGATTTTTGGAAAATGAACAACAGGTTTATCTATTTTTTTTCGTATTTCAGTGGCATTAAATAAAATACCTGATTCTTCAGTCTGTCTGAGAATCTCACTAAGAAAAGCCTGAAATATGGTAAGACCGTATCCCTCGAGTTGAAATTTATCCAGAGCAGGACTCAAATCCATCTTTACAGGAGGAAGTTGTGCTGTATCCCCAATTAAAACTAATTTGCAATTTTTGCCTTCATATACAAATTTAATAAGATCATCAAGCAATCTTCCACTGCCAAACAAGGAAACACCCATCGAATCATTAGATATCATTGATGCTTCATCAACAATAAAAAATGTATTTGTATGCAGGTTTCTGTCAAGAACAAATTCACCCATTCCATCTTTTGCTGATTTTTGACGGTATATTTTTTTATGTATCGTATAAGCCGAATGACTGGTATATGAACTAAGAACCTTTGCTGCCCTGCCAGTTGGTGCAAGCAATACACTTTTCATACGAATCTCACGTAATGTTTTTATCAAAGCCTTAACAGAAGTAGTTTTACCGGTTCCTGCATATCCTTTTAGAAGAAATAAATTGTTAGATTTCCTGTCAAGAATAAATTTAGAAAAAGACTTGATAAGCTCAGCCTGGCTCTTAGTTGGCTTATAATCAATGTTTTTTAGGAACAATTGCTGAAGATGGTTAATTAACATGTTATGGATTTATTATAGTTTTGGTTTTAAATTTAATTTGTTTTTTTAAATTTGCAATCAAGCAAAATAATTAAAAATATTACTATAAAATGAAAACAGTACTCCAAATTATTCTCGGGTTAGCAATTATTGCTTTATTCTTTTTCCTTGGTTATGGAATTTGGAAACCTATAAACTTTAAGCAAGTTAAGGAAAAGCGATACGATGCTACAATTCAGAAGCTCAAAGATATCCGAACTGCCCAGTTAGCTTATAAAGATGAATTTGGGCAATTTACAGGAAGTTTTGATACGCTCATAAACTTCATTAAGTCTGATTCTTTAAATATTGTAAAGGCAGAAGGACGATTATCAGACAGTCTCCTGGAAGCCGGAGTAACAGAAAAAGAAGCAGTTAAAAGAGGAATTATTAGTAGAGATACGATCAAAGTGGCCATTAAGGACTCTCTCTTCAGTAACGATTTTAATGCAGACAAGCTCTGGCAAGTACCTTATACAAAGGATGATTCTTTCCAACTTGGAGCCAAAATTGTTGAAACAGGAAATGTCGAGGTGCCAATCTTTGAGGCGAAAGTCCATAATGACATATTGCTCAGAGACTTAAATAAACAACTGGTAATTAACCTGAATGAGCGAATGGAAAAGAGAATGAAAAAATATCCCGGTCTGAAAGTAGGAGATCTGGAAAAACCCAATAATAATGCAGGTAATTGGGAATAACCGAGTACTTTTATGAAAAATTTTTCATTTGTTGATGAAACCATAGATATTAACAGAACTCATTCATACATTTTATCCATCCAGCTTGATCTGGATGGATTTTCTTTTTCAATACTGGACCGTGTAAGAAATAAGGCTGTTGTTCTGCAACATTATTATTTGCCCGAAACCCTTACTCCTGATGAAAAAGCCGGTCAGATAAAAAAAATATTAAGAGAAAATAAATTTTTTCAATCTACTTATAAAAAAATAATACTCCTGCAGAACAGCCCAAAATCCATAATGATACCCAGGGCACTTTTTCAGGAAAAATACCTGAAATCATATTTTGAATTCAATCATCCACTTGGGGAACTTGAAGAAATACACTACAACCATATAGAAGAAACCAATTCATACAATATTTTTACGCTCCCTAATCCTGTAAGTAATGCCATAATTCAACATCTCAAAAACGTTGAATTATACCACCAGGCTTTGCCATTTATATTCCATGCAATTAACTATTTACACAGCGAAAATAAAATTGTAAGTTTATATTTAAACAATCACTTTATTGATCTCGGAGTGTTTGAAGAAAATAAAATGTTGTTGTACAATTCGTTCAAAATAAGCACAGAAGAAGATGTGTTGTATTTTGTTTTATACATATACAAACAGTTAAATCTCGACACGAAATCCAACGAACTTTTCATATCCGGAAACTGTGATCAGATAAAAGACCCGAGTCAATTGTTTAAAAAATATATAAAAAAAGTTCACCGCGAAAGACCCCCGCAGGAAATTATTTACAGCTATACTTTCAAGAAACCACAATTTAATTATTTTACAAATCTTTTCAGATTAAATCTTTGCGTATAATAAGCGGAAAATATAAAGGAAGGCATTTTAAACCTTCGAAAAATTTTAAAGCAAGGCCTACAACTGACTTTGCAAAAGAAAACCTTTTTAATATCCTGGCAAATTATGTTGATTTTGAAAATTTAAATGTGCTTGATCTTTTTGCAGGTACAGGAAGCATTGGTTTTGAATTTTTATCCCGCGGAGTTTGCAAAGTGACATCAGTGGAAAAAAACATAAAACATTTACAATTCCTGAAAAAAATAAGCAATGAATTAGAAGTTAGCAACATTAAAATAGTTAAAGCTGATGTTTTCAGATTTCTAGAAAAAACACAGGAAAGATATGATATAATATTTGCTGATCCTCCTTACCAGTTAGATGGAATAAAAAAATTACCCAGCCTTATCCTGCAAAATAATTTATTAGAAGAAGATGGAATTTTAATTATTGAGCATTCCCGTCAAACCCACTTCAATAATCTGCCCTCTTTTTCTGAATTAAGAACTTACGGAAGTGTAAATTTTTCAATTTTCAGGCCCTGATTTTATGACTAATTGTCAGTTTGTCATTACTGGCATATAGTTTGAAAAAAGAAGCCTGAAAAAAATTGTTAAACCATTTAATTTTAGTTCTATGCAAAAAGGAAAAATTGGTGTAAGTACGGAGAATATTTTTCCAATTATTAAAAAATTTCTATACTCTGAGCACGAAATATTTTTAAGAGAATTGATCTCAAACGCCGTAGATGCTACGCAAAAGATCAAAAAGATTGCCTCAAAAGGAGATTATGAAAAAGACATGGGTGACCTCACCATCCGGGTTTCTGTTGATAAGAAAAACAAAACCATTAAGGTCTCTGACAGGGGTATTGGAATGACAGAAGAAGAGATTAAAAAGTATATCAACGATGTAGCTTTTTCCAGTGCAGAAGAGTTTATCAATAAGTACAAAGACTCCGAGGGTATCATCGGTAAATTCGGACTGGGTTTTTATTCTGCATTCATGGTATCAGACAAAGTTGAAATTTATACACGGTCTTATAAAGAAGATTCAAAAGGAATTCACTGGGTCTGCGATGGAAGTCCGGAATACCAAATGGAAGAAACAGAAAAAGAAGATCGCGGAACAGATGTCATTCTTCATCTGGACAAAGATTCTGAGGATTACCTGGAAGAAAGCAAAATTAATGAAATCCTAAATCGCTATTGTAAATTCTTGCCTATCGAAATTGCTTTCGGTAAGAAAAAGGATTACAAAGACGGTAAAGAAGTGGAAACTAATGAGGACAATATCATCAATGATACCAATCCACTTTGGAAACAAAAACCAGCAGATTTAAAGGATGAAGATTATAAAGAATTTTACAAAAAACTGTATCCGGTTCATGAAGATCCACTCTTCCATATTCACTTAAATGTGGATTATCCTTTTAATCTGACGGGTATTCTCTATTTCCCAAAGATTAAAAACAACCTGGAAGTACAAAAGAACAAAATTCAGCTTTATGCTAACCAGGTCTTTGTTACAGATTCTGTAGATAACATTGTTCCTGAATTTTTGACATTGCTGCATGGAGTGCTGGATTCCCCGGATATTCCCCTGAACGTTTCAAGAAGTTATTTGCAGGGCGATCCTAATGTCAGAAAAATTTCCAATCATATTACCAAAAAAGTGGCAGATAAGCTCGAAAGCATCTTTAAAAACAGCAGGGAAGAATTTGAAAATAAGTGGGACGATCTTAAAATCTTTATTGAATATGGAATACTTTCCAACGATAAATTTTATGAAAAAGCCCAGAACTTCTGCCTGTTTAAGAATACCGAAGGAAAATATTTCACATTTGAAGAATACAAAGAACTGGTAAAAGAAAACCAGACCGATAAAAATAAGAACATCATATATCTTTACGCGACTGATGTAGATAAACAATATACATTCATCGAAAATGCCAAAGAGCGGGGTTACGATGTACTCGACATGAGTGGTCAGCTCGATGCTCATTTTATCAACTTCCTTGAGCAAAAATTCGAGAATATTCAATTTGCCAGGGTAGATGCAGATGTAATTGATAAACTCATTCAGAAGGAAGACAAGGAAGAAACAGATTTAAGCGCTGAACAACAGGAAGATCTGACTACAGTTTTTCAAAGCCAGCTTCCAAACATTGGAAATTTTACGGTTTCATTTGAACCATTGGGCGAAAAAGATGAACCACTTACAATTACTCAGTCTGAATTCATGCGTAGAATGAAAGATATGGCAGAGTTGGGCGGTGGACCAATGAATTTTTACGGAGAAATGCCCAATTCCTATAACCTTGTAGTGAATACAAACCACAGACTGATTAAAAAAATAGAGGAAGATAAAGAAAACAAGCTTGGTGAAGAATTGAATAAACTCAGACAAGAGATGAAACCTCTGCAAAAAGAAAAGGAAAACATCGAAAAAAATAAAGAAGGTAAGAAAGACGAGGAAATTCCCCAGGCTGATAAGGATAACCTCAATGATCTTGAAAAACAGATCAATGAAATAAATGACAAGAAAAATAAGCAATTAAAACAGTATGCCGGTAAAAACAAACTGGTGAAGCAATTAATAGACCTGGCTCTGTTGGCAAACAACATGCTTACAGGAGCAGCGCTTGATAAATTCGTGAAAAGAAGTGTGGATTTAATTAAATAAACATAAGTCTGAACAAAAACAATCCCGGTAACTAAGTTTTACCGGGATTGTTTTGTTTTAACCTATTCCAGATTCAATTTCTCCAGTTCTTCTTTCAACTCTTTAACAGTAATTGGCTTTTCGATGATTGTCTGATTATTATCCACTAAAACCATGGTAGGGGTTGCATAAATATTGTATTTCTTAACTAGCGGACTTTCCCATTTCTTATAGTCGCAATAGTTTATCCAATCGTACCTTTTTTGGGCGAGAAAACTGTTGTATTCTTCCTTGTCTTCATCCAGAGAAATTGCAACCACTTCAAAACCTTTTGACCTGTATTTTTTATATACTTCATAAATTGCAGGAACACTTTGCTGACAATGTCCACACCAACTGGCATAAAAAAGCAATAAGGTGACAGGTTTTTCCATTGCAGAAAGCTTAAAATTCCTTCCTTCAATAGATTCAAAACTAATATTTGGCGCTTTTTTTCCTGGTGCAAGCATAGCATATTGTTTCAGTCTCTTTTTCAAATCGGCATTGTTATTCTTACAAGCTTTGTCTGCAAGGTTCTTTTCATAAATATGAGTTAATACTTTTTCCATTTTATATTGCTCGAATCCTTTTACAAGATAATCCAACACATAATTATACATTTTATCATTGATATAAGCATGCATTAAAATTTCATCCACAGCTTCAATAAAAGCTTCTTCCTGCTCAGAAGGACTCATGCCGGGCTGTCTGTACAAAGACAAATATCTTAATATTTTTTGCCCGATACGAGGGGTACGTATCAATAAAGTATCCTGGAAATCAATAGTATTCAGGAAATACTCTTTAAGGTAGCTGATTCTCTCCTTTTGAGATAATTGCGGCTTCAAATAGGGCGTTTTATAACTTTTAACAACATGTGAGGCATAGGTTTCCGGAAATTTTTTAACAACAGAATCTATATGTGCTTCATGTGCTTTCTGGACTTCCCCATATTTCTTCATTACTTTTTTATAAAACGGGTCCCCCGTAGGATATTGGTCAATCATTCTGTTTAGAAGGTTCATTTTTCGCTCGAAAGTCCGGTGGTAATTTAAAAATTGCTGATAAATCCTGTTTTCTCTTGAATGGATTACTTTTAAATCTTTCTGTGGATTGTTGTAAGTTGTTTCAAGTTTTATGTTTTCATTGTTATAAATAAAATTGACTGCTTTTGTTTGTTGTCTTCTGTTTTTGGCTTCTTTAATTACTATACGGTACATGCCATTTTTCTGACCTACCATATTAAAAGTCAAACCATTTTTATATGCTTTATCTTTTACAGAAACCATTCTGTCGCCGATGAATTTAACAAGTTTTACCTTTCCACCTGGATGATTTTTGATAACCACTCTGAGGTTTTCAGACTGCCCGCAGGAACTAAGTGAAAGTATCAACAATAAAAAAGCGCTGATAATAAAATGTGTTCGTTCCATCTTATTCATAATCTTAATAGCCATTTTTCCTTTTGATTTCTATGCGAAAATAGAAAAAGCGATGGAAAAAGACATGATTTTTAACAAAATGTAGGAGTAATTAGAGCCTCATTTTTTCAATTTTTTGTACTATTACAGAAAATTTGGAATCTTGAAAATCTTAATCATCGATAATTACGATTCATTCACTTTTAACCTCTATCACATTATAGAGCAATATGCTACGAGTGTAGAGGTTACCAGGCCAGATAAGCTAAACCCAGAACAGACAAAAAAATTTGACAAGATAGTCATATCCCCGGGTCCGGGTCTGCCTGATGATTTTCCCGGAATGATACAAACCATAGGTGAACTTAAAGAAGAAAAGTCTATTTTAGGAATTTGCCTGGGCTTTCAGGCCCTCGTTGAACATTTTGGTGGAAAACTTACAAATTTAGATGACCCTCTTCATGGAATCAGCAAAAAGGTAACCCGTACCACTACAAATGAACCTATTTATAAAAATATTCCCAAAACATTTGAAACAGGTAGATACCATTCCTGGGCAATTAGAGAACCGGATGTACCAAAATGTTTCAGGATTACTTCAAAAGACAATTCAGGATATGCCATGAGCGTAAGCCATGAAACCCTTAATTTGAAAGGTGTCCAGTTTCACCCTGAATCTGTTTTAACACCTTATGGCAAAGCAATACTTGAAAACTGGATCAAACTTTGCTGATATCCCCTTGCTGAATTCAGGAAATTGTTGTTTTTTTGAGGTGCTAAAAGGATAGTCTATGAGTTGGTTTTTCTTTGCATTTCTAACTGCACTTTTCCGCTCTCTAACCGATGTTACAGGTAAAATCGGATTAAAGAAAATAGACGAATACCTGGTTAGCTGGGCTCTTTTTCTGTTTGCCCTGCCATTTGTCAGCCTTTTATTATTTTTTACAGAAATTCCAGCTCTTAATGCAAAATTCTGGATCGCCCTGATTATTGGTGGGTCTTTGAATGTACTAACAAACCTGCTTTATATGAGAGCCATTAAACTATCTGACCTCTCCCTTACTATTCCAATGGTAACTTTTACTCCACTTTTCCTTTTAATCACGTCTCCTATTATTGTAAACGAATTTCCGGGTATTTTTGGGATCATTGGAATATTCCTGATTGTTGCAGGTTCTTACATGCTTAATTTCAGAGAAAAAAGCAAAGGATACCTTGCGCCCTTTAAAGCATTGTTAAGTGAAAAAGGTCCCCGCCTAATGTTGCTGGTTGCTTTTATCTGGAGCATCACTTCAAATATTGATAAAATAGGCATACAGAATTCCTCAGAATTTTTTTGGCCGGTAGCAATTAATGCCTTTATTACTATTGGATTTATTCCGGTTGTTTTATTAAAATCAAAAGGAATAAGCCGGCAGATCCGAAAAAACTACAAAGTCCTTTTTGGCATTGGTTTTTTTCACGGACTCATGATTGTAGTGCATATGATCGCTGTAAGCATGACTCTCGTAGCTTATGTAATTTCCATTAAAAGAACCGGTGCAATTATGAGTGTTTTATTCGGAGCGCTTTTCTTTAAAGAAAAAGGACTGAAACAGAGGTTAACAGGATCAATTATCATGATTGCCGGAGTCATTATGATTACATTGTTTGATTAACAAAACCATATCTATCAATAACTTAACCACTAAGAAACTTTTTCTGTATTTTCAAAATAATCAAATCTCACAATCAATATCTTGTTTCCTTCC
>CAYWSJ010000027.1:0-40333 GCA_964461045.1 uncultured Bacteroidales bacterium | reverse complement strand
CAGTTTTTAATAAAATTAAAAAACAGTAAAATTACAAAATAATTATATAGTTTTGTTTTTTAATTCTTGTTTTCTGCTTTTCCAAATATGAGAAAAAAATCTTAAGTTCGTCGATGAAAAATATTGATATTGGATTATAAAATTAAAATATTGTTTTCAGAGCTGTTTAAAAGATGGTCGGGAGAAAATGTTCTGGACATTGATGAACTTCCTGTGTCCGGGTCAAAGCGGGAATATTTCCGTATTAAAGGTAAAAACCAAAGCGCAATAGGAGTCTATAATACTAATAATAAAGAAAATGATGTTTTTTTGAAAATGGCGCGTTTCTTTCAACAAGAAAGAATTCCTGTACCTGAAATTTATGGAGTTAACCTTGATGTAAATATTTATATTCAGCAAGACCTTGGCGATCAGACATTGTTTTCTCAGATTCAGGATTTAATAAATCAAGAGAGAACGCATGAACTGAAGAATGTATTAAAGACTGTACTAACTGAGTTATGCAGAATACAAATTGTTGCCGGACGTAAAATGGATTTTTCAATTTGTTATCCTGTTCAGGCTTTTGGAAAGGAGCTAATTTTAAAAGACCTGGAGTATTTTCGTGATAACTTTTTAAACAGAACAGGAATAAGTTTTGATTTATATAAATTAAATAAAGATTTTGAAAGACTTGCAGAATTTACAACTGGCGTTGACAGTCACTATTTTATGTACAGGGATTTTCAGTCACGAAATATTTTAATTAATGACAATGACTATTATTTCCTGGATTTTCAGGGAGGAATGGAAGGTCCGTTACAATATGATGTAGTCTCTTTTCTTTTTCAGGCCAGGGCAAGAATTCCCCAGGAAATAAGAGAAGAACTGCTGGAGTATTATTTTTCTGTTGCAAGAATGATGACTCCCATTTCTGAATTTTCTTTTTTCAGATATTATTATGCCATTGCTTTAATACGGGTTTTGCAAACTTTAGGGGCTTATGGATTAAGAGGACTCCAGGAGGGAAAATCACACTTTATCCGTAGCATTCCATTTGCCCTGGATAACCTGGATATTTTAACCAGCAGAAATGAGATCTTAAAAGAGATGCCTGAATTGAATAACGTTTTAAAATTGTTAAGAGATTTAAATAAGAAAGATAATGGAATCGAAAAAATATTTAACCGTAACCATCAATAGTTTTTCCTATAAACGAGGAATTCCATATGATGCTTCAGGAAATGGAGGAGGATTTGTTTTTGATTGCAGGGGCATTCATAATCCCGGGAGATATGAAGAATTTAAAGATTTGACAGGAAAGGATGCTTCTGTGATTGATTTTTTTCATCAGAAAACGGAAATTGAGCGTTTTATAAACAATGCTTTTAGTGTGGCTAAGATTAACATAGACAGCTACTTAGAAAGAGGTTTCAGTGATTTGATGATTAGTTTTGGTTGTACAGGAGGTCAGCATCGTTCTGTATACTGCGCGGAACGATTTTCGGAATTGCTTGAAGAGCAATTTGATGTGATTGTTGTGTTGCAGCACCTTGATTTGAATAAAGCATAAATCTTATGAAAGCAATGATATTGGCTGCCGGTGTTGGTAGCAGATTAAGGCCCTTAACAGAAGAAATACCAAAGGCATTGGTGAAAGTGGGTAAAAAAACCATGATAGAGCATAACATTGATTGGCTTGCTTCTTATGGTTTTGATGAGATTATTGTGAATGTACACCATTTTGCAGAAAAGATTAAAGCTTTTGTAAAGAGTAAAACGGATTTGAAAGCCTCTGTTAAATTTAGTGAGGAATACAAAGAATTGCTCGATACCGGAGGAGGACTGAAACAGGCAGGTTGGTTTTTTGATGAGTCGGATCCTTTTGTTGTGACGAATGTGGATATTTTATGCAATCTGAACCTGGAGAAGCTATTGGCCTTTCATGAAGAGTCTTTTTCATTGGCAACTTTGGTTGTAAGAGAAAGAGAATCCTCTCGTTATCTGTTATTTGATGAATCCTACAGGCTTTGCGGATGGGAGAATATAAAAACAAATGAAAAGAAAATTACACGGGAATGTCAAAATATTAAAAGATATGCTTTTAGTGGTATTCAGATTATGAGTCCTGAAGTGTTCAGTCATATGCCCCCAAAATCAATCTTCTCTCTAATTGATTTATACCTGGATGTAAACTCTGATGTATTGATTTCCGGATTCCTTGATACAGAATCAGACTGGTTTGATATTGGAAATTTGGAGAAACTAAATAATGCCCGTAGATTTGCCGGTCAACAATAAGCCTTAATTTAACTCTCCGATTTCTATAAATTAATACAAAATTTATAGAAATCATAGACGAGAGAGATATTTGAATCCCCCCTCAAAAGGACTGGCTGGCAATCATAACTATTTTATTGCAGCAGCACAAAATCAAAAGTTTATAAATCTTTTTAAATAGCATCCGGTTTTCTTCTTTAATTTGTGTTAATTTTATGAAGATAAATCATCTTGTATGACAGGACTTACAATTTACAAAGCCTCAGCCGGTTCGGGGAAAACATTCAAGCTTACCCTACACTATCTGAAGATGTTGCTTCAGAATGAATTTGTTTATAAAAGCGTACTTGCTGTAACTTTTACCAATAAAGCTACAGCTGAGATGAAAAACAGAATTCTGGATGAGCTTAACAACCTGGCAAATAATAAAGAATCAAAATACAGAGCGATACTTTTAAAAGAGCTGAACCTTGAAAAAAATCAAATTATTTCTCGTGCTCAAAAGGCGATAAATAATATTTTACACGATTACTCACGATTTTCAGTAAGCACAATTGATAACTTTTTCCAGAAAGTGATCAGGACATTCACACGAGAAATAGGGCTGCAGTCAGGTTATACTCTTGAAACCGATGATGATGAAATATTAAATTATGTAGTAGATGAATTAATTCTTGACACAGAGAAAAATAAAAGCCTGAAGGAGTGGTTGATAGAATTTGCCCGTGCCAGGATGCTTGAGGCCAAAAGCTGGAATTTTAGAGATGAAATTTTAGATTTGGCAAGGGAACTTTCAAAAGAATCTGTTAAAGCTCTCGATTTCCTGAAAAATGATCACGATGAGGATGCAGATGACATGAATAATTTTGTCAGGGTTTTAAAAGAAAGAATGCATGTATTCGAGGAGAAATTGAGAGGGGATGGAGCTGAAGGTGTTAAAGCAATTGAACAAAATAGTCTTACTGTTAATGACTTCAACAATAAAACCAAAGGGGTAGCACAGTATTTTTATTACCTTAAAAATGTAAGAAAAGATAAACTGGGGCCTAATAAAAATGCCCGCAATGTGATTGATAAAATTGAGAAATGGCCGGCCGGAAAATTAGATGATTCCGATAAAGAGAGAGTGAGGCAGTTGGCTTCAGATAAGTTGAATGATTTGTTGCGGAAAGCGACAAATTATTATGATGAGCATATTCTTGAGTACAAGACTGTTTCTGAGATTTATAAAAATGTTTATGTGCTGGGGATTCTTGAAAATATTCAGAAAAGGATAAGAGATTATTGCAAAGAGAAAAATTTGTTCTTAATTTCTGATGCTGCAGAACTGCTCAGAAAAATTATACAGAATAATGAAGCCCCGTTTATTTATGAAAAGACTGGATCTGTTTATAATCATTTTATGATCGATGAATTTCAGGATAACAGTCGTTTCCAGTGGCAGAATTTTCGTCCCTTAATTAGAGACAGCCTCTCACAAAACGGCTCCAACCTGGTTGTGGGTGATATAAAGCAGTCTATCTATCGCTGGAGAAATGGCGACTGGGAAATACTTGATCATGAGATTGAAAAAGAATTTCAAAATTTTCCTGTGGAGGTGCAAACCCTTGATCATAATTTTAGAAGCCATTTGAATGTAATAGCTTATAATAACACAATATTCCATTTTTTGCCGGGAATTTTGCAGAATCATTTTGACAACGATCTGGAGAGTCAGGATGTATCTAATAATTGGGAAGGCAGGATTGAGAAGGCATATCGGGATGTGATGCAGGGCATAGGACAAGAGAAAAAAGGGGGTTATATTTCTCATAGATTTTTCACGTATGAATCGTCACAACACCAGGAAATTAAAGACAGGGCAAAAGAACAACTCATACGCGATATTGAGAAATTACAAGATGTGGGTTATAAACTTTCTGATATAGCAATTGTTGTGCGGAAAAACACTGAAGGACAGGAGATAGCAAATACCCTCCTGGAGTATAAGAATAACACGTCCGGATCTTCAAAATATAAGTATGATGTTATTTCAAATGATTCACTTTATTTGAAAAATGCTGAGAGCATCCGTTTCTTACTGGCTATCCTTAATTATTTCATTGATTCTGAAGATGACATAAACAATACATTGATTAAGGAAAGTTATGTAAGAAATATTTTACAAAAAGAGTACAAACCTGCTGATTTTCACGCATTATTTAAAGTTGATACGGAGTCTTTTAAAGAGATAATGCCTGATGAATTCTTTGATAATTTCGACAGACTTAAGAGAATGCCATTGTTTGATCTGACAGAAGAAATCATAAGGTTGTTTGATCTGAATACATTGAATAATGAGATTCCATATATTCAGGCATTTCAGGATTTGGTCATGGATTTTACCACTAATAATCCTGCAGACTTAAGTACTTTTCTTGAATGGTGGAAGAAAAACGGGAACAAAGAAAAGCTGCAGCTTCCCGAGAGAAATGAAGCGATAAGGATTATAACCATTCATAAAGCCAAAGGACTTGAATTTAAAGCAGTATTGGTACCTTTTTGTTATTGGGAAATTGATGAAACAAGCGGTGGCTTTAAAAAGAATTATCTTTGGTGTAAACCTGGGCGGGAGGAATTAAGCAAGATTTCTGCAGTGCCGGTAAATTATAAATCTGGTTTGAAAGAAACTGATTTTAAGGAGGATTATTTAAATGAAAAATTCCATAATTATGTGGACAATCTGAACTTGTTGTACGTCGCTTTTACCCGGGCTGAAGAAGTGCTTATTTCCTACAGTCCTCTGAAATTAAATAGCAAAGGAGAAATCAATTATAAAAAAAGTAAAAACGGGTTAAGTACAGTTGGTGAGTTGCTTTATTATTTTTTTGAGCAATGTGAAAATTACCCAAAACCTTGTACAGAAGAAAAACCAATTATCGGGAAATTGAAGGATTTTTGGGATTCCGTGGACCTGAAATTCGTTTATGGTTCTTTAAAAGCCCCAGAAAAAGAGGAAGAAGAAAAGGAGAGTATAATTCCAGTAAAACATTATCCGGTTAATCAGCGAAAAACTGAGGTTCGCTTTCAAAAAAACCATCAGAATTTTTTTGCAGAAAAAGCTGATTTATTCCAGGAAAGGATAGATTATGGGAAAATTATGCATCAGATTTTCGAAAAAATAATGCGAATGGAAGATGTGCCTGTTGCCACTGATATTGCTTACAGGGAAGGGAAAATTGATAAAGACGAGAGAGAAAAGCTGAAAAAAGAAATTGAGAGCCTGTTGGCTGGTCCTGAGGTAAATAAGTGGTTTTCTTCTTCATGGAAAGTATATACGGAAAAAGATATTTTATTACCTAAAGGAAAAATTTACAGGCCGGATCGTATAATGATTGGTGAGAAACAAACCATTGTTGTGGATTATAAATTTGGTGAAAAACATCGCAAAACCTATGAAAATCAAATGAAAAAATATCTTCACCAGATGAAAGAAATGAATTATCCCAATCCTGTAGGATACTTATGGTATGTGAGTCAAAATGAAATTATAGAAGTAAAATTATAGATGATAAATCGAAATAATCAAAATAAGAGTGACGTGGAATATTTTTGGGGACATAGCAGACGTTTCAATGATTACACAAATTATTTTAAACGAGAATTCGGGGAGAGAGTACAGAAAGTTACAATTAATGCCGGCTTTACTTGTCCGAACAGAGATGGAAATGTAGGAATCGGGGGATGTACTTATTGCAACAATGATGCTTTTAATCCTTCGTATTGTCTTCCGGAAAAACCGATTTCACAACAAATAGAACAGGGTATAGAATTTCATAAAAACAGATACAGGAGAGCAGGCAGATACCTTGCATATTTCCAGGCCTTCTCAAATACATACGCTCCACTGGATGAGCTGAAAGAAAAATATGAGCAGGCCCTCCGGTTTCCTGAAGTTGTAGGTATGGTAATTGGAACAAGGCCTGACTGTATTGATGATGAAAAACTTGAATATTTTGCAGAGCTATCCAAAGATTACTATATCATCCTTGAGTATGGAATAGAGTCTTTTTACAACCGGACACTGGAAAGAATTAACAGAGGGCATTCTATTGAAGATTCAATAAGTGCAATTGAAAAAACTGCACAATATGGAATCAGAACGGGAGCACATCTTATTTTTGGACTGCCCGGCGAAACACGGGAAGACATGTTGCAGGAGGCAGTCTGGCTCTCAGAACTTTCGTTAACGACCGTAAAATTTCATCAATTGCAGATCATAAAAGATACTCCTATGGCTGTTGAATATCAGAAGCACCCGGAGAGATTTGATCTGTTTAAACTGGATGATTATATAGATTTTGTGATTCAGTTTATTGAGAGATTAAATCCGGAATTTGTGATTGAAAGATTCTCAGGTGAAGTCCCTCCAAGATTTTTATCTGAATCGGGATGGGGCTTAATCAGATCTTTTGAAATCCGGAAAATGATAGAGAAGAGACTTAAAGAAAAAGATACATGGCAGGGGAAATATTATAAGAAACCAATCATTGAGTAGATTCAAAAGACTATGAAGTATTTTCTAAAAGAGGTTGCAAAAAATATTTATGAAAAATATGGGAATTCAGTATCTGAGTTGACAATTGTTTTTCCTAACCGAAGATCAGGCTTATTTTTTCGTAAATACCTGGCAGAACTGATTGAAAAACCAGTCTGGTCACCATCCATTGTTACTATCAGTGATTTAATGCAGCAACTTTCGGGGTTGCAAAAAGCAGATCCTCTAGGCTTAGTGTTCGACCTTTATGATATTTTCAGAAAAGAGAAAAAATCCACAGAATCATTTGATGAATTCTATTTGTGGGGCGAGATGCTCATCAGGGATTTCGACGATATTGATAAAAACCTGGTTGAAGCATCAGATATTTTCAGAAACCTTGCAGAATTGAAATCAATTGAGGATCATTTTTCCTATCTTTCTGAGGATCAAATTAAGGCTATCAGGCAGTTTTGGGACACTTTAAACCTGGCTTCGTCTTCAGGGGAACAAAAAGATTTTGTGAGCGTATGGCAAATTTTATACAGTGTTTATAAAAAACTGAATGAAGATCTGTTAAAGCAAAACCTGGGCTATGAAGGAGCTGTTTACAGGAAAGCAATTCAAAATATAAAATCGGGAAATATAGAATTCTACACTCACCATATTTTTGTAGGTTTTAATGCCATAACTTTGGCAGAGAAGCAGTTGTTCAGACATTTGAGTAATAAAAAAATGGCTTCGTTTTATTGGGATTATGATGAGTTTTTTATGAAACCGGGGCATGAAGCCGGTTTATTTATAAGAAAAAATATTAAAGAATTTCCCGGTGAGAAGCTGGATATGCCAACAGCTTACAAATTCGAAGAACCAATAAAAATTGTAGATGCTTCTTATGACATTGCAGAAGCTAAATCACTCCAGTTGTTCCTGTCTTCAAATGCATCATCCAAAAAAGAACCAGATAAAACAGCTGTAGTTCTCCCTGATGAGCGCATGCTTCTGCCAGCATTAAGTGCCTTGCCTGATGAACTGACAGAAGTGAATATTACAATGGGATATCCTGTTTCGGTAACACCTGCCTATAGTTTTTTGCAAACTTTACTGAGCTTACAAAATAATGCCAGGAAAGAGGGAGAATTCATAACTTTTTATTACAAAGATGTCCTGGCTGTTTTGAATCATCAATATCTTGGTTTATTAAAAGACAATTCTGTTGATGAGAAGATTGAGGAAATTCGAAAAAGAAATAAAATATTTATCAGGGAAGATGAATTGAAATTCCATCCGCTTTTTAAACACATATTTGTTTATGTGCCAGAAAGTAAACGAATAAGCGATTACTTGCTTAATAATTATCATTCTTTTTATTCACAATTAAAAAAAATGGTGGATGAAGATGATCAGCCACTTCAACTTGAATTGGAAAGCATTTACCAGGTTTATATATCAGTAAAAAGAATTCGGGAAATTTTTTCTCAGAGATCAACAGAAGTTAAAAGAGAAACTTACTGGAGAATTTTAGAACGAATTCTTGGAAATCAGACTATTTCTTTCAAAGGAGAGCCCCTGGCAGGTTTACAGATTATGGGATTATTGGAAACAAGGGCACTTGATTTTGAAGAGCTAGTTGTATTGTCGATGAATGAAGGAATTTTTCCAAAATCTGATCAGGCCAGCTCCTTTATTCCTTATAATCTGAGAAAAGGGTTCAACCTGACAACCTTTGAACACAATGATGCCATTTATGCCTATTATTTTTACAGGCTGATTCAGAGAGCTAAAAAGGTGACGCTTGTTTACAATTCGACTGCTTCAGGAGTAAAGACAGGGGAAATGAGCAGGTTTTTATACCAGATAAAACATGGTAGTTCTTTACCTGTAAAAGAAGAGACAATTATCTCTGATATCAGGATACCCGCAGGAAATCCAATTAAAGTAGAAAAAACAGAAGCTGTTTTAAATCATCTTAAGAAGTACGATTCATTGAATGGAGAGGGAGAAAAATTATCACCCAGCGCGCTTCAAAAATATCTGAGGTGTTCTCTGCAATTTTATTACCGGTATATTGCTGAGATAAAAGAACCGGAGGAAATTGATGAAAATGTTGATCTTCCATTGTTTGGCAATATTTTGCACAGAGCTTTAGAGTATATTTACAGGCCTTTTATTGGGAAAGAAGTTAACAGTGAAAATCTGAAGAATATTATAGGTGATAAAAAAAATATAGAAGATGCAATTTTAAAAGCTTATCAAAAAGAATACTTTAAAAAAGACCCTGAAAGAGATGAATATACATCGCTTTCCGGTGAGAATATATTAGTCAGTGAGATCATCTTTAACTATATTCTACAAATGTTAAAGGTGGATCAGAAATTTGCTCCTTTTACAATACATTCCCTGGAAAAGCCCTATCATACAGATGTTGATTTTCGGGCCAATGGGGAAGATCTCCGTGTTACTTTTAGAGGATATATAGACAGACTGGATGAAAAAGAGAATGGAATCAGGGTGATCGATTATAAAACAGGAAAGGCGGATAATAGTTTTAAGAATATTCCTTCCCTTTTCGATAAGGAAGGAAATCATGCTGCTTTGCAGGCCTTGTTGTATGCAAGGATGTATGTTAGTAAAAACGGGGCTGGTAAGACAGTAATCCCGGGTCTGTATTTTTTAAAAACTATTTATCAAAAGAATTTTCAATATAAGATAGGGAAAAAAGATGCTCCCCTGGTATACCAGGATTATGCCCGGGAGCTTGATGAAAATTTAAAAGCAACACTGAAAGAAATTTTTGACAGAGATGAGCCTTTTAAACAAACTGAAGACAGGAATATATGCAGAAGTTGTCCGTATGCTAAGTTATGCAGAAGAAACTGAAATAAATTATGAAAGAAAGTAAAAACATTCTGGTAACAGGAGCCACAGGTAACATTGGTCAGCCAGTTATTAAATATCTGGTGGAAAATGAAACAAAACACAAAATATTTGCAGGAGTAAGAAATATTGAAAACGCAAAGGAAAAATTAAAATACACTTCTCTCCAGTTTTTAGAATTTGACTTTGATAAAGCTGATGACTTTGACAAAACTTTGAAGAATATTGACAGGGTATTCTTAGTAAGACCACCACACATATCTGATGTGAAAAAATATTTTTATCCATTGATAGCCTCTATGAAGAGACAGGGAGTTGAACAAATTATTTTCCTTTCTGTACAGGGTGCCGGGAAAAGCAATGTTATTCCACACAGGAAGATTGAAAAGCTTATCCTGGATTCTGGTTTGGAATATATTTTTCTAAGGCCCTCCTATTTTATGCAGAATCTTACAACAACTTTGCTTGAAGATATACGTCGTAAGCATCGTATAGTGTTACCGGCTGGTAAGGCCTCGTTTAACTGGGTAGACGGGATGAATATCGGAGAGGTTGGAGCTTTTTTGTTGGAAAGCTTCGATAACTATGCCAATCAGAAAATGGATATTACAGGTTATGAAAATTTATCTTTTCATGAAGTGAGTGGTTTAATAAAGAAAACTCTGAATATTCCGGTTGAATACCATAGCCCCGATCCGGTCAGTTATTTTTTTATCAAGAGGAGAGAAGGGGTACCCACTGGTAAAGTCCTGGTTATGATTATGCTTCATTTTCTCCCCCGGTTCCAAAAAGAACCTGCTATTTGTGAATGTTATGAACAATTAACCGGAAAAAAGCCAACTGCATTGAAAGATTTTCTTAAAAGGGAAAGTGACTTGTTTAAGATTGGTTAACAGAAGAAAGTTAATAGTCTGATATTCCAATTATGAATTAAAGCTTAGTCACCCCCTTGAGCTATTATGCGATAAAATAGAACTCATAAACTTTCTAACATCCATTATTAACTATCTGAATCAATTCTGTTTTCCTACAAAAAGAACATAATTTCTTCTTGTACGCAGCAGGAGTATATTAAGATTTACCTGGATGAATAAGAAAAGTTTGAACCATAAGTATTTAAAAAAGTTTTTAAAACTTTTTCTTTTAATCCAATTGTTATATCCTTTATATCCTTGTTTAATCGAGGGAGTGAGATTTTCTTCGTACTCCACCTTAAGGTTCGATTTCTGGAAAAGCTTCTTGTAATGATCAGCGGTTGTATGATGAAAACTCATTTTTCTTTTCCACTTTTCCATGAAGTATCGGTTCTTTTTTGATTTTGACAGGATGTCTGCAATTAAAAATTTTCCATCCGGGCTTAAAACTCTTTCAATTTGCTCCAGAAATTTATCCTTGTCGGGGTAGTGGAAAGCACTTTCAATACAGATCAATACATCTACAGAATTATCAGAAATATTCTCAAGTTTCTGGGCATCATCTACAAAGAAAGAAACATTTGGATGACCGTTCTGGCTTTTCGCAGCCCTGATGTTGTCCTGGTTAATATCAACACCTGTGATATTTTTTGGGTTGTGGTTGTCCAGAATGTAAAGACTTTGTGTTCCATTACCGCACCCTACTTCAAGGACATTTTTTCCTTCAATCTCTCCAACTCTTGAAATACAATGGTCTGTCAGGTTAATCTGTCTTTCTTCAAGAGTCTCATTGTGCGCCTTGAAAAAGGGATAGTGAAGCATTAAATATTTTTTGTAGACGTCCAGATAAGTATTATTAATTGATTGGTAGTACTTTTGAGTCGTTCCTCCGCTTTCTAATAATTGTGTCTTAGGCATAGAATAAATTTGTTTTGTTTTTATAAAGGTTGGCTTTTGTTTGTATTTATTTAATAATTAAAAAGTTATATATTCCTTGCTGACAAAGGTAATATTTCTGGAACTAGGAAAAAAATATAATTGAACTTAAGTGGAAATAATTGTTTAAAATGATGATCAGTTTCCTGTAAAAGAGCTTTTTTATGATAAAAAGTAAGCCGGATGTTTGGCATCCGGCTTTAGTGAGAACTAGAATTGTTAACCTAAACCCAATTATATATTCCAGTTTTCAGCTTCTATCATCCATTTCTGTATCTTATCTGTTTCAATTTGTTCAACGGTTTTGAAGTTATTGGAATTAAGCATCCATCTTTCCAGCAATGATTCCTCACTGAGATATGGATCAATAACTTTGAAATTTTTTTCCGTCAACATCCAATTCTCCAATTGTTCTCTTTTTTCTGTAAAAACGGAACTAATCCTGTTTGTATTATTTTTATTATTTTTTATTTTCCAGAATGCACCATCTACCATCCATGGTTCTAATTGAGGTTTTTGTGCATTTTTTTCTGTCTGTTCACTTTTATTGCCTTCTCCCTGGCCTGAAATGTTATTTTCTTTTTCATATCCCCAAACATGCATGGTTAGTACACTCAATACCAAAGTAAAGGTCATTAACCTGATTGTTTTTAGAATTTGTGTTTTCATATTTTGTATCTCCTTTTTTTTAATGACTAAAAATTTTTGTTTGTGTTGCAAATATATAAATTTTAATTTAGACCAAATAAAAATAAGCACTGAATTTTATTATTTTTATTCTTTATCCATTGCAACAAAAATATTTCCACTTTGTTCAAAAATCAGGCCAGAAATTAAAATGTTATAGTTCAAAAATAATTTTTTTGTAATAATTTGATATTACGGCGTTATTAATAAATTGTTAATATTAGGAATGCTTTATTTGCCTTGAATAATTATTTGTAGTATGACCTTAGATCACTTTCCCAACTTATAAAATGAAAAATAAATATTTTCTTTCATTATTTCTTCATTGAAAACAATCGTGGTTCATATTTTGTTAGTTTTCCTTTATATTCTTAATAATTCATTAATTTTGCTGGAAACTTTTTTGATATGAGATATTTCTTAAAAAGCAAGCTTCTAAGCATATTAGTTATACTAATTTTTGTTTCATTAAATTCTTTTGGAAAAGAGAGAAAAGGATACGAAATAAAGGTTCAGATAAATGGCATTCAGAACAGTGATATATACCTTGGTTTTCATCATGGTAACAAGCAGTTTTTAACAGACACAATACGATTAAATGATGAGGGAAGAGGAACTTTCAGAGGGGATGAAAAACTGGAACAAGGTATTTACCTGATAATTACTCCGGCAAAAAACTATTTTGAATTGTTGATAGGAGAAGATCAGCATTTTTCTTTAGTGACTTCCAAACCTGATTTCATGAATACTTTGAAATTTGAAGGTGCTGAACTGAATTCTGAATTTTTGTATTACCAGCGATTCATGGTGGAGCAGAATAGAAAAAGAAGAAAACTGACTCAGAAATTAAAAAAGAATAAAGAAAATGAGGAAGTTCAGAAAAAAATACGATCACAAATTGATTCACTTGGTAACCAGGTGAAAAATATGTGGGATAACCTTATTTCTGAATATGAAGGTACAGTATTGGCAGTGGTTATTAAAGCAATGAAAAACCCTGAAGTACCTGATTTTAACATTTCTGATTCAGTTGAAAATAAGGATTCAGTTCGCTGGATGAAAAGGTATCAGTTTTACAGGGATCATTATTTTGATTATATAGATCTTTCTGATGATCGTATTGTACGAACACCTATTTTGCACAATAAAGTAAAGAACTATTTTGACAATATTTTAATACAGAAACCTGATTCCATTATTCCCAGAATTGATTGGATGATTGAACAAACAAACGGAAATGATGAGACATTTAAGTTCCTGGTTCAGTTTATGCTCAATCATTTTCAGAAGAAAAATATTATGGGCATGGATGAAGTATTTGTTCATGTGGCAGAAAAGTATTATTTGTCAGGAAGAGCAGACTGGGTAGATTCAGCTACTTTATCTAAACTCAGGGATAAGGTCAGGAAAACCAAACCAAATTTAATAGGAAACAAAGCTCCAAATCTAAAAATTCCTACCAGTACCGGAGAATTTGCAAGTTTGCATGATATTGAAAGTGATTTTGTTATTCTATATTTCTGGGAACCCAATTGCGGGCATTGTAAAACAGTTACTCCTAAAATCTGGGACATTTACAAAAAATATAACAGAAATCAACTGGAAGTTTTTGCGTTTTATACCCAAAACAATAAGCAGGAATGGCTGGAATATATTAATAAACATGAATTCGACTGGATAAATGTTTATGATCCGCATTATATCAGTAATTTCAGGCAAAAATACGATATTTACAGTACCCCAACTATTTATCTTTTGGATAAAAACAAAGAAATTGTTGCCAAAAGAATTTCCTATAAGTCGCTGGGCGAATTTTTGAAAAGAAAAATTGGTAATTAAAAGAATTATTAATTCGAGATTGCGTCATAGATGACTTTCTGAATTTTTGTTCGCACATCATTTTCAATTAATTTTCGGTTATCCTGATCCGGATGTATTCTGTTGGAAAGAAAAACATATACAATTTTATCCTTCGGATCAGCCCAGGCTATTGTTCCTGTAAACCCTGAATGCCCATAACTTTCAGGAGAAACTTCCTTGCAGGTAGGTCCGGGTTCTCCCTCTTCAAGAACGGGTTTATCAAATCCAATGGCTCTTCTGTTATTGTTTGATTTTTCAAATGGACTTGATGTAAAAAGTTGTATGGTTTCAGGAGAAAAATATTTTTTACCTCCGTAAAAACCTTCATTCAGATACATTTGCATAATTTTTCCAAGGTCACCGGCATTTGAAAAAACACCGGCATGCCCGCATACGCCTCCTAGCATGGCTGCACCGGGGTCATGTACATACCCCTGTAACAGTTGTTTCCTGAAAACCATATCGTTTTCTGTAGGAACAATCTGGTTTTTTGAAAATTTTTCCAAAGGAAGAAAGCAGGTATGTACTGCATTCATTGGTTTATAAAAATTCCTGTATACAAAATCTTTAAAATTTTTGCCGTTTAACCTTTCAATAATACTAAAAAGATAATAATACCCAAGATCTGAATAAACATACTCTTTTTTATCAAGTAGCTCAGACTGGTTTATATTTTTATAGATAGTATCTTTATAACTGTTTTTCATGTATAAATTATCTGCTACCTGTAGTGAGAATTTTTTCGATTTTTTATGTTTAAAGATGCTGTCTTTATAAATAAAATTTTTAGCCATATAAGCATGTTTCCCAATTTTAAATGGATACTCTTCTGAAGGCTTGGTACTTAATAATTCTTTTCCCGGGAAAAGCGTTTGTAGTGTTGATTGGTAAAAAGGAATCCAGCTTTTTAAGCGTGCCTGGTGGGTAAGAATATCTTTCAGAACGAGGTTTGCTTTATTTGTTGTATCTAATTCAGGCAGAAATTTTCGGAGAGAATCTTCGAGGGTTATTTTTTCTTCTTCAAACAGTTTCATAAGAGAAGGTACTGTAGCTACAATTTTTGTCAGAGATGCTACATCATACAGGTTGTTTTTATTAACAGGTCTTTCTTTCAAATAGGTATGATGGCCGAAAGATTTGTGGTAAACCACTTTACCATCTTTCGCAACAAAAACCTGGCAACCCGGTGTGGCCTTATTTTCTATTGCTCTCAAAACAATTGAATCGATTTTCTTCAGGACTTTACCTGATAGTTTTGCTTCTTCCGGGATGGTATATTTCAGAATTTGTTTATCCACAATGGATATTCCCGTTTTTACCATATAGTTTTTATCTATTGTTACAGGCAGCAAACCGTTTATTTTAAAGGCTCCGAAAATGCCTTGTGCTGATAATTTTTGTGTCAGAGAATCATCATTAAATGCAATGAGTATGCTTTGAACTTTTTCTAATCCTGGTTTATTTTTTAGTGCATAAGGATTGCCGTGATGTACAAGCAATACTTTGCTAATTTCTGATATTTCTTTGATTAAGTTGAATTGCTCTTTGGATATGCCATAATTACTATAAGGGCTTTCGTTTGTATTGTGAGTTGAAATAATTACAAGGTCTGACTCCTTACATTCTTTTTGCATATTCTGATCAAAATTGTATGATGTGATCATTAAGTGATTGACCCTGGCATTTTTGTCGAGCATTTTCTGAAACGGAGTTACTTTGCTTGCGCCAAGAGCAATACTTGTGATTTCTTTATCATTTGCGTTTGTTAATGGTAATAATTGGTCCTTGTTTTTAATAAGAGTCATTGAGCTTTCAATAAGAGCTCTCTTTTCTACATAGTATTCAGGTTTGTGCAGATCCTCTGACAGGAGAGAGTCAGTAAGAATTTTCTGATCATTTGATTTAGTTCTATCCAGCTTATCCAGACCAGCCCAATATTTAAAAGCCAGGATTTTTTTACAGCTTTCTTCTACTCTCTTCTTATCAATGTTCCCTTTTCTGATCTGTTTTTTTATATAAGAAATGGCTTTAGGCACATCCTGAGGATAAAGTAGAACATCATTTCCGGCTTCTAAGGCTTTTGTTTCAATTTCACCTGGTTTATAATAATTGGTAACACCTTTCATATTCAGCGCGTCAGTAAAGATAAGACCTTTGAAATCAAGATTCTTTTTAAGTAGTTCTGAAACGACTTGATCTGATAATGTTGACGGTTTATTGGGCTCTTGAATGTAGGCTGGTATGTGAAGGTGTGCTGTCATAATTCCTCCCACACCATTATTTATGAGTTGTTTAAAAGGATACAATTCTATAGAATCAAGTCTGGCTGAATCATGTTTAATAACGGGTAGTGTTTTGTGTGAATCGCTGTCTGTATCACCATGTCCCGGAAAATGTTTGGCAACCGCCAGGATATTGTTATCCTGTAATCCATTCATATAGGCAATGCCTTTTCGTGCTACATTATATTTATCTTCTCCAAACGATCTGCTCCCAATAACCGGATTAGCAGGATTGTTATTTATATCTACAACAGGGGCAAAATTTATGTGTACCCCTAGTCTTTTTAGTTGTTTGCCAATACTGCTTCCCATTTGATAGATCAGCGAATCATTCTGTATGGCTCCCAGGGCCATTTGTCTTGGATAACTAATGGCCTTGTCAAGTCTCATGCCTACTCCCCATTCAGCATCCATAGCAATCATCAGGGGGGTTTTAGAATAATTCTGATAAATCCGTGTTAATTTTACCTGTTTCTCAGGGGTTCCCTGGAAGAAAATTAAACCTCCAATATGGTATTTTTTTATAAGCTTTATTATGTGTTGTGAATGAGAGGGTTTTTTATTTGAATACGCGGAAACCATAAAGAGCTGCCCAATCTTTTCTTCCATGGTTAAACTTTTATAAACACTATCTACCCATGATGAACTGATAGGAAGAATACCTATGTTGTTTTTATTTTCTTCAAAAGTTTTTGATTCCTTGATATGAGCGGAAATATTGGGTTGAAACGAACTTAGTAAGATAACAGACAAGAGAATAGTTAAATTTATAAGTGTTTTAAAAGGAATTTTCATAATTAATAGTTTTTATACTGGCAAATATATTTAAAATCCTCTGTTAATATAGGTATATTCTTTATTTTATAAAAATGTTATAAAAAATTTTATTAGTATTTAAACTTTTGTTTGAATACTTACGTCTTATTGTTGGTTTCGTTATGAAATCTTTTTCATAATCGTAAGCAATAGGGTGTAAATTAGCCGTCATAATTCAATTGTGGCGGCTTTTTTTATTTGGACAGCTAAAAAAAACCGAACTTAATATTAAGTCCGGTTTTTTTTGGTTCTTTATATTTAATTTATTCTTTAATTTCTCCGATGCCCTGCCTTATAACTTCCGGTGTATCCTGTGTACAATCAATAACTGTTGAGGGCTCAAGGTTCCCAAGTCCTCCATGTACAAAGATATCAACTACTTTTTCATACTTTTCAGCTATCATTTCAGGATCAGCCAGGTATTCCTGTATTTCATCGTCGAAGCGAAGCGAGGTTGTCATTAACGGAGCTCCCATTTCTTCAACTATTTGCAGAGGAATGTTATTGTCAGGAATACGAATTCCCACACTTTTCTTCTTGCTGTTATAATATTGAGGGAATTTATGATTTGTTGGCAAAATAAATGTGAATGGCCCGGGCAGGTTATGCCTTAGTAACTTGAATGTAGATTTATCCATTGGTTTCACAAACTCAGAGACCTGGCTAAGATTGTTACAAATAAGGCTGTAATTTTTATCTTTTTTCTTTTCCTGTCTTATTTTGCTAACACGTTCTTTAGCTTTGTGATTTTCTATACTCCACCCCAGTGCATAAACCGTATCGGTCGGATAAATAATAATTCCATCGTTCTGAAGTGTATCGACAACTCTTTTAATTTGTCTTTGGCTTGGGTTTTCAGGATGTACTTTTAATAACATGATGGTTGTATTTTAGTGGGATTTAGTTTTAACAAATTATTAAATATTTAATCAATAATCAAAAGTATAAAACAAAAAAGGGAACTCAAAAGTTCCCTTAAATTGTTCTGTTTTTTTATTATGTTATCCATTAACTCTTTTATAGTCTGCAATGAATTTTTCCAGGCCAATATCTGTTAAAGGATGTTTAAGCAGTCCGAGGATAGGATTCAACGGACAGGTTGCAACATCAGCACCTGCTTCCATAACCTGTATAATATGTTGAGTATGGCGAATTGATGCTGCAAGAACTTCTGTATCAAAACCATAATAAGCATACATGTCTACAATCTGTTGCACTAGTTGAACTCCATCAGATGAGATGTCATCCAGTCTTCCAATAAACGGAGAAACATAAGAGGCTCCGGCTTTAGCTGCCAGCAGAGCCTGCCCTGGTGAAAATACCAGGGTACAGTTTGTTCTGATGCCTTTTTCTTTGAGCGCTTTGATTGCTTTTATTCCATCTTTGATCATCGGTATTTTCACTACTATCTGTGGATGCAGGGCAGCCAGTTTATCTGCTTCTTTCATCATTCCGTCAAAATCAGTTGAGATTACTTCAGCGCTTACATCGCCATCAACTATTTCACAGATTTCTTTATAATGGTTTTCAATGTTTTCTTTTCCTTTGATACCTTCTTTGGCCATTAGGCTGGGATTGGTGGTTACACCGTCTAATACGCCCAGCTCTTGTGCTTCTCTGATTTGTTCAATGTTCGCCGTGTCAATAAAGAATTTCATAATTTCTTGTTTTGCTGTTAAATATTTTTTCGCAAAAATAGTTTAAAAATTGATAATTAAAAATGATTGCAATTATTTAGAATCATTTCTTAAGATTTTTTTAAATGCTGCAAGTATCCTGTTTAAAAGGTGATAAAAAGGGGGCTGGTCTTTAGAGTAGAACAATATTATGTAAAAGATCAGTCCCCTGATTCAAATACCATCATTCAAGCTTAGAAATATAAATCTCTTTCTCCTTCTTTAATTCTTTCTATTCTCTTTTTTAGTTCATTCAGGTCTCTGAAACCCTTGAGTTCCTTTATGTTTTTATCTATTACTTTCCAGCCTTTTTCTGCTACTTCCGGTGTGGCATAGTCAACAAGATATTCAGCCAGTGTAAGTATTGCATTTGGTGTGCAATATCTTTTAATGAATCCGGGTACAGAGAATTCCATGAAGTGTTCTCCTGTACGGCCAAGTCTGTAGCAAGCTGTGCAGAAAGAAGGGAGATAACCTTCATCGAGAAGTTCATTGATTACATCTCCAAGCGATCTTGAATCCCCAATATGAAATTGTTCTTTGTTCAGGTTCTGATCCTCATTTTTTATATCCGAATAGGAACCTAGTTCTATCTTTGTTCCACCATCTATTTGAGAAACACCAAACTGCATTACCTCTTTTCTCAGTTCTGAATTCTCCCTGGCTGTAAGGATCAAACCTGTGTAAGGAACGGCAAGTCTGAGAATAGCAACAAGTCTGGAAAATTCTTCATCACTTACTTCATATTTGGGATCAATATCAAATTCTGCAGCATCTTTAATACGGGGGAAGGAAATTGTATGTGGCCCAATATTATAGCAAGCTTCAAAGTGGTTTGTATGTCTAACCAGTGAAAGAACCTCAAAGCGCCAGTCGTAAAGTCCGAAAAGGGCTCCGATTCCTACATCGTCAACTTTTGCTTCCTGGGCTCTGTCCAGAGAGGTAAGTCTCCAGCCATAGTCTGCTTTTTTTCCTTTCAGGTGGTACCATTTGTAGGCTTCAGGATGATAAGTTTCCTGGAAAACCTGGTAGGTGCCGATCCCTGCTTCTCCTACTTTTCGAAATCCTTCAATATCCAATGGTGCAGCATTAATATTCACTCTTCTTATTTCTCCATTGCCCTTTTTAACTTCATAAACTTTTTTTACTGTATGTGCGATATAATCAGCATCATAATGAGGATGCTCGCCGTAAACCAAAATCAGCCTTTTCTGTCCGTTGTCTTCCAGTGCTTCTACTTCATGCACTATTTCATCATCTGTAAGTGTCCGGCGCACAGCATATTTATTAGATGCCCTGAAGCCGCAGTACTTACAATCATTTGTACATTTGTTTCCAATATAAAGAGGTGCGAAGAGAACAATCCTGTTGCCATATATTTTATTTTTCAGATCGCGCGCTCCTTGTTTGATTTCCTCCACCAATCCGGGATCTTTTGCATTCACCAGTATCGCTGTCTCTTCCAGATTCAATCTTTTTTTATTTTGTGATTTGGCAATGATTTCTCTAACTTTTTCTTTTGTTGGATTCTCGTTCTTATGAATAAAATCCCAAATCTCATCCGGATCAATGAATGGCTTCATTCTTTCATCTTTGATCTTGTATTTTTCTGGAGTAAATTTCATAATATATTGTTTTTCTGTATTAAAAAGTAATTTTTGTTTTTATAAAATAATTTCTTCCGGGTTCGATATTGATTATACCTCTGTTGGTAGATAAATGATTTTTGTATGCTCTGTCAAATATGTTCTTAATACCGGCAGTGAATTTTATGCGGGGCATATTCAGGTTAAATTCTGAACTGCTCAGTACCAGGTTGTAAACGGCATAGCCTGGTGTCTCCTGTTCTCCTTCTGCCACTTTGTTTTGATCGTCGTGAAGATTGGCAGAAAAATCTACTGAAGCAATTCCCGGAATTTGATATTTGATTCCCAGAATTCCATTCAATGGAGGAATCAGCGGAAGATTTTCATCATTTTTAGTATCTTTTCCCCGTACGAATGATGCTTTTGCATAAATAACCGTATTTTTAACAACATTATAATTTGTCTGCATGTCAAAACCGTATAGAAGAGCTCTGCTTACATTAGAATTGATCAGGGCCGGTAAAGTATCTTTTGTTCCGGCACCTGCTCCGGTATTATAAGTGTAAACAAATTCTCCAGGTTTTTCTACAATCAGGTTAGAGAAACTGTTCAAATATCCGTTCATTTTAAAATTTATGTTTGGTTTCCAGGCCCTGAAACCTATATCAAAGGAGTATCCCTCTTCGGGTTTTAAATTCGGATCTCCTAATTTAACACTGCTGCCCAGATCGATATATTTGTACCTTTCTTCAATGGAGGGGGCCCTGAAAGATCTTCCCGCGGAAAAAGTGATATCAATATCTTTTGTCAATGAATACAGGACTCCAAGGTTTGTACTCCATGACTTGTTGTATACGGTTTGTTCGGGGAATGTAATCCGCTGGTTGGGTATCGGGTCCATCTCTGTTCCGTTCATTATGAGATAAACCGGGTCGAGCGCTTTTTCATTGGTTACTTTTATCAGATCATACCTAAAACCAATTGTCAGATCAAGCTTTTCCTTTATCAAAGAGAATTGATCCTGCAGAAAGATGCCAGCACTGCCATATGTTGCATTTGGTATGGGTTTTTCTCCCCTGATAATATTTATCGTATCTACCGGATTTCCTCCGGCATCAAGAGGTTCTTTCATAATATATTTTTCTCTGCTGGTGTTAAGCCTTCTTTGCCAAAGGTCAATCCCCGCAGTAAGCTCATGTTTATCAAAAACTGACCAGTTTGTTTTTAGCTGAGCTCCGTCAGTATAATGATTTCCTTCCGGAAGGGTTTTTTGTGGAGTGATCCGTGCTGCAGGAGTTATTTTCTGAATATTGGGGATCAACTCTACATCCCTTAGTATGTATTGGTGATAATATTTAAGAGTTAGTTTTTCCAGGGATGGACTAAATTGGGTGATTGTATATTTTCCACTGTATAAAGTTCGTTTTTCTTTTGGATAGGTAGCCTCTGCCGGACCCGGAAAGGGACTGCCGCCGGGTATTCCTATGTCTTCACCAAAGAAACGCTGATATTGAAGGCTAAGTTCATGGTTTTTCAGAGGACGAAAGCCGAAAGCAACTGAAATATTGTTATCGGTAAACTGGCTGTTTGGGAGCTCACCTTCAGGTGTTTGTATGTTTTCGGCATCTCTCATTCTGCCACTCAGGTGTAACTTCCATATTTCTGAACCTGTATTGATACTGACTTTTCTTGAAAATAACTGGTTTACAGACTGGTATCCACCGGCAAAGTTTCCTGAAGCATAAAAACGGTCAGCAAAATGGGCTTTTTTGCTAATAAAATTAACAACACCACCCATTGCTCCTGTTCCATAGAGTAGGGAAGAGGCGCCTTTAATGACCTCTATTCTTTCCAGATCTGTAAAATCAACCATGGATAAACCTGCAGCCAGATCTGTTGCAGTTTCAATCCGGTTCCCGTCTATCAGGGCTACTATTCTTTGTTCGTTCATCCCCCTTATATTCAGGCTCGTAGCCCAGGGTGCGTCATTTTTTATAGCTATTCCCGGTTCTGTTTCCAGGGCAGCAGATGGCGAAAAAGCTGCTGATTGTTCAAGTTCCTTTGCATCCATCACTTCAATGGGTAAAGCCACATTCTTTTCTAACTTGTCATGATGCAAACTGGAAACAACAACTTCCCCCAGGTTAATAAGTTCTTTCTCCAGAGAAATAGTTAGGTTTTTTGATTCTTTTAACTGGATTTTTTGTTGATAGCTTTCATAGCCCACAAAAGAAATTTTCAGCAAATAACTGCCTTTATTCAGTTTTTTGAGTTTAAAATTTCCATTTCGGTCAGTAATCGTTGCCTGAACTGGTTGCAAAGCTGGATAGTTTTCTTCCTCAAAGATCATCACAGTAGCTCCTGGAAGCGCATTTCCTGTTTCTGCTTCTGTAATTCTTCCCTTCAGTTCAGGATTCTGTGCTTGCACCTTTGTTATTCCTGTAAGACAGAGAATAAAAGCCAGGATAAAAAAATAATTGTTATTCCTTTTCATTTTTCAGCAATACCGATTTAATTTGTACTCCTTTTAAACGGCCTGCCTGTCCGGTTAAAGAGCCAATCTCATCGGTACTACCTTCCAGCACCAGCGAAATTAAACTGGTATTATCGGTTCGGGGTAATCCCTGACGACCGATTATGATATTGGAATGGTTGGAAAGAATGGAATTGATTTTTCCGGCTTGCTGCCGGTCTAGAATATGAATGATAGCTGTTCCGATTCTCTTTTCCATTAGTGTATCCTCCGGATTAGATTTGTTCTTTAACCTTGAAACAGAGGCATTCCGTTTCTCAGTTTTATAACTGTTAATTTTTTAACAAAGATACAATTTTATCTCTTCACTGACAAGCATGAAAATTGTTTTTTATAACATATTGTAAGAAAATTAACACTTTTCTTAAATAAAACTTTGAAATTTGTTTGTTTTATCCCAAATTGTATCCGAAACCTTTAGAGAACTTAAAAATTGTTAGAATAGTTATGAATTCCATTGATCCCGGATCACAATCGATATATAATCAATCCGCTGCTATTCCTTATTTTTATCAGGAAGGTAAGCCCAAAATTGTTTTAATAACTACTCATAAAAATAAAAAGTGGATTATTCCCAAAGGAATTATAGAACCCGTTTTAACTCCCCAGGAATCGGCAGCTAAAGAAGCTTTTGAGGAAGCAGGTCTTAGGGGAGAAGTAAATTCGCGACTTCATGGGACATATGAATATGAAAAGTGGGGTGGTACCTGTGAAGTTAAGGTATATTTAATGGAGGTAAATGAGATTCTTGATGAATGGCCTGAAGGAGAGAATCGGGAAAGAAAATTTTTCACACCTGAAGAGGCAATGAAAAATATTCAACAGGAAGACCTGAGAGAGCTTATACAGCAGGCTCAGCATTATCTTGAAAAATCCTGAACATTTCTTTTTTGGCTTTCCGGAATCTCAAATTTTTTATCCCGGTATCTTCTGATAAAGAAAAGCAGGATACCTACAATCAAATGAAATATTAATTCCTGGTTAAAATATTTTAAAAAAAATGCTGGTCTATTGGTCCACCTCTTATTATAACTATGACTATATCCAGTACAGACAGCTAAATTGCCACCAGAATAACAGTTTTGATGAAACTTTGTGATAAACATATTTTTTTTGAGATTAAAAAAGTTTACAAAAAAACCGGAAGTATGTGGCTTCCGGTTTTGATTGTTAATTGTTTTAATTGAATTATTCAGTTTTTATTTCTTTTTCAATCATATTTGTCAGCTTTTTGAAATCTTCCTTCTTGTATCCTACACATTGAAAAACAATCTCTCCTTTTTCATTGATCAGAATATTCCTGGGAATATATTTCTTAGCAAAATGATTGTAAATCGTTCTTTCCTGGTCCGGGGCAAAATAAAAGGAGTATTTTTTTTCTGATTTAAATTTTTTCATCTCTTCCATACTGTGCTCTCTACCAATGCTTACAAGGATAAAATCTTTTTCTTTGTATTGCTCCCACAATTTTTGCAAAGCCGGTAATTCTTCCTGGCAGCTTGGACACCAGGTGGCAAAAAGGTTGATGAGCACTGTTTTTCCTTTCAGGTCTTTTGTGCTGTATTGCTTCCCATTTGTAGTAGTAAATGTAAATTCAGGAATCGTTTGTCCTACTGATGACAGTGTACTTGCTTTTATATCTGCCTGTTTATCTTCCTGCTTTTTTTCTTCTGTTTTTTGTGTTCTTTCTTCCTGTTTTTCCTGTTTTTCTTTTTCTTTTTCTTTTCCACAGGCGAAAAACAAACTGGTTACAAGAACAATTAATAATGCTTTTTTCATAATTTCGGAGTTTTTTATCTTAATTGCAAAACTAAATATTTTTGTTGAAATGCAATGATATATCAAAAAAATGTAAATGGTGAAACTGAACCAACCAATCATTTTTGTACATTTATAGATGTTATAAACCTAAAAACAAATAATTATGACTGAAAGAAGAATTTTAGGAGTACACATAACCGATCGTAAACAAGAAGCCGGTGCAGTTCAAAAAGTGTTAACTCAATATGGATGTTCCATAAAAACCCGGCTTGGCTTACATGAAGTAACACAAGATCATTGTAGTACAGAGGGCTTAATTATTCTTGAGCTTATAGGAGATGTCGATGAAATGGGTAAATTGGAAGAATCTTTGGAGAAGGTCCCTGGTACTCAAACGAAAAAAATGGTATTTAATGGTTAAAACAAGGTAAACTACAATTAATAATTATAAAAATATTCACTATGATTTATTACGATAATGACCAGGAAAAGAAAAGCTTGCCCATGTTGGGAGAGCGATTCCCTGAGATTCATGTACAAACCACACATGGAGCAAAAGTTTTGCCACGGGATTACAAAGAGAAATGGGTTGTTCTTTTTAGTCATCCGGCTGATTTTACTCCTGTTTGTACTACTGAATTCATTGCTTTTGCAAAAAAAGATGAGGAATTTAAAAAACTGAATACCCAACTTGTGGGTCTTTCAATGGACCAGGTTTTTTCTCATATAAAGTGGGTAGACTGGATCAGCGAAAAGATGAATGTGGAAATTCCTTTCCCAATCATTGCAGATGAAAATGGAGAGGTTGCCAAACATCTGGGGATGTTGCATCCCGGAAAAGGCAGCAATACAGTTCGCGCTGTTTTTATTATTGATCCCAATGGATTTGTTCGCCTGATACTGTATTATCCTCAAGAGATAGGAAGAAAAATTGATGAGATTGTTCGGATTTTAAAAGCCTTGCAGGTTTCAGATGAAAAAGGAGTTGCTTTACCTGCTGATTGGCCCGATAATGAGATAATCCAGGACAGAGGCATTGTTCCTCCTGCCACTGATGTGAAAACAGCAGATGAAAGGAGGGATGATAAAGATTGTTTTGACTGGTGGTTCTGCCATAAAGAAATCAAATAAATAACTTAACGTGAAACTCGATGTAGCAAAGCACCCTTTTATCTGACTGATATTCAGATAGCCCCAACTTTTAAGTTGGGGTTACAGGTCTCTTAGGAAAAAGATTTTTGAAAATTTTGTACATTAAATTACAAAATTTTCAAAAATCAACATAACTCGTACCTAACAAACCCCAGTCTAAAGGCTAGGTCTATCTGAATGCCTGTGGTTTAGGTGTTATACTTATATCGAACTCAAGTTAACTTATTATTTTTACTTTCTAAAAGCAGTATTGAAAGCAACTTAAACAAAGGAGGTTGTCTCAAAAGCATTTTAATAAGACCTTATTAATTAAAGCTAAGTCAAAAAACAAAGATAACCAAGAATAAAGGTCTTATAATTAGTCCTTTAGTATCTTTTGGAATCGGTCTGAGGCCTTTATAATGATAAATTTATCTCTGCTTTTGAAACAGCCTCTTTTCATTACCTGATGATATTGCCGTAAAAAATAGCATTCAAAAATAATTTATTTGTACCGTACCAGTATCCTCTGAAATTGGGATTGTCAACAAATGAAATAATCTTTCCCTTTCCTTTTTTACCAACCAGGCACCAGGCGGTGTTTTCTACTTTCTCTTTGTTTTCTTTTGAAAGATATCCTGTCAGCAAAGGCTTCTCTTTGACCGTTACAGGTGTGGCATAAGGATCACTGGATTTTTTTATAAATGAGTTGTTGTTTTTTAAAACCGGCATCTGATTTTTATCTATCCCAAAAGCAACCGGATGAGTAGGATCAATAGCGGCCTCCAGAATAACTCCGCTTATTGAGTTAATGCGTCTCCTTTTTCTGCGGTTTCCGTATGGCAATGTGGATGAAGAATTTTCATCCGGAGTTTCTTTCTTCTGCCAGGATATCCAATCTTCTTTTCGGAGCCATTGGTTGGCATTTTCCAGTGCAACCATAACACCTCCCTCTTCAAGCCAGAATTTAATTTTCTTCGTAGTTTCCTCATTGTAATTGTACCTGCCGTTTGGTAAAATTAATGTATTGAAGTCAAATAAGTTGATCCTGCTCAGATGTTCAGGTTTAATTAAAACGACTGAGATATTCATTCTATGATCCAGCAAATGCCATATCTCTCCTGCTGAGCGACTGCTTACTCCTTCGCCTGCGACTAAGAGAATCTCTGGCTTTTTCACCGGAACAAAATACCTGCTGCCCAGGTCTATGCCTTTATCTGTCAGGGAAGAGGGCATTCCAACCAAATTTATTCCATACTTTGTACTTAGTTTTTCTAAATATTCATGTAATTGATCAGGTTTTATTTTTTGCTTATTCACAGGAATAAATATGCTTCCATTGGAAAAATGATATTCTTTTGAATAAATTCTTGTTGAAAATTCTTTTGTAGCTACTTTGGCTAGCAATCCTTTTTTCTTTAGTTGATATAACAAGGCATGAATGTTATAATTATTCCCGTTTGCTATATATCCTACATTGCTTGCTTTTCCATAAATTTTTCCTTCAGGCATCCGGAGTTCTTCTAATTTTGATCCTTTGTGTGTCATCAACCTTTGATTATTAACTGGAGTAAAGGGAATATCAAAAGCCAGCGGCATTGTCCATGATGAAACATCATAAAACACACTGTCTTCAAACGAAGTTCTTTTTTCAAAAATACTTTTAATCAAACGGTACTGATCTTGCTGGGTGGGAACCAGGTAAGAGCTTCCTGACTTAAATATTTTTCCATTGATTCTTATATTTTTTTTCAGACCGTAAATTTCAATTTCATGTTTTTCTAACATTTTCAGAAAATGGTAAACTTTTACCTTACCATTTTCATCGCCGAAAATGTACCCTTTTACTTGATCCTTTTCAGCCAGCTTATTAGCTTTACTATAAAACTGCTGTTGGTAGCTGAAAAGTTCAGTTTTCATATTTATAGCCGCTCTGATGGTTGATAATGAAACGGTGTAATGATTGTTAATTGCATCAGCAAAAGACAATTCGCCGTGTTCGTTCTTAATAACCTGTCCCATTACTCTTGATTGTTCGAACAGAATTCCTATAGATCCATTTACATCGGGGTAGGTGGAACCTTTTCCATAATAAAAGTCATCAAAGCTTTCTTCGCTGAAATAAAGGGTACCTGTTTTATCCAGCGCTTTTGCATGGTATGAGGCAATTTCCTTAGTTAGTTTGATGTTTCTTTCAGGAGTGCGGGGATTCATTCTTTCAGGGACACCAGGCTGAAAGAAGAAAGTTGAATTTGAACCCATTTCGTGGTGGTCAGTGACTATATGGGGTTTCCATTTATGAAACATTTCCAGTCGGGCTTGAGATTCGGGATGCTGCGCGGGGAGCCAGTCTCTGTTAAGATCAAACCAGTAGTGATTTGTTCTTCCGCCTGGCCAGTCCTCTCTGAATTGCCTGTCGTAAGGGGTTTTAACTGTTGTATTATGAATATGCATGTTGCTCCAGTTTGCCGCCCTTGTGAAACCATCAGGATTGAGGCACGGATCGATAAGAATAACGCTGTGATTCAGAATACGTTTAACCTCTTTGCTCTTTGTGGCCGCAAGATGGTAAGCTGTTAAAATGGACGCATTTCCCGGACTTGATTCGTTTCCGTGGACACTGTATCCTAACCATATAAAAACCGGATCTTCCTTAGGATTTTGTGCCAGTTTATTTTGAACATGATTCAGATGGCGCGACCTTAAATTTTCCAGTTTTTCCTGGTTGTCAGGTGAAGTAATTGCCAAGAGGTATAGCGGTCTGTTTTCATGTGTTTCCCCATATTTCCACATGGTCACTCTTTCTGACTTATCTGACAGTTCCTGCAGATAATTTATTAGTTGATCGTGAGAAAAATGCCACTCACCAAATGTATAACCCTGTAAATCACCCGGAAAAGGAAGGTCTTTTGATAATTCCAATTCATCGGGGAGGAAAAAGGATTTATATGATTGCGAAAAGACAGAACTATATACTAAAACCGTTAAAGTAAGGAGAATAATCTTTTTCATAGAAGATGATGTTTGGATTTTATTTTTGGATGCTATTTATCCTGAAATGGTTTAAACCGGGTTCTTGTATTGATCTTATGGATCTGTTATCTTTTTCCTGTATTTCCCATTCCTTGTCGCCATAGATCCTTTTTTATATTTATTTCAGTTTCCTGTTCTACTGGTTCTCCAATGGGTTCTATCAAATCTCTTCCTTCGGCTTTAGGGTTTTTTATTTTCGATGAAACCGGGTATGCATTTAAATACTCAGAAGGATAGGGCGCTAGTAGTTTAAGTATCTCATCCAGAGAGATATCTTTAGTTAGCCATTTCTTTTCGTCTTCTTTATTTAAAATAACCGGAGATCGATGATGAGGTAATTTCCGGATGAGCTCATTGGGAGTTGTAGTAATGATAGAGAACGATTTTAAAATCTCGCCGGTATCTTTGTTAGTCCATTGGTCCCAAATTCCTGCAAAAGCAAAGGGTCTTTTTTTATTTCTGAGATATATAACGAATGGTTTGTTTAATCCTTCTTTTGTGGTTCCTTCAATAAAGGCATCAGCTATAACAAGGCATCTTTGGGAGCGGACGGGTTTGCGGAATGCCGGTTTTCTGAAAATTTCCCTGCTTCCTTTATAATTTGGATCGTTTGACTTGTTTTTGTCTCCTTCAGCCCTGGCATTGAAGAGGTACATGGGTTTTTTTGACCAGAATGGAGTAAGACCAAATTGAAAAAGCTGCAATGTATCGGGATTTTCATTGGTTATTACCGGAGCCATCTGGCCAGGGGATATGTTATAACTGGGCTGGAATTCAAAGTCTGAAGCTGCCTGTACATTGAACCGTTTTTCAATGATTTCTGTTTTTTGGACTTCAATATATCTGCCACACATAAAAAAATTTTTTATACCGGAAAGTTAGGAAAACCTTTTGGTTTTTGCAATACTCAGAAGGAAACTGTTTGCTTGTATTTGTCTTAATTACAGGTTGTTAAGTTTCTTATGTTTAATTGGCCTGATTGCCTATTAATTGCAGGGAAATAAAAAATGTATAGCCATAAAATATTGATTTCTCTGGATTTTTATTATTTTTACCTAATAATATTTTTACCAAACCCATATAAAATTTTACTTTGAGATGAGAAGAAAAACTATTCTTATTGGACTGATATCAGTATTTGTTATTATAAGCCTGCGTTGTAAAAACAGCAATTTAGATAAGAAGAATGCAGTTTGTATTTGGGACAGAGGAACAGTTAGGGAACAACCTAAGCAAAATGCTGAGATTTTTTCAACAATGTCATTAGGTGAGAAGGTTACTTACCTTGGCATAACCAAAATAGATTCTGCCAATAATAAAAAGAAATATTATAAGATAGAACTATCTGATAACAAAGAGGGATGGTCTTCCGGAAGTGTAATAGTCATCGATGCAGAACCCGGAGTAATTAAGAAAGAAACAAATATTTATAAGAGGCCGAATTTTTTAACGGAAACCAGTCATAAACTTGATAAAATGGATATTGTTGCTGTAAAAAGACAAAAGAATGGTTGGAAACAAATAATAGGTGGGAAAAAGAAGAAAAAAGGCTGGATTAAGGCTGATTTGATATCAATGGATCAGAAAGATATTGCTGTGGGCCTTCTGGCTGGAAAAGCTTATAAAATCAGGAATAAATCCAGGAGAATGGAGAAACTTAAAAATATTGTTGATAATTCAGCTTTTAGTAAATCTGTTTTTATTGAAGAAATATATAAGAAAGTCTATGGTGAAGTTACCGGCGACAAAGCTGAAAAGGGAGTTAATTCAAAAAAACCAGATATATCGGTACATCCCGTAAAAGAGAATAACAAAACAAAAGCCAGGAATACAGAAAAAACAGATACAACGCGGGAAGTTCACCAGATGGATACTATACAAAAATCTTCTTCCCAGGATTCAATTGGTAATTCTGTTGCATCTGTTGAAAATACACTAAATCAGCAAGATTCTGATACGTTTTTTCATAGCACAGAAGAAAATGATTGAAGTAAATGGCTGGCGACTTTATTTATTTTCTCCAGAATGCAGGTGAGAAAAGAACAAGAATGGTGAAAAGTTCAAGTCTGCCCAAAAGCATGAGGAACGACAGGAACCATTTTCCAAAACCCGGTAAATGAGCATAGTTTTCCACTGGGCCAACTGCGCCAATTCCCGGGCCAATATTCCCTAAACTGGCAGCTACTGCACCAAGAGAAGAATTAAGATCATATCCCATTGAAGATACCACGATGGTGCTTATTCCTGTTATGGTCATGTATATCACAACAAATGCCAGCACATTCGTTATTATTTGCTGATCAATGCTTTTTTTATTCATTCTTACAGGAATGATGGCATTAGGGTGGAGTAATCGTTTCAGTTCCAGGTAGCTGTTTTTTATAAGCAAGCCGATTCTTATAATTTTAATTCCTCCTCCTGTTGACCCTGCAGACCCCCCGATAAACATGAGCATAAAAATAATAACTGTTAGAAATGGAGTCCATTGAAGATAATCGCTGGTTACATAACCTGTGGTGGTTGTAATCGATACAACCTGGAAAACTGCATGTCTGAAGGAACTCTCTATTGCAAATTTATCGCCAATCCAGAGGAAAAGTGCGATGATAATTGTGAATCCAAGTAGAAATGTAACATAGAATCTGAATTCTTCATTTTTAAATACTTTATTAAATTTGAAATGCAGGGCATAATAGGAGAGAGCAAAGTTTGTTCCTGCCAGAAACATAAAGATTGTAATGACATATTGAACATAAGGAGAGAAATGAGCAATACTGGCTTGTTTGGTAGAGTATCCACCCGTAGCCATAGTGGTAAAGGCATGACAAACGGAGTCAAAAAGTCCTACATCACCCAGCCAGAGCAATAGTATTTCAGCAAGAGTAAAAAGCAGGTAAATGCCCCAAAGTCTTTTGGCCGTTTCTTTTACCCGTGGGTGAAATTTATCAGGTGTGGGCCCCGGAACTTCGGCAATAAAAAGCTGCATACCTCCAATACCGAATATAGGAAGAATAGCAAGGGATAACACAATGATTCCCATGCCTCCAAGCCATTGTGTCATGCTTCGCCAAAAAAGCAAACCATGCGGAAGCCTTTCAATGTCATTTAGAATGGAAGCTCCTGTGGTTGTGAAGCCGGAAATGGTTTCGAAAAATGCATCGGTGTAGGATTCAATATAGCCGCTTATTACAAATGGAAGCGATCCAAAAAGTGAGAAAATGATCCATACAAGACTGACAATGATGTATCCTTCTTTTTTTCCGATTGATTTATTTCCCCGTCGTGTGGAATACCACATTAATGCCCCGGCAAAAATTGTTAAACCAGAAGAAAGAAAAAGGGCAAAAATATCTGGCTCGTTATAATATAGACTCACTCCCAGGGGCAGAAGCATAGAAATGCCCTCAATTAAAAGTAAGAGCCCCAGTATGTTAAATATCACACGAAATTTCATCAGGATAAAGTTTAATTAAAAAAGGTTTCTACTTTTTTAACAGCCGACGGTAAGGCAAATACAACCACACGGTCGTTGGGGAGTATTTCTGTGTTTCCTACTGCAATGAAGCTTCTGTTATCTCTAATAATACCTCCTACAATAGCTTCTTTTGGGAAATTTAAATCTTTCAGCTTCTTATGCAGAATTTTTGATTTGGGTTTGGCAACAAACTCCAATACTTCAGCATCGGAACCAGTGAGACAGCGCATAGTAGATACTTCTGCGCTCATTGTAAACCTGAATATCCGGCTTGCAGTCACCAGTTTTTTATTGATGATCGTATCAATGCCCATATTTTCACTCAGGTTGATGTAATCCATATTTTCTATTTCAGCAATGGTCTTTTTTACACCCATTTTTTTTGCAAGTAAGCACGAGAGGAGGTTTGTTTCTGAATTGCCTGTAACAGCAATAAAGGTGTCCATTTTTTCCATTCCTTCTTCTTTAAGCAATTCAACATCTCTGCCGTCACCATTAATCACCAATGAGTTGGTAAGTTCGTCTGCTAAATATTTGCATTTATCCAGGTTTTTTTCAATCAGTTTAACATTCATTCTGTTTTCGAGTGACTGGGCTGTTCTTTTTCCAATCCGGCTGCCACCAAGAATCATTACATTTTTAATCTCAACTTTTTTCTTGCCGGAATATTTCATGACATTGCTTATACCTGCTTTATTGGTGACAACATAAACAAGATCATTCACCTTAAAAGAATCGAGTCCTCTTGGTATTATTGTTTGTCCATTTCGGGTAATTGCTACAGCCCTGAAATCAAAATCTTCAATTTCTTCGGTAACTTCATTTAATGTTTTCCCAATGACAGGAGCATTTTCTTCCAGCCGAAGAACATATAAGGACAATTTTCCCCCCGTAAAATCTACTATTTCTGATGTACCTGCTTGTCCAACCATACTGACTATTTCTTTAGCTGTAATCCGTTCCGGATAGATCATATAATCAATTCCAAGAGAAGTAAAGTGGTTTTTATTAACCGGTCTGATATATTCCGGATTATCAACTCTTGCTATGGTTTGTTTCACTCCAAGTTTTTTAGCAAGAATAGCTCCAGTAATGTTGGTCTCTTCTGAATTTGTTACAGCAATGAAAAGATCCGACTTTTTTATGTTGGCTTCTTTCAGGGTTTCGAAAGATGTGGCAGAGCCTGTGATGGTAAGAATATCAAGAGTAGAGTCAATTCCTTTGAGTGAATTTTCATTCTCATCGATGATAATGATGTCGTGAAGCTCACTACTCAGCATTTTTGCCAAATGGGATCCTACATCTCCTGCTCCTGCAATAATAATTTTCATCAGTTCCTATTTTTACTTTGCTGATGCAAATAAACATTATGTTTCAAAATTAACCAATTTTTTTTGGCTTTTATTGAAGTTTTTTGATGAATGCGCCTTGTTCGGGTATAGAATAGAATTCTATATCATTTTTACGAAGTAATTCTTTCCATTTTTGATGGTCGTAATAGTTCAAATTTCCGTCCAGGATGATTTTCTTGAAAGAAAAGGCTTGCATAATAGTTTGCATAGGAACATTGCAATTGTTCGTAATAAGAAGATAATCTATGTAGATTTTTTTTCCGGGAATTTTATCTTTTAGGAAAGAAGAATCTGCTAGCATTATTATTTTTTTGTTTCTGCATTGAATAAAATAGTCTTTTCTTAAGAATGAGGGGTTTAATTGATTATTGGCTTTTCCAGAGCCCAGCGTGATGTATTTAGCAGGATCTGTTCTTCTTTTTAGAGAGTGTTTTTTTGTGTAATATTCAGTAGATTCCTTGATACCTGAGTCGTTGGTAAAAACATAATTGTGTTTTCCATTAATAAAGTTTATGGTGCTAATTTCCTGGGTATTATAGATAATTAATTCTTTTTTATCTCTTTGTGAATATTTGTGAAAGATATCAAAGGTGAGCCATATAATAATTATATAGAGAACATATTTGAAATACTCCTTTTTTCTGAAAACAAGGAAGAAAGCAAAAACGATTAAAGCCGCATAAATTAAAGCCATGTGTATTTTACCAATCCATAGATTTTCTGTTACAGAGCAGGGGAGACTCTCTATAAAACTTAAAGAATTATTTAGGGCAGAAAGAATTTCATTCAGGAGGCTTCCGAGAATTTTTCCTAAATTTTGAGATATCGGATAAACAAGAAGAGTAAAAAACCCAGAAATGATGATTAAGGCGGCTGCTGGTATAGCTATAAAATTAGTCAGCCAGAAATAGTTGGGAAATTGATTAAAATAATGTATGACAATCGGGGCCGTACCAATCTGGGCGGCTACAGCTACAGTGAACCACTGCCATAGTTTGTCGGGGAGGTAGGGAAGTGAAATCAAACGATACAGTTTTGGTTGAAAGAAGACGATGCTAAGCACTGCACTATAAGATAATTGAAAACTTACCGAAAAAAGAAGCAGGGGATTTAGGCATAACAGAATAAAAGCCGAAAAAGCCAGACTGTTATACACAGGACTTTTTCTTCGAAACTGTGAACCGACTGCAATTACAGAGAACATCAGGGTAGCCCTTGTGACGGAAGGAGAGAGACCTGTTAAAAAAGCATACCCCCAGAGAATAATCAGAATAATTATAATTTTTACAAGCTTTCCGTATTTTATTTTATTAAGAAAAAAAAGCAGGTAATTAAACAGCATAAATACTATTCCAACATGTAAACCACTTACAGCCAGAATATGCATAGCCCCTGAGGAAGAAAATTTTTCCCGTGTTTCTTCTGATAAATACTCTTTATACCCCAAAAGTAATGCCGTGGCTACACTCCTGTTCTCCTGTTCCAGTTTTGTCTTTTTGAGCAGTTTTATAAGCTTTAACCTGAACTTGTTAGAAAAGGCTGTTAATGATGCACTTGATTGGTTATTCATTGTTTTCCATTGATCTTTCTGTATATAGGTCTGATAGTAAACACGATGTACAGAAAGGTACTTTTTGTAATCGAATTCTCCTGGATTACCCAGGTTACGTATCGGATTAAGATATCCCCTGAAGAGGAGAAATGTTCCTGGTTGCATTTCTTTTATTGAGTCATCTTTTTCAAAATAGACCAGTATTTTTTTGTTGCTGCGAATCCACAACGAATCATTAAAATAACCTTTTAATTTTAACACAGTTTTGTATGAATTCTCCTTTTCAGAAGGAATATCAATCACCTCTCCTATAAAAGTGTGCTGACCTTCTGGTGCTTTTGGTACCCCTGAATTTTGCTTCATAATCAGCATTCCTGTTCCGGTTATTAGGAAACCAATCATCAAACCACGAAGTGATTCGGCAAAAAATTGTTGACCTGAGGATAAAAGGGGAAATAATAGCAAAATAATAAATCCTGAAGCAATCAAACTGACAATGAATATGTTCTCAAGAAACAGGTAATACTGAAGCATAATTCCTGTTATCAGAAATAGCAATATGCGTATGAAAGGATATTTTTTTAGCATAATTGGTAAAACATAGATAGCCAGTTGATTATATTCCTAAAAAATAAAAAACAAACTTGGCTTATAACTGTAATTAATTTAATATCAATTATTTGTATTTAGACTCTTTGGTGTAAATGTTTTTAAAGATGCAAAAAAAAAATGGAAAAGAGAAAATAATCGTTTTCTCTTTTCCATTTTATTAGCGGTTACCTGAGAATAATTTTGAACTTATTCATACCTTAAAGAACGGGCCGGATTAGCGTTGGCTCCTTTTATAGCTTTGTATGTTATTGTAAAAATGGCAATTAAAACAGCTATAAGAACAGCGCTTGCAAAATAGTACCAACTGAGAGAGATTTTGTAGGCAAAATTATTCAGCCACTGGTTCATGTAGAAATAGGCAATCGGAATTCCAATAATACTGGCAATAAGTATTAGGTTAACAAAATCTTTAATTACCAGTTTAACTATTTGACTTGTATTAGAACCAAAAACTTTACGAATAGCTATTTCTTTTGTTCTTTGAGTAACCACAAAAGAAATCAGTCCGAAAAGCCCCAGGCAACTAATAAAAATGCACAACATAGCAAATATCCCAAATATTTTAGTTGTATTCATTTCGTTGGCATAAAGATTTTCATACCGGTCGTCCATAAAAAATCCGTTAAACGGTGTGTTAGGGAATAAGCTGTTCCATGTATCTTTTATTTCTTCAACTGTACCTTTTAAATTTGCAGTATTGAGCTTCAGGTTTATATTTCGAAGATTTTCCGGGATGTAATAATAAGCAGCCGGTTCAATAGGAGTGCGCAGGGAATAATAGTTATAATCTTTAATTACTCCAATAACTGTACAATTTGTAGAGTCATGGCCCCTCGGAAGAAACTGTTTGCCCACGGGATTTTTCCAGCCCAGTTTTTTTACTGCTATCTCATTTAGAATAATTCCGTTATATTTATCTGTTTCACGATCTTCACTGAAATTTCTGCCTTCTACAATATCAATTTCCATTTGTGGCAGGTAGTGAGGGTCAATATAACCGAACCTTACCATGAGTTTTGTTTCAGCAGAATCAGCCACGTAGATTCCACCCTGTCCGCCACTTACACCGGTTGACGACGAACTGGCGCTTACGGCTGAAATGTTTGGATTGTTTTTAAATTCATTTTTCAGCAGGTCAATGTTTTGCATCATATCATCATCTGGAAATCTCAGAGGTATTGAATATACAGCTTCATCATTGTATCCTTTATCTTTTGTCTGGAAAAATCGCACCTGGCTTATAGCAATGATTGTTGCTATGATAATAATGATTGATACTGCAAACTGGCTTACTACGAGTATCTTTCTTAGCAGGCCTGAAGTGTTTTTACCCCGGTTTGTTCTGAATCCACTGAAGATAACTGTAGGTTTAAAACCTGACATGTAAAGTGCGGGATAAATGCCTGAAAGTAAGCCAACAACTATGATTGTGCCTGTCAGACCGGCTGTGAATACGGGGTTGCCAAAGTTCAGGGCAAGATCAATATTAAGAATCTGGTTTACATACGGCAATAAAAGTGCTATACCTGCCAGCGATATAATGGCTGAGACAATTGTGAGCAAAAAGGATTCTCCTAAAAACTGGAAAATAAGTTTAGATTTATTTGCTCCGGTTACCTTTCTGATTCCTACTTCTTTATATCTTCTCAGGGCAAGGGATGTTGCCAGGTTAATATAGTTCATGCAGGCAACAATTACTATTAACAAGGCAATTATAGTAAAGATATAAACCTGGTTGATGTCCCCCTGGTTGTAGTTGTATGTCTCAAATTTGACATGATTCGATTTTAGGTGGATGTCTTTTATTGGTTGTATATATAATTCAGGTATGTTTCTCCATTCCGAAAAATACTTCTCTTCAAATTCAGGAAACTTAGCTTCAAGAGATTCTTTGGACACACCTTCATTAAGTTCTACATAAGTATCCAATGAGTTGCTTTGCCAGCTGGTTAAGTTATGCGAATGTTCTTCCAGTACCTTAAAAGGAATTAGTGCATTGAAATACACTGTACTGTTTTCCGGGTAATTTTCCATTATACCTTTAACTATAAAAGATTCACCTAGAATATCAAGCATTTTATTCATAGCATTTGCAGGTTCTTCAAAGTATTTTTTTGCAATTTTTTCTGAAAGAATGATGGAATTCATCTCTTTGAATGCCGTTTTTTCATCACCCATCAACAAGTTAACACTTAGCATGTTAAAAACTGTTGAATCAGCAAATGCAAACCAGTTTTCATTGAAACTCTTGTTTTTATGTTTTACTGTCAGTCCATAACCTTGCCTGATACGCAATGTTTGCTTAATTTCAGGATATTCCTCTTCAAGTGTTCGGGCCAGCGGGCCCATTGTTACAGCCACATGTTGTTCGCCAACACCTGGCTCTGTTTGTATTTCAACTGCCCTGTATTTGTTTTCAGCATTTTCAATATGTTTGTTGAAACTTAATTCATACTGTATATACAACAGGATAATCATGAAACTGGTGATTCCTATTGTCAGTCCAAGAATATTCAATATCGAAAAGTTTTTGTGTCTGATTATATTTCGCAAGGCAGTGAGAAGGTAATTTCTTAACATAACATTTTGAATTTGATTTTTTTAGAAATAACAATTTATATACCATTGTCTGTAAGTAGTTTAACATAAGATGTTTATGTATTTTAAGTGTAAATGGGAATGTTCATTTTCGTTCAAAGGTGTTCATTAACGGACATTTTTTTCAATATAAAATGGTGAAAATCAGATTTTGAAGAATAAAATCTGAGTAATTACATGATTTTTGACTAAGCATGAGTGTTTAGAGTCTTATATCAGATAGTTTTGATTTTGGGAGGTGACTTTATAGCCGCAGCCAGTTCATAGAGAATGCTGCCATTCCGACGGTAGCGGCATGTCAAAACCGTGATTAATTTATTATTTCAGGAAATCCGGGAGGTTTTCTTTATTATGCCGGATGTTGTTCTTTTTCATATACTCATCAATTCGTTGTGCGTGATCTTTATCATCCCGGTTTAGTTGCATAAATACATGTTCAATTTTGGTTTCAGGATCTTTCTCCATGAATTTTTGATAATGGATTTCTCCCGCAGAATTTTCTAACTGATAGGCAATATTGAATGTCTGATTTCTCGAGGGTTTGTTCTGCTGGTAATTTTCTATAAAATTTCTGAGATTTTTGTTGACTGCGGCAATTTCATTTATTGTTTCAGGTAAAATGTTTTTGGGAAACAGGTTAGCCGGAATGTAACTTTCTTTTCCCGAACGCAGAAGTGCAGCGTGATTCTTTTCTTCAATAACGATCTTCCACCAGAATTCTTTGTCTTCTTTATAGGTGAGCGCAAATAACTGGTAAATATCTGATATGTTATTTTCCAACTCTATAGCTTCATCAATTAGTTGTATAACTTTGTCTTTCATGTATTTATCATTAAAAGTATAAAATATATTTACTGATTAATGAACCTCACAAATTATGAATAAAAAATAAGATATTCAATATATATTTATTTTTCTATTTTAATTTAATCATTTAGATTCGCGAAAACTTTGATTATTAGATAATATTGTTTAGAATGAATCTTAATTGTGACAAAAATGAATATTTATATAAAAAAACCAGTTACCTTTTTCATTAAAATGGAATAAAGGGATAGTACTATGTTTAAATTTTAAATTTTTAAAATTATGATTTCTTCAGACCCTTTATTGTTTCGAGTTTATGATGAGTTGATAAACATTTCACCAAAAGAGTTGATTTGCTGTAAAGCAGACGAGGACTGGACTGTTTTGGTTCTTTCAGGAAACAGGGAATACCAGGTGAATAAGCCATTGTATAAAATATGGGACAAACTCCCGGCCAAACATTTTGAAAGAGTACACAAGGAATGGATAGTCAATATACACTACATAAAACAGGTTTTCTGGGAAGAACAAATTTTGATTCTTGCAGATGAAACCCAGGTTCCTATACTACCAATATTAAGAATGCGCATGCAGAATATTCTGAAGAAGAACCCGGTATTTTTCAGGAAGATGGAGTGGATGGTATAAGGTAGTTCGTTTATTATTAGAAGAAATACCAATTGTTATGAAAAAAAGCAGACTGGTTTTTGAAATCTATAGAAACCTATAATGATCCTGTATTTTTTGAGAGGAGATGATTGATTGCTGTCATTTTCCTGGCGTTCACCCTAAATATTGGGGTTAATTTATTGTTTGTTAAAGAAATTACGGAAAGTTATGAGATACCTGAAGTTAGAAGAAGAATATACGATATCTATAGCCAGGAGAAGAAGAAAAATATTCAAAAATAAATTCAGGACGTTTTTGGTAGAGGTGTCGTAGCGGTTTTTATTTATCTTTACCGTTTACTAAGTGAATTATACCATTTACTTACGATTTTGACCGTTTACTTTTATGTAGAAGAATAACTTGGAAATTACAATAGTTCTTTACATTTTTTGATTTATAAG
>CAYWSJ010000026.1:0-41117 GCA_964461045.1 uncultured Bacteroidales bacterium | reverse complement strand
GAGGTTTATAGTCAGGAAACAGAGGGATTAATTTGCTCCCAGGGCATTTTTCAGATCGGTTATTTGGGTATTCCAAAGTTCTTGAATATCCTCTTTTTCCCCGTCATCTGCAAAATCTGTAATTATCAATGCAACATCACCGGTAAGCTCATCCTGGTGAATACGAAATTCAAAAAAACTATCAGCATCTTCATCGTTTACCCATTTGAACCGAATATACTTGTTTTTCTTTTTATGCAACATTTCTGCTTTTTGTTCAGTTCCACTCCATATAAAAGTATAATAGTTGTCCCAAACATTAATATCATCGGCAAACCATTCTGCCAAACCACTCGGGGTGCTTAATCTTGTAAATAGAATTTGAGGAGAGACATTTAACGAATATTCCATCTGAACTTTATTTTTCATAGCAATTTTTCTTTTCTAATGGGTTATCTTTTTGCAATATATAAAATTCTTGCTAAAATTTTATAATTATTTCAATAAAATATTATATTTGCACATTCAAAATCTGGCGAGATAGCTCAGGTGGTTAGAGCGCAGCATTCATAATGCTGAGGTCGTGAGTTCAAGTCTCACTCTCGCTACCAGACAGATAGAAGACCTGCAATTTTTTTATTGCAGGTTTTTTTGTTTCATAAATATGCACTAAATTGCTGAAAAAGAACTGTTTGTTTTGTTTTGTGAAAGTCATCTTTATAGTTTTTGAATTAAAGAAGCTGTAAATGAACTTTATGACAATTTCTATTATTAAATTTGTATACTGAAATCTGAAAGAAGAATTGAAATGGTAAGTTATTTGCAAGTTGAAGGGATATCAAAAGCTTATGGAGATTTACAATTATTTGAAGATATTTCATTTAGTATATTGAAAGATCAGAAAGTTGCTCTTGTAGCTAAAAACGGAACAGGAAAAACCACTTTATTACGCATAATTTCAGGTTTTGAAGAACAGGATTATGGAGAGATTACTTATAAAAATGATATTCAGTTAGCTTATTTACCTCAGGAACCTAATATTCCTAATGATATAACTATTCTTGAGTATGTTTTTAAATCTTCAGACAAAGTAGCCCGGGCCATACAAAAATATGAGTTTGCCCTGAATTCGGGGGAAGAAAATAAACTTGCTGAAGCAATCGAAAATATGGACCAGGCAAAGGCCTGGGATTATGATGTAAAGGCTAAACAGATTCTGTCTAAACTTAAAATTAATGATTTTAACCGGAAAGCAGGAGATCTTTCCGGCGGTGAAAAAAAGCGTGTTGCACTGGCGAATGTTCTTATTCATGAGCCTGATTTCTTAATACTTGATGAGCCTACAAACCATCTTGATTTAACTATGGTTGAATGGCTTGAAGATTACCTGAAAAATACCAGGTTAACCCTGTTTATGGTTACTCACGACCGCTATTTTCTTGATCGTGTTTGTAATGAAATAATTGAAATTGATAATTCAACTGTATACCGGTATAAAGGAAATTATTCTTATTTTCTTCAAAAAAGAGAAGAAAGAATTAATGAACAGGAAGCCAGGGTAGAAAAAGCAAAAAACCAGCTGCGAAAAGAGGAAGATTGGGTGAAGCGCGCTCCAAAGGCAAGAGGGACAAAGGCAAAATACAGAGTGGATAATTATTACAAATTAAAAGAAGAAGCATCCGGGAAAACCGGGAAAGATGATTTTAAAGTCGATTTTGAAGCCAAACGATTGGGTAAAAAAATTATTAATCTGAAGGGGGTTTCAAAAACATTAGAAAATAAAACTCTCGTTAAAAACTTTAGTTATAAGTTTGGTAGATTTGAAAAAGTAGGAATTGTCGGACCCAATGGATGTGGAAAGACCACTTTGTTAAATATTTTGGCCGGTTCATTAAATCCGGATAAGGGAGAAATTGAAGCAGGAGAGACTGTGAAAGTAGGTTACTATCGTCAACAGGGAATTCAGTTTGATGAAGAACAGACTGTTATTGATACGGTAAAAAAAGTTGCTGATGTAGTAGATTTAGGAGACGGAAGAGTTTTTTCTGCCAAACAATTTTTGCTGTATTTTCTATTTGACAGCAACAAACATTATATGAAGGTGGAAAAGTTAAGCGGGGGCGAAAAGAGAAGGCTTTATCTTCTGACTGTTTTAATGCAACAGCCTAACTTCCTCCTGCTTGACGAACCTACCAATGATTTGGATATCATGACACTCAATGTACTGGAACAATATTTATCCGGGTTTAAGGGCTGTGTCGTGATCGTTTCCCATGATCGTTATTTTATGGATCAAATTGTGGATCATACATTTGTTTTTCAGGAAGAGGGAAAAATTAAGGATTTTCCTGGTAATTATTCGCAGTACAGGGAGAAAATACGAGAGGCCTATGAGACGAATCTGAAAGCACAAAAAGAATTTAAACCTAAAGATAAATCTAAGAAGGCAAAGAAGAAATCTGTTTCATACAAAGAAAAGATGGAGTTTAAAGAGCTGGAGAAAGAAATTAGTGAACTCGAAGCTGAAAAAAATGAAATTGAGAAAAAGGTAAGCACTGGGAATCTTTCAAATGATGAATTGGTTGAAAAATCTAATAAAATAGGTGTTCTAATGAAAGAAATTGACCAGAAAACTGAACGCTGGATGGAACTGAGCGAGAAGATTGAAGGCAATGAATAATTTAATTGAGGGTCGTTAATGTATAAGGAATTTCAACAACTTCGTGAACGGAAGAAAGAACTCGAATGCCTGTATGAGGTGAATGAGATTCTAAAAAACAATGAATCTGAACTCCACGACATGTTCAAAGAGATTATCAGGGTCATTCCGGATGGATATCAATATCCCGGAATTTGCATGGTTCGTTTGAATTTTGAAGAGGATGTTTTTACTACTTCAGAATTTCATGAAACCCCTTTTTATCAAAAATCCCAGATTCTTGTTGATCATAACTATAGTGGGATGATTGAAGTTTTTTATTCTGATTCAGTTCGCAAAATTGAAAATAATAAGAATCCTTTTCTTCCCGAAGAACAACAGTTACTTAATGCTATTTCAGAACAAATTGGTCTCTTTATTTTTAGCCGAAGATTAAAAAATACTTTATCGTACCTGGATACAAATACTGAAGCATCTGAGGGTCTGAAAATATTATCTTCTGCTTCAGACGAACACTGGAAATGGCGAAAGATGATGGCAGAAAAAATTGTGAATAAACTCGATTTTAATGAATATGGAGTCCAGGCTGTTTATTTAATAGGTAGTACAAAAGATGCTACTGCAGGACCTTCAAGTGATCTGGACTTAATATTACATGTGAACTCCAGGCATCATTCATGTAATGAGCGACTTAAGGAATGGATTCAGGGGTGGAGCTTTGCTTTAAGCGAAATGAACTACGAAAAAACCGGTTACTATATAGAAGAAGGTTTAATTGATGCGCATTATATTGATGAAGATGATTTCAGGAATAAAGACAGTTATGCTTCAATGATTGGAAGTCATAATAATTCAGCATGGCTTATGAAACAGAAAAAATAGTTTTCTATGACTTTTTGCTTTTTTGTTGCCGATTTACATGGGAAAAAAGAAAGATACAAAGCTCTTTTTAATGAAATTGATAGTCAGCAACCTGATATAGTCTTCTTGGGGGGCGATTTGTTTCCACAGGGGTTTTGTTGTGATCGTCAGGATAAAGATGATTTTTTATATGACTTTCTTGTACCTGAACTTTTTTCAAGAAAAAAAAGAATGAAAAGTGACTATCCACAGGTTTATGTGATCCTTGGGAATGATGATCTGCGAGTTAATGAGAAGGCAATGAAAGAGATAGAAGAAGAATTTGGAATATGGCAATACATACATGACAAACGTATTGAATATGAATCTTTCTCTTTTTACGGTTACTCATTTATTCCACCAACACCTTTTGGGTTGAAAGACTGGGAAAAGTATGATGTTTCAAGGTTTGTTGATCCGGGGTGTACTCATCCAATGCAGGGAACGCGAACTGTTGAACCAGACTATGATCTGGAGTATTCGAATATACAAATCGATTTAAATCAACTTACAGGAGAGGAAGATTTGTCCAGTTCTGTTTTTTTGTTTCACTCTCCTCCTTATCAAACAGCTTTAGACAGGGCTGCTCTGGATGGTCAGATGATCGATTATGTTCCACTGGATGTTCATGTCGGAAGCATCGCGATCAAAAGATTCATTGAGGAACGTCAGCCCCTGTTAACCCTTCATGGACACGTTCATGAAGCATGTTCTATTACCGGCAGATGGCAGGAACAGATTAAACATACTTATGCTTTTACTGCTGCTTTTGATAAAAATAAACTGGCATTGGTCGAATTTTACCTTGAAGATCTTGCCAATGCCCAGCGTAGGATAATCTAGAAATTAATTCTGTATAGCATCATAGGGAAAAATCTTTGCTGATATTCTGTTTTAATATCATTGGTTGTAGGGCTGTAGCTCCGGCTAAAAATATTTTTATGGTCTGTAATGTTCGTTATATCAATGGCCCATTCCTGCGTAATATTTTTCCCGTCTTTTTTGTAACTTATCCTTCCATCAAGCCGGAAATAGTCTTTAAATTGTTTTTTATAAGCCTGTTCTGTAATGAATCTTTGTTCATCATACTTTTTTGATTCTTCAAGATCGATCGGGGTGTATCTTTTTCCTCCGGCTGTCACCATCCTCAGATTAAAGGCTAATGTACTTTTGTTGCTTAATGGCAATTCATAACCGGCAAGGGCGTTCACAACAAAATTGTTATTAAATGCCGTACTGGTTAATTTATCATTACTTCCACGGTATTTACTATCAAACAAACTTGCGGTTACTAAGAAATAATAATTTTTGTTAAAGAATTTTTCAAAAGTAATGTCTATTCCGTAATTTCTACTTGTCCCTTCATTTACAAGACTGTCCACACGGGTCAGATGAAAACTCGATCCATAATTTGCCAGAGAAAAATAACTGTCATATTCTGTAACAGGTATATTGTGTTGTTGCTGATAGTAACCTTCTACTTTTAGTCTTAAGTTAGGATTGAAACTGTAGTTATAACCAAGCACCCATTGGTTGCTTTTTGAGAATCCCATATCTGTATTTGTCATAATATATTCATCAGGACCTGTGCGGGTTTGTACAAAGTATAAAAACAAAGGCTGAAGTTGTGAATGATATCCATAACCAGCATTAAGGGATTGTTTGGAATTAATTTCCCACTCAAGACTTAAGCGGGGTTCCAGTGACCAGGTTTGGTTATAAACGAAATACTGAAAATTTAACCCGGAATACAGAGAAAGCTCATTGTTAAATCGATGTTCTAACTGACCATAAGCCTGGTATAACATCAGATTGTTTTTTTGAATATCCAGTTCTTTCACATATTTGTTATAATCCTGGTGATAAAAACTATCCACATAACTGATCATGTAGTTCTCCATGTTCATTCCAATCTCCAGAATATTAGCAGCATTGATCTTATCAACATATTTTGTATACAAACCAATTTTTTGCTGGGTGTTGTTTTCGTGAAAAAACATTTTTTCTTCACGGTTTTCCGTAGCAATAGAATCAACAGTAGTTGTTACCCGGTTTGCAGAATAGTTAAGTCCTATTTTTATCCTGCTGTCTTTGTCAAAGAAATGTAAATATGAAAGGCCTGCGGTTCCCATATCTGATCCATTCCTGGTTTCCGTTCCTTCATAAGTATCATAGCTATTGGCAGTACTGTCTCTGCCACTGCCCAGTTCTATATAACTCAATCCTCCTATTCCGAAAAGAGAAAGGTTCCCGTTCTCTAATGGGACATTTACTTTAAAAGAGAGGTCCTGGTATTGAGGAACAGCGCCAACACCTGTATTCAAACCCAGATGTTCCATCACTGCAAGGGTAGAATATCTGTAATTTGCAAGATATGAAGCCCTGGAAGAATCAGAGAAGGGGCCCTCTGCACCTAGTTCAAAACCATTAAATCCTATTTGTCCAACATATTCTCTTTGCTCATTATTCCCGTTTCTCATCTGTAAGTCAAATACACCTGACAGCGCATTTCCATATTCAGCAGGAAAAGCTCCGGTAAAAAAATCAGAATTGGTTAGTACGTTGTTATTGAGAATACTAACTGGTCCTCCTGTGGCTCCTAAAGCCCCAAAATGGTTAGGGTTTGGAATATTCATATCTTCAAGCCTCCACAAAAGTCCTATTGGTGGATTGCCGCGTATTATAATGTCATTTCTCTGGTCTCCTGCTGAAATTACACCTGCATAATTTTGTGCCATTCGTGAAGGATCTCCCCAACTACCGGCATATTTCTCTGTTTCTTCTATGCTGAATGATCTTGCACTGACTTTAGCCATATCATTGATGGGCTGGTCTTTTCTGTAACCTTTAACAACTACTTCATCTATTTTCTGAACGTTTTCCTCTAATTCAATGGTAAGAACCAGCTCTTTCCCTGACTTAAGAATCAGATTTCTTATTTGTTTGCTTCCATATCCCACATAACTTACTTTTATGTCTTTCCTGCCGACCGGAACATCTTCAAAGCGAAATTTTCCATCCGCATCACTGCTTGTACCTTTCACAGGTTTTGCACTGGTAATTAAAACAGTAGCTCCAGGTAAAGGACTTTTTGAATCTTTATCAATAATTTTGCCTCTAATGTTTTGTGTAATCTTATCTGTATTTGATTGAGCAGCAGCATAAGAACTGAACAATAAAATTAAAACAACGAATACATTTAATTTCATTACAAAAAAATATTAATAATTTGTGGATATAATGACATTTAATTTTTGATGCAAATTAATAACAAAAAACATACCAATACACAATTTTTAATGTTATTTCAAGTTGTAAAAGAATGCTTTGAGAGAGGAGGAAAGATCAGTTATATAATAAACACTGAAGAACAATCTGTTGCCATAATTGTAATATTAATAATATATATAACGAAGTTTTGTGTAGATTAGTTTATTAATTATTCTAAGGAAATTATATCTTTGCACTTTTTAATAGAAGTATAAATTATGATAAAAATTACATTACCCGACAATTCAGTTAAAGAATTTGAAGAAGGGGTTACTGGTTTAGATATAGCCCGTTCAATTAGTCCCAGACTGGCAAAAGAAGTATTATCCATTACAGTAGATGGAGAAGTATGGGATTTGAAGCGGCCCATTCATAAAGATGCCAAAATAAAACTTAATAAGTGGGAAGATGAAGAGGGGAAACATGCCTTCTGGCACTCTTCTGCACACTTAATGGCAGAAGCACTTGAAAAATTATATCCGGGAGTAAAATTTGGTATAGGACCCAGTATTGAGAACGGCTTTTATTATGATGTGGATTTGGGAGACAGAGTTCTGACCGAAGCGGATCTTCCAAAGATTGAAAAAAAGATGAAAGAACTGGCCAGTCAGAAAAACGAATACGTAAGAGAAGAAGTTCCAAAACCCCAGGCTTTACAGTATTACAAAGAAAAAGGAGATGAATATAAAGTTGAATTAATAGGTGATTTGGAAGACGGAACCATTTCATTTTATAAACATGGCGATTTCACAGATCTTTGTCGTGGACCACATCTCCCAAACACAGGGTATATTAAGGCTGTTAAGCTCTTAAATATTGCAGGAGCTTACTGGAGAGGAGATGAAAACAACAAGCAGCTTACAAGAATTTATGGGATTACTTTTCCTAAGAAAAAACAACTGGATGAGTACCTTGAAATGCTTGAAGAAGCTAAGAAAAGAGACCACCGTAAATTAGGAAAGCAACTGGAACTTTTCACCTTTTCTCAAAAAGTAGGGCAGGGTTTGCCTTTATGGCTGCCTAAAGGGGCCCAGCTCAGAGAAAGACTGGAAAATTTCCTGAAAAAAATACAAAAAGAATACGGTTATGACCAGGTAATTTCTCCGCATATTGGACAGAAAGAACTGTATGTGACTTCGGGGCATTATGAAAAGTATGGAAGAGATTCATTTCAGCCAATTAATACTCCGGCTGAAGGAGAGGAGTTCCTGCTTAAACCGATGAATTGCCCGCATCATTGTGAAATATATAAAAGCAAACAATATTCATACAGAGATCTGCCGGTAAGATTTGCAGAATTTGGTACTGTATACCGGTATGAGCAGAGTGGTGAATTGCACGGTTTAACCAGAGTCAGAGGTTTTACCCAGGATGATGCCCATATTTTCTGTCGTCCGGACCAGTTAAAAGATGAGTTTAAAAAGGTAATGGATATTATCTTCAAAATATTTACTGCCCTGGAGTTTGATAATTATACTGTTCAGGTTTCTCTAAAAGAAAAAGGAAATACAGAGGATTATATAGGAAGTGAAGAAAACTGGCAAAAATCAGAAGAAGCAATACTCGAGGCTGTGGAGGAAAAAGGACTGGATGCTAAAGTAGAATATGGTGAAGCCGCTTTTTACGGCCCTAAGCTCGACTTTATGGTAAAAGATGCCCTGGGTAGAGAATGGCAACTTGGAACCATACAGGTAGATTATAACCTTCCCGAAAGATTTGAACTGGAATATATAGGGTCCGACAACGAAAGACACAGGCCTGTAATGATTCACAGGGCGCCATTTGGATCCATGGAGAGATTTGTTGCTGTACTTATTGAACATACAGCAGGTAAATTCCCACTATGGTTGGTCCCAGAGCAGGCGGTTGTACTGCCAATTAGTGAAAAATTTAATGATTATGCAGAAAAAGTTTCAAAATTTCTAAATAATTACGATATTCGCAGCCTGTTTGATGGAAGAAATGAAAAAATTGGTAAGAAAATCAGGGACAATGAGCTGAAGAAGATACCTTATTTACTTATCGTAGGAGAGAAAGAAGTTGAAAATGAGTCTGTTTCAGTGAGGAAACAAGGAGAAGGAGATCAAGGTTCTATGAAATTAGAAGAATTTAAAGATTTTTTACAAAAAGAAATTCAAAAACAACTTGACTTTATAAATCAATAGATTAATTTTGCAGTAGTATAACCAAAAAAAAGGAGGGCAGTAAAATAGGAAAAAGAAGAAACAAAAACGCCAAACAACAACCTGATTACAGGATAAATAAAGAAATTCGTGCACCACAGGTGAGACTTGTGGGAGAAAATGTAGAAAATCCTGGAATCTATACTATTGAAGAAGCATTAAAGTTATCAGATGAAATCGGACTGGACCTTGTGGAAGTATCGCCCAAGGCTGAGCCACCGGTATGCAAAATTATAGAATATCAAAAGTTTCTTTATCAGCAGAAAAAGAAACAAAAAGCTCAGAAAGCTAAAGCAAGCAAGGTTGTTGTTAAAGAAATAAGATTTGGACCGAATACTGATGATCATGATTACAATTTTAAATTGAATCATGCTAAAAAGTTTTTACAGGACGGAGCTAAGGTTAAAGCATTCGTATTTTTTAAAGGTCGATCTATTCTTTTTAAAGACAAAGGAGAAATACTTCTTTTAAGACTCGCACAAGACCTTGAAGAATATGGTAAAGTTGAAAAAATGCCAAAGCTTGAGGGTAAGAGAATGATTATGTTCATTGCTCCGAAAATATCGAAAAAGAACAACTAACTTGATATATAAAAATAAATTATTGTATTATGCCAAAAACAAGAACGAATCCCGGAGCAAAAAAAAGATTTGGAATTACCGGGAGCGGAAAGATCAAGAGAAAGCATGCTTACAAAAGCCATTTGTTGAGAAAGAAAACAAAAAAGCAAAAGAGAAATCTCAGGTATTATTCAATCGTTGATAAAACCAACGAGAATGATATCAAGCAGTTATTAGGAATGAAGTAAAATTTAGTTTTTAACCAGAATGTCCCAGCCGAAAGAGTCTGCCAGAAAGCAGATCGCTGTACATTCAAAAAATTATGAATTATGCCAAGATCAGTAAATTCTGTAGCATCAAGAAGAAGACGAAAAAAAATTCTTAAACAAGCTAAAGGCTATTTTGGTGCCAGAAAAAATGTTTACACAGTAGCAAAAAATGCAGTAGAGAAAGGACTTCTCTATTCTTACAGAGACAGAAAAAAGAAGAAAGGTAACTTTAGAAAATTATGGATCCAGAGAATTAATGCCGGAGCAAGGCAAAATGGAATGTCTTACTCTGAATTTATGGGTAAATTGCACAAAAAAGGAATTGAATTAAACCGAAAAGTGCTGGCAGATCTGGCCATGAATAATCCAAAAGCTTTTCAGGCTGTTGTTAAAAAAGTAAAATAAAATTACCACATACAAACTTGAAAAGGGAGGCAGTGCGCTTCCCTTTTTTAATTTATTTTAACAATGGATTGTAGGCAAAAAATCTTAATTTAGCAATCTGCAAATTTTAAAAAGTCAGATAATAATGAAACCTCTTAATATTCTTCTAATTGGATATGGCAGAATGGGACATGAAATTAAACAAGTCGCCGAAGAAAGAAAACACAACGTTTTTTTAACAATCGATAAAAACAACCAGGAAGATTTTAATAAGGAAAATTTAAAAAAAGCTGATGTAGCCCTTGAATTCTCTGTCCCTGATGCTGCATATGATAATCTGATGAAATGCATGGAACACAATGTGCCTGTTGTATCGGGAACTACCGGCTGGCTTGAAAAATTTTATGATATTCGCAAATATTGCCTCGAAAACAATGGAGCATTTTTCTATGCCTCTAATTTTAGTATTGGTGTGAATTTGTTCTTTAAAGTGAATCAGCATCTGGCTAAACTAATGAATAACTATTCCAATTATGATGTGAGTATCGAAGAAACCCATCACAAACATAAACTGGACGCGCCAAGCGGAACTGCGGTAACAATAGCAGAATCAATTATAAAGGAAATGAACAGAAAAAACAAGTGGAAGGAAGAAACTGCTGATTCTGATGAAACAATACCTGTAAAATCAATAAGAAAGGATGAAATCCCTGGAATTCATAAGGTTGCTTATGATTCTGAATTTGATAATATTGAAATTAAACATTCAGCAAAAAGCAGGAAAGGTTTTGCTCTTGGAGCTGTTCTTGCTGCCGAATATATTTATAACAAGAGTGGAATTTTTTCTATGGATGATTTATTAAATGCATAACATTATGACCCTTAAAGAATTTTTGAAAAACCGTTTTTTTAAGTTTGGACTCGTTTCAGTAATCTTTGTATTATGGGTGATCTGGATTGGTAACTATTGGTTATTGTTCGGACTCGCCGTGATTTTTGATATTTATATTACCAAAAAGGTTAACTGGGCTTTCTGGAAAAAAAGAGGTAAAAAACCGAGCAAAGCCGTTGAATGGTTAGATGCACTGATTTTTGCAGTTATTGCAGCTTCACTTATTCGATTGTTTTTTATTGAAGCTTATACAATACCTACCTCCTCAATGGAAAAAACATTGCTTGCGGGAGATTATCTTTTTGTAAGTAAAGTAAGTTATGGACCAAAAATGCCCAATACACCAATATCTTTCCCTTTTGCACATAACACCATGCCCTTAACTGAAAAAACCAAATCGTATACAGAATGGGTGAAATGGCCTTATAAAAGACTGGCTGGTTTTGGAGATGTTGAAAGAAATGATATTGTAGTATTTAATTTCCCTGCCGGTGATACAGTGATTTTACAAAGGTCGGACCAGGACTACTATGCAATTGTCAGGCAGACTGCTAACGATTTAAGAATCAGAGATATTCGAAGAGGGGCGCAAATCAAACCGTTTGATCAATATGTGGATGAATCAAGAAGGCTTATTAAAAATCAGTATGATGTAACCACAAGGCCTGTGGATAAAAGAACTAACTATATAAAACGATGTGTGGCAATAGCCGGTGATTCGCTGGAAATTGTACACGGACAGGTTTATATCAATGGAAAGGAACAACCTCATTTTGAGGATATGCAATATGATTACATGGTGAAAACTGATGGGTCAAAAATAAATTCAATATTGTTCAGAAGATTGGGTATTAATCCTAACGACAGACATTATATTACGCAAAGTTCAACTTACAGACTGCCGCTTACACAGGAGAATAAAAGTAAGATTAAAAATTTTACCAATGTAGTAAATATTAAAAAATATGAAGAAACTGACCCTTACCAGGTCAATCATTTGATTTTTCCTTTTGATTCTACTTATAAATGGACAGAAGATAATTTTGGTCCTTTATATGTTCCCGAAAAAGGAAAAACAATAAAACTTAATACTCAAAATATTCTTCTTTATGAGCGTATAATCGACATCTATGAGGATAATGATCTTCGCATAGAAGACAATACCATTTATATTAATGGAGAACCTGCTGATGAATATACTTTTGAAATGGATTACTATTTTATGATGGGAGATAACCGACATCACTCTGCAGATTCTCGTTACTGGGGCTTCGTGCCTGAAAACCATGTGGTTGGTAAACCAGTGTTTATTTGGTTATCAATTAATAAATATGGTAGGTTTTTGAAAAAAATTCGTTGGGAAAGAATGTTTAATGTTGTTGGGAGTTAATATTTCCCGGGATCTTTTCATTAACCTGTGGTTCTGAAATTGCTGTTAAAAATATAGCGGGGCACAGGATAAGCTAATGAATATGGAAGAAAAGACCTTAGCTTTATTATCCACTGCATACTTAGGACCTGTTCAGTATTATACCAAACTTATTAATTTTGAACAGGTTCTGATTGAATCTGATGAGAATTTTCAGAAACAGAGTTACCGAAACAGGTGCATTATTCTTGCTGCAAATGGGACACTTCCGCTTACTATTCCTGTAACTAAAGATCGTCCGAAGGTTAAAACAAAAGAAATAGAGATAGATAATACACTTGACTGGCAAAAACAACACTGGACTTCTATTGAGTCAGCTTATAGTTCTTCTCCTTTCTTTGAATTCTTCATGGATGAGTTTCGAACATTTTATGAGAAAAAATATAAATTTCTTTTAGATTTTAATCTTGAAATTCAGAACTACGTCCTTGATCAACTTGAAGTGAGTCCAACTATTAAGTTAACTTCTGAATTTATCAGGAAAGTTCCTTTAAATATGGTTGATTATCGAGAAACTATACATCCTAAAAAGCGGATGCAAAAGAAAGATAAAAAATTCGACCCTCATTTTTATTACCAGGTTTTTGGTGATAAGTTTGGTTTTGTTCCAAATCTGAGTATCATTGATTTATTATTCAACGAGGGAGCTAATGCAGAAAATATTTTAGTACAAAGCATCTCTCTTTAAATGTTTTGATATATAGTAAAAAAGCAGGCTGTAGAAACCTGCTTTTCCTTGTTTATTTCAGCAGAATTTTTGATACAATAACACGGTCTTGCTTAATTAGTTTAATCACATAAATTCCCGGCTCATAATCGTTTTGTAAAGTGATGGTACTCATTTGTTCCAAAAGACTGTCCTTATATATCAATTTTCCTGTAACATTAGTTATTGAAATATTGTAGCCTTCTGCATTTTTAATGATGAATTTTCCCCCTGAGGGATTTGGATAAACTTCAATTTCAGTTTCCGATAACTCAATACTTGTTGCAATCAATGCCAGGTTTGCATCATTGCTTACTGATTGTCCACAATTTCCACTAACAAGACAATCATAGACTCCTTCATCACTTTCCGATACATTACTTAGGGTGAGTTGGTTTGTTTGCGAACCATTGATATGCTCATTATCTGTCAGACTGGTTTCATCTTTTCTCCATTGATAACTTAAATTTGTTCCTTCAGCCTGAATTGAAAAGGTCACTTCCGATGATTCATCAATATTTTCCTGAGAGACAGGATGCGATATTATGACTGTGGCAGTATCAACAGAAACAGAAGCATTATCGGAGGCAACCATTCCGCAGTTTCCAGTAACTTCGCAGTAATAGGTGCCTGCATTTTCAAAATCCGGTGTCAACAGCAAGGAGGGATCTGTTGCCTGGGGAATTGAGTTTCCATCCTTAAACCATTGATAGCTCAAATTAGATCCCTCGGCAGAGATGGACAGGTTAATATCCGTACCGTTTTCACAGGCATGCACAGTTGGTTCAGGTTGTTCAACAATAGCAGTGTTTGTATCAACTATAACATTTGAGAAATCAGAGGTTAATGCGCCACAATCCCCTGAAACGTAACAGTAGTAATTTCCTGAATTGGAGACTTTAGGAAGAATTGTCAGGCTTGTGTCAGTTTCTCCTGTGATAGCACTCATTCCTTTATACCACTGAAAAGAAAGATTTGATCCCTCTGCTGATATGCTGAGAACGATATTTGGGCTGTCTTCACACACGCTGGTGTCGGGGACAGGCTGACTGATAATAGCGGTTTGGGTCCTCACCAGAAGTGAAGCAGAATCACTGTAAGTACTTCCAGCTTCATTAGAAACGACACACCTGTACCAGTAGTTATTCATTGAGGAATTAACCGAGTTTACAGAAAGAGAGGCAGTTTCGACACCAGAGTATATTGTATTATTTTGAAGGTCTGTAAAGCCTGAACCATCATTAAGTTGCCATTGGTAGGCGATGGGTTCATTTCCTGAGGCTGTGATATCAAAAGTAGTGTTCGTTTCTTCGCAAACTTCTTTATCAGCAGGCTGTGTATCAATTGAAGGCGGCGGGGCAGAGGTGTTTTCATACCAAATCACTTGTCCTGATGAATAGGATACAGATAACACATCGAGGTCACCATCTTTATCCATGTCTGCAGTGTAAACATTTTGAGGCATACTTATATATGAAGCCACAGTTTTCTGCGTGAAATTCTGATTTCCATCATTTACAAACCAAAATATTCGATTGGCACCTGAATAGAAAGAGGCTATAATGTCTAGGTTTCCGTCACCATTAAGATCGGCTGCATGAATTTTATGAGGTGTATATCCGGTATAAATAATATTTTGCGTAAAATTTTGGCTCCCGTCATTTTCATACCAGGAGATTTGGTCTGTATAATCGTTTGAAACCAATACATCTATGTCGCTGTCTCCATCCAGATCGATAGGATAGATATCTTTGACGCTATATTCATCATTGGTTAGTATTTGCTCTGTAAAGTTTTCGCTGCCATTGTTTTCATACCAAACAATCAGACTATCTGACCCATACACAGAAATGATATCAATATCGCCGTCTTTGTCCATGTCTATTGAGTGAACACTTTCATTTCCATAATAGCCACCGGGCCAATCAGGAGGAGTAAATTGGGTTGTACTGAAATTTTGATTTCCATCATTCCTGTACAACTCTGTATAATTCATAGAAGATAGAGCATCCATGTGGCCATCCCCGTTAACGTCTGAGGCAATAACACGAACTGCACTATAAGCAGATGAAGAAATTATTCTTTCTGTAAAACCTGAACTACCATCATTTTCATACCAGGCGATTGTATTGCCGTTAACTCCGTCCGGGTCGTATGTAGAAGAAGTAAGAATATCCATATTTCCATCGTGGTTCATATCGGCAGCATAAATTCCGTTTGCGCCGCCTGCATTGTTGTGGATAATATGTTCTGTGAAAACCTGATTGCCTGTGTTTTCATACCAGGAATATTTTCGAGCTGAATAGGATGCTGAGAATGCATCCATATCCCCATCATCATCAATGTCAGCAGCATGAACATGCTGTGTTCCATCGGCAGTATCACTTATCAGGTGTTCAATAAAATGCGTTTGCCCTGTGTCGGATTTAGCAATAAAGTGAAAGCTATAATCCTGAGCCAAAAAGTTGTTATTGGTATCATTAATGCTTCCTGTCAATGTAACGGTTACTGTTTCTCCCGGGCTAAAACTGATGCCTGGTGAGAAAGTTATGGTTTCAGTATTACCTCCTGAAAAAATCCCTGGTATCAGACCATGGACAGTTCCGTTAATGCTAAATTTTTGGGTGGTTAAGGCAGTGTCAGCAATCGACTCGCTAAAAGTTATTGTAATGTTTGTGGCTGTATCACAATTAAGTTGGTTCTGGTCCGGACTGTGGGAAACCACAGCTAATTGAGCTGAAACCTGTGAAATACCAGCTACAATAAAAAAGAAGAGCATCATCAGACTCTTCCTGGTTTTATTAATTCTTTTCATGGATCTGTAGATTAAAGTTAAACTGAAAAAGTTTTTTAAAAATTTCCCTAATATAACTAAAAAAAGAATAATAAGATCCTGAAATTTTGGAGACTGGGAGTTAATACTTAGACTAAGGCTAAGGCTAAGGCTGAGGTTGAGGCTGAGGATGCCAGGAGTAAGGTTTTCAGGGAAATGATTTCATGAGTGATTCGTTTTTTAATTATAACTTCTTTTCAGAAAAAAGAACATTCATAAATCCATATATCTCTTCCTTAGGCCAAAACTCTTTCTGATATTTGCTTAGAAAAGATTTGAGAGTTGAAAAACTGTAGTTAATGAGGATTATCTCGTTGATTCAAGCAAAAAAATACAAGGGATTTTATGTAAATCGGGTGTTTCCTTTTTCCATTCAGCGATGGTTTTTGTCTGGATATTTTCTCCCGGAGTAGTGATATTCGCTGCTATGCACAAATTCGTATGTGGATGACAGGATTTAAAAATTTCCTGCAGAAGTTTGTTGTTTCTATACGGTGTCTCCATAAAAATTTGGGTTTGTCTTTCACCAGCAGATTTTTTTTCAATTTCTTTTAACTTACTCGTTTTTTGGTTCGACTGTATTGGAAGATACCCATGAAAAACAAAATTCTGACCATTAAATCCTGATGCCATCAGAGCCAGCATGATAGATGAAGGTCCCACCAAAGGAACAACCTGTATATTTTTCTTATGTGCCAGCTCAACAATTTCACTGCCGGGATCGGCAATTCCCGGTGCACCTGCTTCAGAAATAATACCCAGATTATGTCCTTCCAGAACCGGGGCGAGAAATCCTTCCACAGATTTTTTATCCGTATGCTTATTCAGCAGAAAAAATTGAAGATCATCTATTTTAATTGATTTATCTATTTTTTTTAAATATCGTCTGACAGTTCTTTCATTTTCGACCACAAAATAGCTTAATTTTGAGGTCAGTTTTTTTACTTCTGCAGGGATGACAGAATCAATTGAACAATTGCCGAGTGTATTTGGTATTAAGTAGATTTTTCCGTACATAGCAGAAATTTATTCTGAATTAAAAAAACAAATATAATGACTAAAGTATTAAATATTCTTCTGAACAGAAATTTTATTCTTGTTCTGGCTGTTGTTCTTGGTTTTACAATTGGAGATCTGGCTTCTTTATTACAGCCGTATACGTTATATATTTTAATGGTTACCATGTTGTTCTCAATGACAGGTATACAGGCCAGTGCGATGCTACCTCTGAAAAAGGTTGTAAAACCAATGTTAAAAGGTGTAGTTTTAAATTATGTTCTTTTCGGAACAGTGGTTATTTTACTTGCCTGGTTAATTATGCCTACTAAAGAATTATTTTATGGGTTTATTGTAATAGCCATTGCTCCACCGGGAGTTGCTATTATACCTTTCTCCGGAATTATGAAAGGGGATGTAGACTATTCAATAATAGGAGTTGTGGGGGCTTTCCTCGCCTCTGTAATTCTCACTCCAGTTATTGTAGGGCTTTTTTCAGGTGGTTCGAATGTAGTTTCTACTGTTGATCTTCTAATTCTAATGGTTAAACTTATTATTATACCATTGATACTTTCAAGGTTTCTTCTTTGGAAACCTCTTTTTAAAGGTGTAAAAATTATCAGGGGCAAAGTTGTAGATTTTGGCTTTGCATTGATTATTTTCACAGCTGTGGGCTTAAACCACGATATTTTATTTAATAATTTACATTTGCTGTTTTTGATTACGCTGGTGCTGCTTATCGCAACTTTTGGTATTGGTAGTGTTTATGAATTTTTTATGAAAAAGACAGATAAAAAAATTCCTGCCATAAAAACTGAAACTTTATTATTAACGATAAAAAGTTCTGGTTTCAGTGTTGTTACTGCCTTCACAGTGTTTGGAAAAGAAGCCGCTGTCCCATCTGCTGTTTTGGCTGTTATAGTTTTATTATATTTGTTATTCTTAACTAACAGGGTGGATCTAAAGAAAAGACTGATAAATTAAAAAGAAAATTGAATTAGAAAATATTTGAAAAAAGACAAATAAAATAAATAGTTTTTGTGAAAGTAACATTATTAGGAACAGGAACATCTCAGGGCGTACCGGTTATTGGATGCAATTGTAAAGTATGTCAGTCAACTGACAAAAAAGACAATCGTCTGAGGACCTCTGCTATGGTAGAAAATAAAGATTTGACCCTCATTATAGACACAGGTCCTGATTTTCGTCAGCAAATGTTAAGGGAAGAAGTAAGTGATATAGATGCGGTTATTTATACTCACGAACACCGTGACCATATTGCAGGCCTTGATGATATTCGTCCTATAAATTTTATTAACCGCAAAAGCATGCAGATATACGCCGAAGATCGTGTACTGAATGCACTGAAACAAATGCTCCCCTATGCTTTTGGTGAAAACCGCTATCCGGGTGTCCCTGAATTGAATCTGAATAAAATTGACCTGAGTGAATTTTATATTGGAAATACAAAAATAATTCCTGTAAGGGTATATCATTATAAATTGCCTGTGATGGGATTCAGAATAGGAGATTTTGCCTATATTACAGATGCAAATTATATCCCTGAAGAAGAAAAAGAAAAATTGTTTGGAGTTAAGTATCTTGTAATAAACGCATTGCGTAAGAAGAAGCATATTTCTCATTTTACGCTAAACGAAGCGCTGAATATTGTTAATGAACTTAGTCCCAGAAAAGCATTCATTACACATCTTAGTCACCAAATGGGATTGCATGCTGAAGTGAATAAGGAATTGCCAAAGAACGTACAGCTCGCATACGACGGACTATCTTTTACTGTAAAATAATTCTTCCCATTAGATTTATGCTGTAAAATCATTTCTATCTAAAAAAAAGTGCAGATTTTTTTAGGGGATAGAAATGTATTAAGTGTATTTCTGAATAGATAAAGATAATTATGGGAAAAAAGATCAATTTTAAACAATTCGCAAAATTTTTCTGGGGCGTAGCTTCAGAAAAAGAAAAAAAACAAGTTTACAATTCCGAAGCTTCAGATGAAATGCTGAAAAAGCATTGGAATGACTTGGAGGCTAGCCAAAATGAAGAAAAATCCACAACAGAATTGTTCAGTAAAATTTCGAAAGATAAGGAAAAATCCACCCCGATTTTTACTATTGGAAGGTTATCCCGGATTGCAGCTGTAATGATCCTGCTTTTGGCAGTAGGAACTGTTCTTTATCTGTTTACAGACCATCCTTATCAATTCTTAACCCAAGAAGTTGAATACACTGTACATGAGAATCCAAAAGGACAAAGGTCACAAATTGTATTGCCTGATGGTTCTCTGGTGTGGCTGAATTCAGACAGTAAATTAAGTTATGCTGAAAATTTTTCAAATACGGAAAATAGAAGTATTAAACTTAAAGGTGAAGCTTATTTCGATGTGAAACATAATGAAGAAAAACCTTTTATAGTGTCAATTAATGATATAAATGTTAAAGTCCTTGGAACAAGTTTTAACATAAGAGGTTTCGATGGGAGTGATAAAATAAATACAATCCTGGTCTCAGGAAAAGTTGCAATTAGCAATAAAACAAATAATATTGAAAAGTATCTTGCTCCGGGTTCTATGTGTGTCTATTCGAAAAAAGAACAAAAACTTGAAATTAAATCAGGCGTAGATATTGAGAAAAATATATCGTGGAAGAACGGAAAATTAATTTTTGATAATGAACCATTGTTAACATTGGTTAAAGAACTTGAACGATGGTATGGTGTGTCATTTGAAATTCCTGAGTCATTGAAAGGTAAATACAGATATACCATTACAATTACTGATGAAAGTATACCTGAAGTTTGTGAGCTGATTAAAAGAACAACCCCAATTTCTTATACCATAAAAGGAAATAAGGTTTTCATTAACCCAAATGAGTAAAATATTAAAATATTATGCTGCAGTATTTTATCCATTGATTGTTTAATCAATAATCCTTAAATTTATGAAAGAAAAGCGACCTCATTTTAAGAACTGTGCTAAATACTTATTAATTATGAGAATGACATTGTTCATATTAATGTTTGGGGTTTTATGCTCCTATGCTCATAATAATTATGCACAGAACAAGCAGTTTTCCATCAATTTAAATAATGTTCCGCTCAAAAAAGTACTTAAAAAAATTGAGAAAGAAAGTGAATTTTATTTTATGTATAATGATGCAAAACTGGATGTTAAACAAGATGTGACAATAAATGTAAAAGCGAAAAGTATTTATGAAGTATTAAACCAACTTTCAAAACAAACCTATATAAGCTATGAAATTGTTGGAAAACAGATTGTTTTGAACCCTTCTGAAGAAAACAGAAAAACTATTACGGAACAGGGCTTTGAAGTTAGGGGAATGGTAACCGATGAAGAAGGTAATTCTCTGCCCGGTGTCAACATAACTGTGAAAGGGACTACCAAAGGTGTCATAACCGATATCAATGGGAAATACAGTATTTCGCTTGAAAACAAATCTGCTACCCTGATTTTTTCTTTTGTAGGGTATTATAAAAAGGAGGTTTCTGTTGATGGAAGGAGTCAGATAAATGTAGTAATGGAAAAAAAGATGGAAAAACTTGATGAAGTTGTAGTAATTGGATATGGCTCTTCAAGTAAAAAGTTATTAACCAGTTCTGTTGCAAGCGTAAGCGGGGAGGAAATTGAAGAAACAGTTTCCAGTGGAATTCAGGAAGCTATTCAGGGTAAAACATCCGGTGTCCTGATAAACAAAAATTCGGGTACACCTGGAGCTGCAATTAGTATGAATATTCGAGGAACAAGTAGTATCTCTGCAGGAACTCAGCCGCTTTATGTGGTTGACGGAATTCCTATAACAACAGGGGATTATAGCCAGGTAAGTATGGAAGGACAAGGGATTGATGCCGTTGCCGACATTAACCCCAATAATATAGAATCAATCAGTATATTAAAGGATGCCTCGGCTGCCTCTATATACGGAGCAAGAGCAGGAAACGGAGTGGTACTGATTGAAACTAAAGAGGGCAGAAAAGGGGAAACAAGAATTAATTTTAAGTCATATTATGGAATGCAGGAAGTTTACAAACGCCTCGATATGATGAATGCGGAAGAATGGAAAAACTATGTGCGTTCCTTTGACCCCGAATTTATGAGTTCTTTATATTCCTTAACAGGTGATACTACCATAAACACAAACTGGCAGGATGAAGTAATGCGTTTGGCACCTATTTCAAATTATGAACTGTCATTCTCCGGGGGAAATGAAAAAACAACTTTTTTTATATCGGGACGCTATTTTAACCAGGAAGGTGTGATTTTGGGTACAGATTATGATAAAATTAACGGCCGGCTAAATATCAGCCATGATGTTACTGATAATTTTACTTTAGGATCCAAAGTTAGTATCACACATTCACTGAATGAACGGGTAAGAGGAGACCAGTCTGTAAATGGGGTTCTGCCAAATGCTATTTCTATCCCTCCGGTTTACCCTGTTTATAACGATGATGGTAGCTACTTCCAGGGATCCTGGTGGGATAATCCTGTAGCTATTGCCAAAGAAGTGGTGAATGAGGCACGTACGTTCAGAACAATCGGGAATGTATTTGGAGAGTATGACATATTAGATAATTTAACCTTCAAAAACCAGTGGGGGATAGATATTTATAATCTGAATGAAAGAAGGTTTGAACCCTCTATTGTGCAATCGGCTGAAGAACAAAATGGTTATGGAATGGATGCCACCTCACAGGTACATAAAGTAACACAGCAGAGTACGCTAAAATATCTTAAAACTTTGAAAGAGAAGCATGATTTTAATTTTTTGTTGGGGTATAGTTTTGAAATAGAAAACAGAAAATATAACAGCATATCCAAAACAAATTTTCCCTCTGATGAGCTCGAATACCTGGTGGCTGCCGGTAAGCTTGAAGATGGAAGTTCAAGTGCTTACAAATCTGCAATACAATCCTTTTTTTCAAGAGTAAAATATAATTATGAAAATAAGTATCTTGTTTCTCTTAGTGTAAGAAGAGATGGTTCTTCTAATTTTGGACCAAACAATAAATATGCAACACTTCCTGCTGGGTCTTTTGCCTGGCGCTTGTCTGAAGAAAATTTTCTGCAAAATATTAATTTCATTAGTGAATTAAAGTGGAAAATAAGTTATGGCTTAACGGGTAATGATAAGATCGGACAATTTGGGTATTTGTCTCTTTATTCACCGGGGTATAATTATATGGCAAACTCAGGTATTATTCCAACCCAAATACCTAATAAGGATCTGAAATGGGAAACTACCGCGAATTTTAATACCGGAATTAATGTGGCTTTGTTTGAGGAACGTATAATTTTTAATGCAGATTTCTATTACAACAAAACTACCGACCTTCTCTTAAACAGACCCTTACCCGGATCAAGCGGATATACCTCCATGATGGCTAATGTTGGAGAACTTCAGAATAAAGGAATGGAATTTGACCTCAGTACTGAAAATATCAGAAAATCTGATTTTTCGTGGAGTTCAAATTTTAACATCTCATTCAACAGAAATAAAATATTGAAATTATACAATGGTCAGCCAATTACTGGAGAAGGAAGGGGAAATAATGCAGCCATTGAAGGTGAACCCCTTGGAGTTTTTTACATGTATGAATCACTTGGTGTTGACCCGTCTACAGGAGAACTTGTTTTTGAGGATTTAAATAATGATGGAGAGATCACAGATGCCGACAGGCAAGTAGTGGGTGATCCAAATCCTGATTTCACCGGAGGATTATCAAATAATTTTAAATATAGAAATTTTGACCTGAGCATTTTTCTCCAGTTTATTTATGGTCAGGATATTTTTAATGGTGTGAGACAATACACAGAAAATATGACCCTCGGAACAAATGACAACCAATTGGCTACCATAAAGGACAGATGGAAAAAACCAGGTGACGTTACACCAATTCCTAAAGTTTTTGGGAAAAACAATTTAAAAATATCATCTCACTATATCGAAGATGGCTCCTTTTTAAGAATTAGCAATATAACCCTTGGTTATAATTTCAGCAATGACTTGCTGCGGAATTTTTTCATGGACAATGCAAGGGCGTATGTAAAAGTAAAAAATCTCTTTACTCTAACTCCATACAGCGGAATGGACCCTGAAGTAAACTACTCAGGAGTTGGTTCTATTCGGTCTGGTACAGACTTTTTTACTTACCCTCAGGTCAGAACATGGATGGCTGGAATTAAGTTTCAATTTTAAAAAACTCAATTATCATGAAATATAAAATTCTATCAATAATAATATTGTTTTCTCTTCTGGGGTGTGAGAGTATCCTGGATGTTGAACCTAAAAATTTATTGAGTGCAGATAGCGCTATTTCCTCAGAAAGAGGTGTTCAGGCAGCACTCAATGGAGTTTATGATGGATTACAGACCGCAGCAATTGCTCAGGATGTAATTATTTTTGGCGATCTGGCAGCCGATAACCTGATACATGTCGGATCTAAAAAAGAATACCGCCAGATAAGCGATAATCGTATTTATCCGGACAATGTGTACATTGAAGGTCTCTGGAATGATTGTTATGATAATATTAACAGGATAAATACCCTTCTGGAAGCTTTACCGGAGGTAGAAGAACTATCGGAGAACAAATTGAAATATTATGAGGGACAGGCATATTTCCTGAGAGCTCTTAATTATTTTAATCTTGTAAAATTTTATGGAGGTGTGCCACTAAAAACAGAATCTACTACAAACGCATCGCCGGAAGTTCTTAATATAGCACGATCAGGTAAAAATGAAACCTATAATTTTATTATGGATGATCTGGATAAAGCCGGGTCAAGACTTGCCGTAAGCAGCCCTGAAGATCCTTCTCATGCAAATTATTGGGCAGTAAAGGCTTTGATGGCCAGAATTCATCTGTATCGCGAAAGTTTTACAGATGCTTACCTGAATGCCAAAGACGTGATAAACAACAGCCCTTTCAGTTTGGCTGCTGACAGTTCTGAATTTGCCAATATTTTTGATGAAGAAGCTGAAACCAATGAAATAATTTTCCAGGTAGATTTTTCTGCTACAGATGATAACAATGCAATGGCTAGCTGGACACAGGAAGACGGAAGATTTGAAGTGGCGGCCTGGGAAAGTTATGATAAAGAAAACAGCATTGCAGATGAATATACTGAAAACGATTGGCGTAAGGAAACGACAGTAAAAATGGGACTGGATGATTATTATTGCGATAAGTATAATGATCTTTCAGGGCAAAGCGATAACATCGTTTTTTTACGCATCGCTGAAATGTATCTTATTTGTGCCGAAGCTTTGAATGAAACCGGTTATGTTGCAGATGGCTGGGCTTTTGATTATCTTAATGCAGTACATTCAACGGCCGGGCTGGATTCATTGACTTCCACTGATATTACAAATAAAGCAGAATTCAGAGATGCGGTGATGAAAGAGCGTAGATTAGAATTGGCCTTCGAAGGACACAGATATTTTGATCTGGTGAGAACAGGGAAAGCTCCTGCTGTTTTAGGGAATATTGGAACCCTGGCCGGTGCTAACTGGTTATTTCCAATACCTCAGTCTGAATTGGATGCAAATACTAAAATGACACAAAATCCTGGATATTAAAAAAATAAAATTATGAAAAGATTAATTCATATTATCATATTTGTTCTGACCGGCCTTCTGGCTATCTGGTCTGGTTGTGAGAACTATACAGATGACTACCCCGTCCCTGATGCCAGTTTAGCTCCTATAATTTCTTATGAGCCTGCAAAAAATATTTCGCCGGGGAATCCAATTACATTTACGAACAAAACTGTTGTTCCTAATAATATGGGAGATCCTGTTTTTTACTGGAATTTTGGTGACGGAACAGATACTACTATTGAGAATATAAATCAAACTATAGTATCGACCGATCTTGTTAAACAATATTATAATGAAGTTCAGCACACTTATTCCGATACCGGAAAGTATTCTGTTACTTTTAAAGTTTTAACTGCTTCCGGCGATAGCGCAATTTTGACAGAAAAATTAACAGTTGAATACCTGTTGCTTGGAGATACTATCTTTACTCAAACATTCGAAGGAATTTCATTGATTCCAGATACATGGAATCTTGTGAATGTAGATGGCAATAATCCTTCCAGTTCATTTTCACCCAACTTTGCAGATAGTGCATGGGCGGTCAGATATAGTTCATATTTTGAAAGTCAGATAGCTGAAGCAATTTCTTATTATGATCCTGAAAGTTATGCAGATGACTGGATGATTTTACCTAATGTCACAATTGGTGATAGTTCTGCTGTGCGATGGGATGCTATGTCGTTAACTGGTTCCGGAGACTACCCGGACGATTATGGTATATATATTTCCACTACAGATCAAACTGTTGCAGCATGCGAAAATAACCTGTTACTAAAAATAAATGCCGAATCATGGGGGACTGATGCTACAACTCCCGGAGAAGGAATAAAGGCAAGGCGGGTTTTTCTGCATAAGCATGGGTATAAAAATCAGACAGTTCATATTGCTTTTCGTTTGATGACCCCAAGCCCGGGCGGTAGCAGTCTGGGAATAGATAACATACATATTATCAATTTACAGGATAATTAAAAAATTAACCCTAAAATTAATTACTATGAAAAAAGTGTTACTTAGCTTATTTTTATTGGCATTTGCAGGTTTTGCATTTGGCCAGGTAAATCTCTACGAAAATTTTAACGAGAGTATGCCTTCAAACTGGACTACTATTGATGGTGGCTCCAATGACGCAACATGGTATTACGAAGAAGGTGGTTATGGTATGAACGGGACAAATGAGATGTCCATAGAAACATACCCGGGCCCTGCTTCAGATCATCTTATTTCACCGCAAATAACTATCAATTCAGGAGATAAGATGTCTTTTTATGCAAGTTGTACAGATTCACAATACAGAGATAATCTACACATTTTAGTCTCAACCACAGGAAACACGGCAGGTGATTTTACTGATACACTTGCCTATATTGATGAATTGCCAACTTCGTTTACTAAATTTGAATATGATCTGAATGCTTATGCTGGTCAGCAGGTTTATATCGCTTTCTATACAGATTCTGAGGGTGAATATATTAACTTTGATAATTTTAAAGTTGCTCAGCCGGGAACTTATCTTTTCATGAATGCATTTTCAAAATCTGACGATGCCATTGATTTTGTATTGGATGACTCTGCTTCATCAGTAAATGCAGCTGATTATAAATTAACCGGAACAGAAACCATTACTTTTGGCAGTGCTTCTTTAGATTCAGAAAACAAAACTATTGTTCATTTATCAAATGCATCAGCTGCAATGGTGGGAGATAACATTCTAGATACTTTGATCAATACAGTTATTGAAGACACTATCTTCTTGTATGCCGGAATACTCCCGGTTAGTTATACAAATGCTGCGAATCCTGCGGGGACAGTTAATCAAGCTAACTCAGCAACATATACCGGCAAGGTAACCGCTTCTGACGGAGATAATGAATTGATTGTAGCAGATGCATCCGGCGCTTACAATGGAGTGCACCTTTACGGTGTAACCGCTTCTGATTATTCTCTTGGTGATTCCATTAAGTTTTATGGTATTTTAAGCCCATATTATGGTCAAACTGAGCTTTATAATCCAACGATTATTGAATCTTATACTTCTGCACAAGGACCATATCCGGCAACTTTTATAACGCCTGCTGATATTGATACTTCAATCACACAGGACACAAATCCTGCTGAACAATATGAAAATGTGCTGGTTTCTATTGAAAATGTTACTATTGATTCCTACGATCCAGGAACAGGTTATTTCTATGCTACTGATGGCTCCGATGTGTTCAGGATTGGCAGTGATGCCGTAAATCTTTTTAATGGTACATTTGACGCTTCTGTTTTACAGGTAGGATCAACTTATGACATCAGTGGTGTTGTTATTGGAATGGATGGTGAATATCATGTGGTTCCACGACACATTAACGATATGCAAATCCTTCAGGACAATACAGCTCCTGTAGTATCCACAAGTTCAACTACCATATCCAATGCTTCAGGAAATACAGTACCTGTTCAGAGTAATGAAGCCAGTGGCGATGTGTATATTATTCTTGACGGAGAACCACAATCTTCAATAGCTGAACTGGAAACAGCGGTTTCGAATAACAAAGGCTCAAAAGCTGCAGTAACTGCTGCGAATACAGATATAAGTGTTTCTACATTCGATCTTGTTCCAGGTGATTATTATGCTTATGCTACTGATTCTGCTGATAATCTAAGTAGTAAAGGCACGAACGCTGTTTCCGTAACCGACAGTTCCGATGAAGTACCTCCGGTTATAACATACTCTGCACAGACTGTAACTAATTCAGATGTGGATTCTGTTACATTGCAAAGCAATGAAGGTGGAAAAGTCTACATTGTTAAAGATGGAGTAATGACAGATACTACCGCTTCTGTGCTTGATTCGTTGGTAGGAGAGTACCAGGCAGCAATGGCAGTTGCTATAGCCGGAACGGATGTGAAAGTGGGTACCAAAGACATTGAGGCTGGTGTATATTATGGATTTGCAGTTGATGGTGCAGGTAATGTCTCAGAACCTGGGGATGCGCAAATAACTGTTAATTCAAGTGGTATGACAATACCTTATGTGGAAAATTTTGCAGATTCCGCGGCAATATCTACTTATGGCATGACTGCTGTAGATGCTGATGAAGATGGTTTTAACTGGTATGTTGCTACTTACCAGGATGAAATATATGTTGAATCACAATCATATGATTCTGATGTAGGACCTCTGACGCCTGAAAATTATCTGATCTCTCCAAAAATAGATTTGAGAGATGCTTCAAACGCTGAATTAAGATGGTTTGATCTTACGTTAGACCCTGATTATGAAGCAGAACACTATGAGGTGGTTATTTCAACAACTACAAATGATACGACAGCATTCACTGAGGAAAATGTAGTATTTGAAAGAACCATGACTTCGGCCGATGCAACGAACTGGAATGAAAGATCTGTTAACCTTTCTAATTACATTGGCCATGAAATCTATATAGCCTGGGTTCATAATGAATGTACGGATAATTATAAGATTGCTGTAGACAGCATTAAAGTATATGCCCCTGATGTAACCGCTCCTGAAGTCTATGCTGCCGCTCAAACAGTTGAGATTGGAGAAGATGTTTACGTACAAAGTTCGGAAGCTACAGGTAAAGTTTATATCATACTTGATAGCGAACCACAATCTTCAGTGAGTGATCTTGAATCTGCTGTTAATATAGGTACAGCAGCTTCAGCTGATGTGACTGCCGCTGATACAGACATTGCCATTTCTACAAGTGAATTGAGTGAAGGAACTTATTACGCTTATGCCGTAGATGCTGCAGGAAATATGTCTGCTAAAAGTGACAATTCAATAACATTGGAAGATGCTGGCGGACCTCAGGGTATAGATGATGAAGCTTTTGCTGAAATAAATATTTATCCGAATCCGGCCAATCAGGTTTTATATTTTAATTCAGACACTAAAGTTTCAAACGTGGTAATATATAATTCGCTTGGACAAAGAGTTATTAATCAAAAGATTAATTCGGATAATATAATTGATGTTTCAGGCCTTAACCAGGGAATCTATTTTGTTCGTTTTAAAAATGATGAAAAAGTACTAAAAACGAATGCATTTATTAAACAATAATCGGTTTTAAGGTTGGTATTTAAAAGAAATGGGGTGGATTATGCCCCATTTCTTTTTAAAAAGATTTCAAAATAACACATTAATTAATAATGAAGAAAACAAAAAAAATTTTACTACTGGTTATATTATTTCTTTCTACATTAGATTATGTGACCTCTCAGGGTAAATTACTATTAATAGGAGGTGGAACTGAGTATGAAGGCACAGGTAGCTGGAATGGAGAAGCTTTTTCATGGGCTGTTAGTAATTCTGAAAATAAAAAAGTGGCTGTTATATCCTATTCATCTTCAAGCTCTTGGATTCCTGATCACTTCGTATCTGATTGGGGGGCCGCGGAAGCCACAAATTTTGTAATTAATGATTATTCTGCTGCCAATGCCCAGAGTACTTATGATAATCTGATGCAATATGATGTTTTTTACATTAAAGGCGGTGACCAGTACAATTATTATTCAACTTACAATAATACAAAAACAGAACAGGCTATTGTAGATAAATTTAATGATGGAGGAGTAATATGCGGTACATCAGCCGGACTGGCAATCCTGTCTGGTGTTGATTTTATTGCAGAAAATGGAACAGTTTACCCGGATGAATGCCTGGAAGACTGGAACAATCAATATATTACCCTGACTAATGATTTTGCCCCTTTATTGGAGGGATATATTTTTGATTCTCACTTTGTGGAAAGAAATCGTTTTGCCAGACTTACCGTTTTTCTTGCAAACTGGAAAACGAAACAGGGAGAAAATCTTATTGGGATTGGTGTTGATGACATGACAGCCCTGGCTGTAAGTTCTGATTCTACCGCAACAGCATATGGTTCGGGTGCTGTTAACTTTTATATTCCTGTTAATGATGATGATCTTATACAGGAGCCCGGGTTTCTTGCAATTGATTCGTTGAAAGTTATCCAGCTTCTCGATAGCATGAGAATCGATCTTAGTAACTTAGAGGTAAATGGATTTGAAAATTATATCGAACCTCAAAAACCTGGAGAAACCGGAAATTATTCGGTTTACTTTAGTGGTTCAGATTCTTTACAGGAAAATTTAAATATGATCGATTCATTTGTGAATGAAGAGGGAAATGATGATGATTTTATTCTTATTCTGTCTCAAAGTTCAGGCGACATATTAGCAGGGGAATATCAAACAGAGATAAACAACCTGGGATATTCAAATACAGAAATTTATGCTGCAGTACCTCAGTACGCTGAGAGTGCATATCTTGAAAATTTAATTAATAAAGCTGATAAAATATTAATTGTCAATAATAACTGGTCGGAATTCAAGGAATTTATAACCGGAAGTAATGGCTCCCTTCTCAAAGAAAAACTATCAGAACCTGGAATGATATCCTGTTTCGTTGGAGATAACAGTCGTTTTACAGGTAAAACGGTGGTTGAAAATTTTGATGATCCGCAGGCTTCTATTAATGGAGACTATTTGTTGCCGGAAGGACTTGGTTTGTTTGAGACCAGTGTAGTGATACCCAAAACTTATAATCCGGATTTTGGTTCAGGAGAAAATACTGCAGCAGCTATACCTTATGCAATGGTGAAAAAATCACTTTCTTACGGAATTTGGCTGTCCAAAGGAAATTATATTCATTACAAACCTAATAATGATCAGACCTTTTTTTCGATTAAAGGAAATTTTCCTGTGATGATTTTAAAAAATAAAGGAACGATGGGAGAAGCGGTATCCAGAAGAATTACAGAACCAACAGGAAGAATCAGAATGATCGGAGGTTATAAAGAGATGTTTTTATCTGTAATAAAGCCCGGCGCGGATTATAAAGTGGGTAATGAGGTTGATGATGAGGTTACAGGTTTTTTCGATCAAGACGAACATATTGAAAAACCAGATGTATTTTATAATGGTATGACAGAAAATTTGGTTATCGACTGGAATCAGACTTCTTATCTTGTGGAAATATTTAATGTTACCGGTACAAAAATATTGCAAAAAGAATGTTCTTCCCGAACCGAAATTCCTGTAAGTTCATACCAAACGGGAATTTATATAGTCAATTTAAGATTAAAAACTAAGCATTATCATACAAGTGTAAGTAAAAAATTGATTTTTAACTAAAAATAATACAAAATGCTGCTGATTAGTGATATAAATCTTTACGATCCTGAATTCAAGGGGAAAAAAGATATTTTGATAGGGCACAATTCAATTCTTGCTATTCATGATCGAATTAGCTTAAAAGATATTAATTATCTGGACATTGAGCATATAAACGGCTCCGGAAAATTTTTAATTCCTGGTTTGATTGATTCACATATTCATATTGCCGGTGCCGGCGGAGAAGGAGGCCCTGCTTCAAGAACACCGGAAATTCAGCTGAGTGAGATTTTAAAAGGAGGGATCACCAGTGTCGTGGGCTGCCTTGGAACAGATGGAATAACAAAAGATGTAAGAGAAGTATTGATGAAAGCGAAAGGACTGCGTGAAGAGGGCATTTCTGCCTGGATATACACCGGTGCTTACCAGGTACCGCCACCGTCAGTAACTGGCGATTATGCCAGGGATATTGCACTGATTGAGGAAATAATTGGTCTTGGAGAGATTGCACTTTCCGATCACCGAAGTTCAACACCTGATACTCCTGAATTAATCAAACTGGTGGAGCATACAAGAGTTGCCGGAATGTTATCCGGAAAAGCAGGGATTGTGAATATCCATATGGGAGACGCGCATGATCCTTTCAAACCAATCTATGAGGCAGTAAATAACAGTGAGCTTCCGATTAAGCAATTTTATCCTACACATTGCAACAGGAATGAAGAAATATTTCAGGATGCAAAACAGTATGGCAGAACAGGATATATTGATTTAACAGCAAGTTCATATCCCTATTTCAGTGAATACGAAATAAAACCATCAAAAGCCTTGAATGAGTTTTTGAAAGCTGGCGTACCTTTAGAAAATATAACAATTAGTTCGGATGCAAACGGCTCCCTGCCAGGATTTGATAAAAACGGAAATCTTGTTAAACTTGAAAAGGGAATGCCTGATTCAATATGGACAGAATTAAAGGATGCTGTTCTTAAAGAAAATATTTCAATGGATAAGGTGCTGAAAATAGCAACCGAGAATGTTGCGAATATATTAAAACTAAAAAACAAAGGCCGGATAATAGAAGGATTTGATGCAGATTGTCTGATAGTGGATAAAGAAATGAATATTCACACAATGATATCAAAAGGAAAAATAATGATAAAGAATGAAAAAATGATTGCCAGAGGAACCTATGAGTAATATTGAATTTACATGTTTTAATTGAAAATATTTTGTTATCTTTTTAGCCGTTTGTATAAGCGGCTTTTTTAATAATATTTTAAAGTTTTGAGTAAGAATACGAATACAAATATTGAAGAAAAAAATCTCGTTAAAAAATTAAAAAGAGGTGATAGCGAGGCTTTCAGTATGTTGTATCAAAAATATGCAGATAAAGTATTTTATTTTTCTTTAAAATATTTAAAAAACAGGCAGGATGCTGAAGGATTGACACAAGAAATTTTTATTAAATTATGGGAAACAAGAAAAAAATTAGATCCTGAGCTGTCCTTAAATTCTTACTTATTCACAATAGCCAGGAATACTATTTTTAATAAGAACCGAAAAAAAATTAATGAACATACTTACATCGAATATTTAAAACATCATTTGGATGAAATTTACGACAAAACAGAAAATGATGTACTCCTGGAAGAGGTAAGGTCATGGATAGATAAATCAGTTAAAAAACTTCCTGCTCAACGGCAGAAAATATTTAAGATGAGCAGATACGAAGGATTATCCTATAAAGAGATATCAGCTAAATTAAATCTTTCTGAACGCACTGTTGAAGCACATATACGACTGGCATTAAAATCAATCAGGGCCGTAATTGATAAAAATTTTTTCATTTTTATTCCGCTGCTAATTAGTTTACTAAATACTTTATTTTTTGTTCTCATCTTTTATCTATTTTCCTATTAAGGGTTATGTACGATTTTATTGTATCCTTAATAGATATTCATTTTAATATTTCTATTCATGAAAAAAATTGTTTTTGTTCTTATTTCTCTGATTATTACTGTTGCATGTAATTTCACAAAAGAGAATGAAAATTTAGATTCGAAGAAAGGGAAACTCTTCATAATTGGCGGAGGTAAAAAATCTCCTGAATTATTAAGAAAAATGGCCCGGGTAGCAGAACTTGATAGTTCCGGATATACGATCGTTTTACCAATGTCAAGTTCGATTCCTGACACTTCAGGTTATTGGATAAAGCAGGACTTAAAAAAGATAAATGTTAGCAATGTTCACGTATTTAATCTGCAGAGTAAAGCAAAAATGACCAAAATGAAATTAGATTCTGTAAAAAATGCTTCACTGGTTTATATTACCGGAGGCAATCAAAATACGTTTATGAAAATCGCCGGAAACACCCCTTTGGTTCCTGCAATTAGAGAAGCCTATGAAAAAGGAGCCGTTATAGCAGGAACAAGCGCAGGGGCTGCATTAATGAGTAAAAAAATGATTACCGGAAATGAGTTTAAACATCCTGAATATACCGGGGATTTTAAAACAATTGAAGCAAATAATATAGAAATAAAAAATGGTCTGGGTTTGCTAAGAAATGCCATTATCGATCAGCACTTCATTCAGAGAATGAGGATGAATCGTTTGCTCTCAGCCTGTCTGGAAAATCCTGACCAGACAGGGATTGGTATTGATGAGTCCACTGCGATTCTCGTTGAAGGAAATAATGCGACTGTTTATGGAGAAGGACAAGTTATTGTAATTCGCAATACACAAATGAAATCAAGAGTGAAGAATGGCTTGTTGGGTGGGAATAATTTAAATTTGAGTGTTTATCTTCCTGGAGAAAATTTTAAAATTAAAAGAAATTGATATTTTTGCTGATTCTATTTGATAAAATTTAAAAGACCAAAACGTTTAATTATGTTTAAAAAGAAGAAGATTCCTCACACGTATGTAATTGTCTTTTCAATCATTGTTTTAGCGGCTGTAATGACCTGGATAGTTCCCGGGGGTGAATTTGACAGGATGGAAAAACCGCTTCCGGATGGAACCACAAGAGTAGTTATTGATAGTGATTCCTTTCATTATGTTGAAAATCAACCACAAACATGGCAGGTTTTTTCTTCCATATTTGATGGTTTCGTAGATAAATCAAATATTATAATCTTTATCTTACTAATTGGTGGTGCTTTCTGGATAATGAACGAAAGTAAAGCCATTGATGTCGGGATTTATTCTTTTCTTCGATTTACCAAACGCATCGAGCACTGGAAATTTTTCAGAATATTCGGGGTGGACAACGTGATCATAACTCTTATTATGTTGATGTTTAGTATATTCGGTGCGGTTTTTGGAATGAGTGAGGAAACAATAGCGTTTGTAATCATTTTTGTTCCTCTTGCCATATCAATGGGGTATGATTCTATTGTGGGCGTTTCTATGTGTTTTGTCGCGGCAGGACTTGGTTTTGCAGGAGCTATACTTAATCCATTCACCATCGGAATCGCCCAGGGTCTGGCTGATATTCCTTTGTTTTCCGGTATCGAATATCGAATGGTTGCCTGGTTAATTATCAATACAATCGGAATAGCTTTTGTTTTAAGATATGCCAAAAAAGTAAAAAAACATCCTAAGAAATCATTGGTCTATGAAGATGATGAATACTGGAGAAAAAAGAGCAATGACGATGTTGAAAATGTAAAATATTATACCCCCACTTCTGCATGGGTGATGTATTTTATTATTCTGGCTGTTATGGTAATCTATTCTTTTATTTATCCAAAAACTGAAATGACAGTTGGAAATTCCTCTACAATCATGCCCATTATTCCCATATTAACAGGCTTATACACGGTTTTAGGAATTGTTACCCTGAGAAAATCAGTTCATTTTTTTGTGCTGAACCTCCTCATGTTTACCATTTTTTATTTAATAGTTGGAGTTATGGGTTATGGCTGGTATGTAATGGAAATTGCCACACTCTTCTTTGCAATGGGTATTGCAAGCGGCATTGCTATGAACAGGTCGCCAAATAAAATTACTCAATTATTTCTTGAAGGAGTTAAAGATATCATGTCTGCTGCTATGGTAGTGGGTCTTGCCGGTGGTATTATCATTATTTTGCAGGATGGAAAAGTAATCGATACATTACTATACTATGTTTCCAAAGGAATGAATGATTTCGGAAGAGTAGCCTCGGTTGGAATGATGTATGTTATCCAAACACTTATTAATATTGTGATACCAAGTGGATCAGCCAAAGCTGCACTTACAATGCCTATCATGGCGCCTTTCTCAGATTTAATTGGTGTTAGCAGACAAGCAACTGTTATGGCATTTCAATTTGGAGACGGATTTACAAATATGATCACTCCAACTTCCGGTGTATTAATCGGTGTGCTTGGAGTTGCAAGAATTCCCTATGAAAAATGGGTAAGATGGATCACTCCGTTTATGATTGTTTTGCTTATTCTGGGATTTCTGTTATTAATTCCAACTGTTACAATGAATTTGAGCGGGTTTTAATGTATTGATTATTAACATGTTATTCATACATAGTGCATTCAGTCAAAAAAAAAATATTAAATTTCTTAAGAAAATTTTAATATTCATTTGCTGTTCACCTCATAATAACATATTTTTGTATTAGAATTATTTAGAATTATTTAGAATTATTATTTATGAAAGACGGAAAAGTAAAATTCTTTAATGAATCACGAGGATTTGGATTTATTAAGGATGCAGAAACAAATGAAGAGTACTTTGTACATGTTTCAGGTTTAGTTGACAACATCAAAGAAGACGATGAGGTCACTTTTGAGTTAAAAGAAGGTAGAAAAGGGATGAATGCTGTGAATGTAAAACTAAAATAGCATGACTTATATATAGTCCCTTAATGAAAAAAGCTTCACTTCGGTGAAGCTTTTTTAATTTTATTACCCCGACGCTGTAATAGATAGAGCTAATTTATGAGTTTTCGGACTCAACGATTTGTACTTTTCTTTTATAAAATACTAATTTTGCAACCTTAAAGTTTTAAGGGTGTAGAAATAATAATAAATTTTATTAACAGAAAAACCAAAATATGAGTTTTAAGAGTGAAATAGAGCGGAGAAGAACTTTTGCTATTGTAAGTCACCCGGATGCCGGAAAAACCACATTAACAGAGAAATTTTTGTTATTCGGTGGAGCTATTAATGTGGCAGGTGCTGTAAAATCAAATAAAATAAAGAAAACAGCAGCTTCTGATTTCATGGAGATTGAACGACAGAGAGGAATTTCAGTAGCTACATCTGTCATGGGATTTGAATATAAAAATAAGAAAATTAACATATTAGACACTCCAGGCCACCAGGATTTTGCTGAAGATACTTACAGAACCCTTACAGCTGTAGACAGCGTAATTATTGTAATTGATGCAGCTAAAGGAGTAGAGCCACAGACAAAAAAGCTGATGAATGTCTGCAGAATGCGAAACACACCAGTTATCGTTTTCGTAAACAAGCTCGACCGACCAGCTAAAGATCCGTTTGATCTGCTGGATGAAATTGAAAACGAGCTTCAGATACATGTTCGGCCGTTGAGCTGGCCAATTGGAGATGGTCCAAAATTTAAAGGAGTCTATAATCTTTACGAGGAAAAATTAAATCTTTTTAGTGGTCAGAATAAACAACAGGTCGAAGATGCCATAGAATTTCATGATTTATCAAACCAACAATTAGACGAATACCTGGGTTCTGAATTTGCAACTGAATTGCGGGAAGACCATGAGCTGATCAGTGGAGTTTATTCTGAATTTGAAAAGGAGGAATACCTGGAAGGAAATCTTGCACCCATTTTCTTTGGAAGTGCACTTAACAATTTTGGCGTAAAAGAACTACTTGAATGTTTCCTGGATATTTCTCCTCATCCGCAACCTACAGAAACTGAAGAGAGGGAAGTCAAACCCGAAGAAGAAAAATTCAATGGCTTCGTTTTTAAAATACATGCCAACATGGACCCTAACCATCGTGACAGGCTCGCGTTTGTCAAGGTTTGTTCAGGCGAATTTAAACGAAATACCAACTATCTGCACGTGCGGCAGGGAAAAAAGATGAAATTTTCCAGTCCTACTTCTTTTATGGCCTCTAAAAAGAATGTTATTGACGAAGCCTACCCGGGCGATATTGTGGGAATCCATGATACCGGAAATTTTAAGATAGGCGATACACTGACAGAAGGAGAGACTATTCATTTTAAAGGATTGCCCAGTTTTTCACCGGAAATGTTCCGCTACGTGGAGAATGCCGATCCTATGAAATACAAACAACTGGATAAGGGTATTGACCAATTGATGGACGAAGGTGTTGCTCAATTGTTTACCAACAAAGCCAACGGAAGGAAAATAATTGGAACTGTTGGGCAATTGCAACTCGATGTGATTCAATTTCGCCTAAAACACGAGTATGGAGCTTCTTGCAGGTATGAAATGCTGAATATGTATAAAGCATGCTGGATTGAGAGTGATGATGAAGAGCAGCTGGAAGATTTTCGTAAAAGAAAAATGCAGGCGCTTGCAGTAGACAAACAGGGCAGGGAGGTATTTATGGCAGAGTCGCCCCACGCTCTTCGGATGGCACAGGATAAATATCCAAACATTAAATTTCATTTTTCATCAGAATTTTAACCAGGTGAAGAACTAAATGATTCAATTCATGTATAAGGTCTGGTTAATCTTCATGTTAGTTGCTTGTTTTGTTTCATTTGTTTTATAATAAAAAATATACATTTATCTGGATATGTGTCTGTTTTCTATTATTAATTTATGAATGATACAGTTTTTTAAACTTTACATGTATTGTTTTGTCATATTAGCAAAAAAAGGGGATCATCTTGAAAAAATCAGTTCTAATAATTTTTGCAATATTATCATTTGGCTTTATTAATGGTCAAAATAATCAAATTAAGCATCTCAAAGCTATAAAAAATGGCAAGCCACCAAAGATAAATGGTAAATTAAATGAAAAAACCTGGGACAAAGCATCAACTGCTTCTAATTTTTATCAAATCCGCCCATACAACGATAAAGAACCTTCCTTTGAAACTGAAGTAAAGATTATCTACGATGATCAGGCTATTTACGTGGGAGCCATAATGTACGATGATAATCCTTCAGAAATTTATACTGAATTAGGAAATCGTGATTTTAGAGGATATGCCGGGGGACATGGATTAAGTACACTAAATGCTGACTTATTCAGTTTTCTCATTAGTCCGTTTAATGATGGTGTGAATATGATTGAGTTTACCGTTTCTGCTTCAGGTGTTCAATCGGATATAAAACACATCGGGAGACAAACCGATGCAAACTGGGATGCTGTATGGTGCAGTGCCGTAAAAATTACAGATTTTGGATGGGTGGCAGAAATAAAGATACCTTATTCATCTCTTCGTTTTCCTAATAATATAAAAAAGGATTGGGGTCTGCATCTTTTAAGACATATCAGAAGAAAACAGGAATGGGATTCATGGAATTATATTGACAGAAAACAAAGTGGCTTGGTAAATCAGGCTGGTGAATTGAGTGGAATACACGATATTGATCCGCCCCTGAGACTCTCTTTCACCCCTTATTTGTCAGGATATATGGAAAATGCCCCGGGAGAAAAACAATGGAATAATAACATCAGGGGCGGCCTTGATCTTAAGTATGGTTTTAACGAAAGTTTTACGCTGGATATGACTTTGATACCAGACTTTGGACAGGTGGAATCTGAAGACAGGATATTGAATCTTTCCCCTTTTGAAGTGGCTTACAGTGAAAAACGCCCTTTCTTCACAGAAGGAACTGAATTGTTTAACAAAGGAGATCTTTTTTATTCGAGAAGAATAGGTGGAGAACCTGCTTATTATGACAAACCTTATGAGGAACTTTCAGCTTCTGAAAAAGTACTCGAAAATCCAACTGAAACAAGAATGTTGAATGCCACAAAAGTTTCTGGCAGAACGGATAATGGATTGGGAATTGGCATACTTAATGCAGTAACTTCAGAATCAAATGCCATTATTGAAGACACAATTACTGGAGAGAGACGCGAACTTACCACTCAGCCTTTCACAAACTATAATCTCGTCGTATTTGATCAAAGTCTGAAAAATAATTCTTATGTAAGCTTTATTAATACAAACGTACACTATTTTAACGGGAATTTTACGGCAAACGTTACAGGTACTGAATTTAGCCTGAACAACAAAGAAAATTCATACCAGGTAAGTGGTAAAGGAGCTGTAAGTCAAAAATATACTGAATCTGCTGACCTTGGCCATACTTACGAAGTTGAATTCAGCAAAACAAAGGGCAATTTCAGGTTTGAATTACAACATAATGTTGAGTCGGATACTTACGACCCTAATGATTTTGGTTACCTGAGAAACAACAATGAATTTGCACAGCAGGTTGAGTTTTCATATAATATTTATGATCCTTTTAGTATATTCCTTGGGTGGTATAACAATATTGATTTTGAATATTCTCAATTATATAAACCACGCAAATATCAAAAGCTTGAAGTACGATTCTTTAGTGTGACAACTTTTCAGAATCAGTGGGAGACAGGTGTGTTTTTAAATTGGCAGCCTACTGCCCATGATTATTTCGAACCGCGTGTGGATGGTTGGATGTTTAAACGTCCTGAGCATTATTTTGCCAACTTTTGGATTGAAACAAACAAAAGTAAAGATATTAGTCTGAGCACCAGGTTCTCATTCTTCAAAGCTGTTAAATACAATCAACACGGGCATAATTTCCGTGTAAACCCAAATATCAGGCTGAGCGATCGTTTTTCTATGAATTATCAGTTTAACTGGGACAAAGATTTTAACAGCCTTGGTTATGTGGAAGATGGTACGGATGTTAATGATGATGTGTTCATTAATTTTGGGAAAAGAGATGTTAAAACGGTTACCAATACTTTTGAAAGCAGTTTTAAATTCAATAATCGGTCACTCCTAAATCTAAGGGTAAGACATTACTGGAGAACCATTAATTATTCAGACTTTTATCCATTGAAAGAAAGCGGAGATCTGGGAGAAAGTCTGGGATACAATACTTATGGTGATTCACAGGACCTCAGCTACAACGCATTTAGTGTTTATCTGCAATATCTTTGGCACTTCTCACCGGGTAGTGAATTATCTGTTGTCTGGAAGAACAATATATATACAGACAGCAATGAGATTCCGAAAAATTATTTCAGGAACTTTGATAAAACAATCAATCAACCCCAAATAAACAGCTTCTCGGTAAAACTGATTTATTACCTGGATTATCAGCAGATAAAGCAGGGATTTGGTATTTATAAAAACTAAAAAAAACTAAATCTGTTTTTCCCAATGGGTAAAGAGTTAACTTACCGCTCTAGCAATTGTCCACTTGTGATAGTTAAGGTAGCTCAATGTTCTCGCTAAGACAAAAGAACACAAAGATTTTTTCTTGCAGGAAATTTTTTCCCTGCAACGAAAACACAAAAGCACTAAATTGCACTAAAAACGATGCTGCTGTAATGCAAGTTTTTGTGAGGTTTTGGTGTTTTAGTGCAATGGTGGCAATGTATCAATTTAACAATGAACACTGGCCATTTCCCTCAACATTCAGAGTTACCTGAGCCTTAGCCTCAGCCTCAAAACACGCTTTCGTGGCAATGTAACAATTCAACAATAGAACAATTTAACAAAGCATAAACATACGGCACATAAGGTTAAATGCTGCTTTCTGGTATTTCCGCTTGTCAGTTTCACTGCGAAATTGTTCTCGCCAAGGCGCAGAGTCGCAAAGGATTTTCCCTGCGGGAAAAGAGCGAACCCACTATCCATGTTTTGCTTCATTTGTTGGCCAAAAAATCCACATTTGTTAAAGAAACAGGCGCGTGGGTCTTCCGGCAGCTGCCGGAAATAAAAGGGCGAGCGTGGGAAATCAAGATGAAGGATACCAAATAAGGAAAGGCACTCGTTGCAAACGAGCGCCAGCTAGAGATGGTATTCTCTCGCAAAGGCGCAAGGACGCTAAGGTTTTCCCTGCGGGAAAAATTTTTTCCGCCACGTTAAGAATAAATTACACTGGCAAAGGGCACTTTCAACATTCTGCGGATTTAGATCTCCTTTTTTTCTTGATAAAAAAAGGTGAAAAAATCAAGGCTGAATTAGCCTTCCTCCCTGCAATCCAACAACACCCCGCGCGATTCAGCCGGGCATGCGCGCTCGTGTTGCAACAGTTTTAGTCCAAAAAAACCATATTTAGGTAAGCAATAAGCATTTAATAATTAAAACTATGT
>CAYWSJ010000025.1:31308-41344 GCA_964461045.1 uncultured Bacteroidales bacterium | reverse complement strand
ATAAACAATACCCAGAGAACCCTTTCAGATTCTCTGGATATTTTCTGACTAATCAAAAATTGATTTCTATTCGTACTCAGTTTCAATGCCTTCATGAGCAAGTTCAATTGTTTCAATAGCAATTTCGTTGGCATCTGATTTCAGATCGGGAGCCGAAACTTTTACAGGAAAAGCATTTACTGCTTTCCATGTAACAATTGGGCTTTCTTCTTCATCCATCAGTTGAATAACAACATCGTCGCGCCTTTCCGGATTTGTCTGGACATCATAATACCACTCCCAGAAAGAATCGTCGCCTTCATAAACTCCTTTTTTCAGGGTAATACTTCCGTGTTTTTTCAAACCAGGAATTTTCTGAGTTACGTAGGTTGGATCATCGCCAACCCTGTATTCAATAAATTCGGTTTCCATTTCGAGCCCTGAAACTTCCTGGAATCCGACCTCTGTGTCGCCCATTTGTACGCTAAAGTGAAACTTTGGTATGGGCCATAATTCTTCAGCCATAATATTTTATTTTAAAAAATTAAACAATTTTCAATGATTAAAAATAGCATTTACTAAGACTGCTGCATTTTTTGCTGGAATGTAATCACAATAAATTCAGCAGGTCTTGTAATAGCAACTTTAACAGTAATATTCATGATACCGTCAAGGATATCATTAGGTGTCATGGTTGAACCAAGACCCACCTCGACATCATAAGCATCTTCAGCAGTAAGCCCTGCCAAGCCACCTTGTTTCCAGATAGTTGAAAGGAAAGAAGAGATCATACTTCTAACCAATGTCCATGTATTGGCGGTGTTTGGTTCATAAACATACGCTTTAGCTGCAGCCTTAACAGATTGCTCGATAAAAATCATGGTACGACGCACGTTGATGTATTTCCAGTCCTGGCTGTTACCTTCCAGTGTTCTGGCGCCCCATACGAGAGTTCCCTGTCCTACGAAAGAACGGATCGCATTGATAGACTTACCAGAAACAGTTACGTTCAGGTCCTCCTGGTCTTCGCTTGTAAGGTTGATAACAGGCGATACAACATTTGCCAGGCTTAGATTTGCCGGAGCTTTCCATACGCCTCTGGTGTTGTCCACCATACTCAAAGCACCTGCCATTGCAGAACTTGGAGGAAGAACATTCAGTTTCTTAAGAATAGCATCCATCGCCTTTTTAAAAGAAGGGCTGATGGTGTTAAGCGTCTGAGTTAAAGATACAATATCTGCCTTTTCGTCCAGCACCTTTTTTATTTCATTCTTTGCCTCATCAGCTTTCTTTGCATTATCGAATATAGCATCTGCCTCTTTTGAAAGCAATGTATTAAGAAGATCAAGATTAACAATGTTTTTAACATCTACTTCTTCTTTCTGAACTACAGTAGTATTCACGTATGGATAATAAGCAGCACTGAAAGCCAAAAAGTTAGAGCCAATACCTTCGCGGAAACGAGTTGCTACATCGTTCTTATCGTATGTTCTTGGCTGGTCACCGTTGTAAACATCGAGCAGCGCAAAACGATTTTGCATTTTGTACCCGCAATGCATCAGCATTTCCTGCTGCAGGCCGAAGCATTCCCCTTCGTCAAGCATAACCGCCTCTGGAATCACCAACATGGTTGGTTCTTCTTCGGCAACCAGCGCTTTGATTCCGTCGGACAACGCTTTTTTAGAAATTTCGTTTACCTTAACGGTCTCGCCGCCTGTTGCTTTAGAAGCAGCTTCCGATTTTTGAGTTTCTGACTTTGCATCTTTTGCTGAAGACGCAGCTGATTTAGATTTAGAAGCAGACTCTTTTACTGTGGAAGTATAAGAACCAACAGAAACAATGTAACAAGCGCTGCCGCCATTTTCAAAGAAAAGACGAATTCCGTCGAAAAGAAGGAATCTGGCTTTTTTCTCTTGTTTTACTGTGTAATACTTACCATCAATAACGAAATCGTACCCTTTAGATGAATCAGTTACTTCCTGAATTTCAAAGCCGGTTTTAAAACCTTCTCCGAAAATCTTAACAAACTCGTTGAAAGAAGAAATTCTTACTGGTTTGTTGATTAATGATTCACCATCTCTAACTACTTTTTCCGTGTACCCAACAAACGCAGGTACAGCAGTTGGGATTGCTGCTACTGAATTAGGAAAAGATTTCCTCTCTTCAATATAAACCCCTGGTGTTGCTAAAGTTTGTGCCATAAATTAAAATTATTAAATTAAAAACATAGGTAAATAAATTCATACCTTATATATAAACATAAATCTCTGACATATAATCTTCTTTATTCAAAGGCTTAATAATATCGAAAGGGGCAAAAGGCATGCTCTTTTTCAGCATCTTACCCCCGCCTTTGCTGTCCTGTTTTTTTAATTGAATTTCATATTCGTAAAATTTGCTGAATTTCACCGGCTTCTCCGACATGAAAGTCACGGCCTTCTTATCGTTTACTTCTTCCTCTCCGTTATTTTTAAAAGAAATTTTGTCTTTTCCCTTTTGGCAGTTTATGGTCAATTTGTTGGCGCCTTTCTTAAGATAATTGGGCACAACAATATATTTCCAAAAAACAGAACGTGCATCAAAACTGATGTTGTATTCAAAACCTTCAAGCTCGTCTTCTTCTATTTCATTAACAAGCTTTTCCTTAATCTGTTTATTCAAGAACAGGTCAACATACCCAACCGGAGAGCCTTTTGTTTTGCCACCGAGGTTTATGAAAGAAGACAACTCTTTGTCGTTGCCAAAAATTGTATAATGTCCTTCGAGTAAATTGGCCATATCTACCTGGTAGCCCTCCTGTATTTTGCTAACCGGCATTTCTTCTTCTGCCTCTCCACTCTCAAGAGCCACCTTGTAGTTAATTTTTCCTTCTTCGTTTTCTGTAAGTTCCTGTGGAAAGATGTCGAAAAGATCATCCTGATCTATGAATTCACCGGGATGTAAATTCCCCTTTTTGTTTGTACCAAGCCTCTTATTTGAACAATAGAAGACTTTGTCTTTTAAATCAACAGGAATGTTGGTGATGTTTACAAAACAAGGATTACTGGAATAGAGAAGAAAAGACAATTTTGATTCTGAAGCATTTCCTGTTAATAATTTATGTCTGAGAAGTTCGAGGCTGGAAGCATCGTACAAAATTTCCGTATTGGTGTTTTTTCGTCGCAATAAAAATTGCATTTTATCCAGCAGCTTAACTGTTCTTGGAGTAGGTACCAGATACAGATCATTCGGTGCGTTCTTCGGGTAGTACTCGTGATTCAGACGAATGCTAAAAAGAGGTTTATATTGAAATTTTAGATTGATCATTAATATTGTTTTTCTATTAAAAGCCTAAAACCGTTCATTGTTGCAATTCTATTAATTAACTCAATATCTAACCGTTACAAACAAATTATCAGGAAATGCCCGAACCAAAACCTCCGATGTTATAACTTGGTTGAACAATATCCTCGCTAATTGTAACGGTGCGTACTTTATATAAAACAGAGGGTAAATATTTACCTCCGTGAATTCCCCAAATCTGACTTAATTCCTGTATGTTCAAATTAACAATCTCAAACACCAGTTTCTCAACATTGGCATCGAGTTCTGGCGTATTTTGATGATTGAGAACAGCTGTGTATTGAAAAAAGCTAATTGCCGCCGATAACAAACCCAATCCTTCTTCATAGTTGCTTTGCTGGAAATTAGCCGAGAGCAGCAGGTACAGATAAATATTCAAAGGCTGATTGGAAGCCCTTGTATGTGAACGCTGCGAGAATCTCTCCTCTTCAATATTGGTTATTGTCAGCAGCAATTTATTCTGAATATCGGTTTTGCTATCATCCTCTAATTCATTAAGGGAAGACAGCATCACCAGGTCTCTTGACTGAGAAAAACGGTTATTTAAATTCTCATTTATTTTTTCAGCAACCGCTGACATTACATTGTTAATCATTCATTTATTATTTTTTAAGGCAGATCCTTTTCACTGATGTATCTCCGGCTAAAAAAGAGAAATAATATCAGGCCAAGCAGGAATCCACCAATTAAAAAGAGCAATTCTTTTAACTCAAAATATCTCAGAAAAATAAATATTGATGCCAGGGTAACAATAACGATAGCTGCAATTCCACCTTTTAAAATGAGTTTGAACAATCGTTTAAATTTTTTACTGTATCTGATTACGATAAAAAGTCCTATTACACTTACTCCGGCAAAAGCACCAAACAATCTTAAAAAAGCGCGGGGCCTTGTAATTATAGATTTCGGGTTCTTAATTAACCGTTTGGCATAACGCATTATTTTTCTGAAAGATATTTTTCTTCGGTTTCGTTCAATTTTTTCTACTTCTTCTTCGCTATAGGCAAATTTTTCAGCAAGAAGTTTCCATAATTCATCATGACCGTTATCATAGCCAAGCGCCCATATTCCAACCCCTCCTATTTTTTTGTTTTTGATCCAGTCATACTTTGCTGCCAGGGTAGTTGAATCTTCAAACCACATTTGTCTGTAATTTGAGTTTCCATCGCTGTAGGCATAAAATTTACTCATACTGGAACCATCTAAATCTCCATCTTCGGCTCTGCGAGCCAGTCTTTTTGATTCCCTGTAAGAAAGGTAATCCACAAATCCTCTTGAAGTAGAAGGAAACTTAAGGTTTTCGGTGATCCATTCTGCTCCGTAGTATGGAACTCCCAGCAGAAGCTTTTTCATAGGTACCCCGTTGGCTATATATTCATCAACAGAACTTTCAAGTGTAAAACCATTCCATTTTTTACCGTTAGATAAAGGTGCAATTGGTCCTGCTACTTCACTGTTCTCACCATGATATTCATAACCCATCATCACAAACAAATCAACATAATTATTAATTTGTGAAAACTCATAGACTTTTTCAAAATCTACTGCGGGCAGGGCCACTGTCAGAATATAATCTTCATCTTCCTCTTTAAGACTGTTAGAAAGATCAATAATAAAATCCGTTAAAAAACTTTTCTCTTCTGAGCGTACATTTTCAAAATCTAACGTTAACCCATCTGCTTTTCGTTCACGAATAAGAGTAATGGCTGTAGAAATCAAATTTTTCCTGGCTTCTTTAGAACGTAAAAAAGTTTTATTTGCTTTCTCACCAAAATTTGTAAGAGTAAGCAAGACTTTACAATTATATTTTTTTGCCGAATCAATCAGGGCTGTCTTTTTCCAACTGTGAATATCAGAATAGAAACCTGTTTCCGGATTAACTTCATAGGAAAAATAAGATATCATGGAGAGTAAACTATAATTATAACTTTTATAAGCTTCTCCACACCAGTATGGATGCCAGCCAAACACCTCGTAGCTGGTATCAAGCATATGTTTCTTATCATAAGTTACGCTGTTTATAATTCTGGATTCCTTAGACCAGGCTTTTTCAGAATGCAGTTGCTTATCCGTTACCGGCCTTTTAACTTCCATCATTCTCTGCTTGAATAATTGTGTATCTATACTCTGAAGCTCTTCTTCCTGTTTACCTCTTAGAGGATTTGAGGTGGAATCTTTTACTTTTTTCTGTTTAGATAATTTTGTCGTATCTTTTTTTAAATTCCTTGAAAAATGGGCATTACGGAGCGAATCCCGAACACCTTCTTTTTGTGTTACAGTATCGGCCCTATTCCCATCCGATAAGGTAGTATTAATCTCTTCAAGAATGCTTTGTTGGGCTGAAACACTGGAAAACATAATAAGAAACAGCCATAAACCAAAAAATTTCCTCATAAACATTTTCAAAAAAAATGCGACAGTTATGCGAAATGCATCTATTATTAATTTTCTATAATATCCTAATAAGAAGGCGTAAAAAAAATAAAAAAAACTGAGTGTACAAATGAAAAATGTACTTTTTTTATAATTTATTAATTTCATCTCACATAAGACCATAACATTCAGTCAAAAACAAAAACATGTTGAAAAACATACCCAAAGTCCATTTTCGCTTATAATCAATATTATACTTTAAAATAAAGTCAAAATATTTTTCCAAATAGAAACAAAACACAAAAACCGTTAAGCACAAATTATCAACCACCTAGAGTAAATACTTAAGTATTAAAGAAACGTAAATCCAATGTTATCCTCTATTTTATTCAGAAAAAAAAATTATTTTTGCTTGCTATTTTACTTTTTCCATAAAATATTTGTAGAATTTATATTTACTCAAAACTTATATTATGAAAAAAATAATGAATATATTTTTTCTTGTATTCATTTGCCTTACCTTTTCGAATTCCATACAAGCTCAGAAAGATACCAGTTTGGCTCAATTTCAGGGGCAAGAGCAAATATTAGTTCAGTATTTCAACAATTTTAAAGACATGCATATTGGTTACTATGGAACAACCCAGGATTGCGTTCCCTACGATGTATATGCTTTCAAATTCAGATGGTATTGGTTCCTTTTTGTTAAAAAAGAAGGAAAATTGTCTTTGATGCACGTGAGACCGCCCATAAAAGAAAAAAAAATACATTACCCCTCAATAACTCTTGCTGAAGGGATAGCCCGCTGCCATGAACTTGGATACACCAAGCTGGTAAAAAGGAAACGCAACGTCTTTGATATGAAAATATATGGTTTTTATAAATTCAACAGGTTTGGAAGAAAAGTAATCAAAGGACAATTATTGTTGGAATATCCTTTCTACAATAAAGGATTCTTCAGCTGGCAGATTGATAAGGAAAAAGCAAAAAAACAAGCCAAAAAGAAAGCCGCCAAAGAGGCAACCAAAAAAGTAAACCCGGAGGATATTAAATCGATCAAGCCTGAAATAGATAGTGATGTCCCAATAAAAAAGAATTAGTTTTTACTCTTATAACATTTATTCATCAATGTTTAATAAAATAATTTATGATAAATTGATGATGTTCAGAAATAAATAATTATGAAACAAGATTTACTCAGAATATCTGTTACTTCCTTCCTTTTATTTTTTGGAAAAGCTTTGTTTGATATAAAAATATTTGCAGACTTTTTTCATTTATATCATTCCACAAGCAATCTGGCCATTTTGTTCGGAAATGCCGGTATGTTCGGCTTAGTAATGATTCTCATTTTTAATCATTTGCAAAGAGCTTTTCATTATGGAATTTCCATAACCTATATTTACATTTTACTTTTTGCTTCGCTTGCTTTATCATTTTATTATTACACTTTTTCTGGTTATACGGAACACCTGGCATTACTAGCGAGTTTCAACATTCCGTTAAATCTGACAATCATGTTGGCCATTAGAGGATTGTTAGTAAGGACAGAAGACGATGAGATGAAGAAAACAGAAAAAGGCTCTAATCTTGGCAGTAGCGCTGGTATATTGCTGGCCGGGGCGGTATCCGTATTGCTTTTTCACTATTTTAAAAGTTATGCCAATTCCGCCACTGTTCATCTGATTTCTCTTTTAGCCTTTATTGCAAGCATTATTGTAACAACAAACCTTTTCAAAAACAACAAAAAAGTTAACGCCATTTTGGATAATCTGCAAGCCATAAGAACCAGTCAGAATATCTTTAAACTCCTGTTTACCCGTTACTTCACCACGATACTAATCACTACAGCAATAGCTGCCTTTATAATGGTAACGGTTTCAAGTTTGTATATCAAGATAAACCTGGTTAAATACAGCACCTCTTCACAGTTGATTAATCTTTTCTCCATATCAGCCATTATTTTTTCCGCGATGAGCATCTTTTTTGAAATATTTTTCAAAGAGAAAACCTTTTATTCCCTGGGAATAAAAATTAATTTACTCCTTCTTCCATTGGTCGTATTGGTCTTTTGCATTATCCTGGCATTAACCTCATTCTATTTTGAAGTTACACCGGGAAATGAATTTTTCTTTTTTATTCCAATGATTGCTACCTTATATTTAATATTTACCCATTTTTCTTTTTTAAATATTTTTTACCCGGTAATTAATACGTTGTATCTTCCTTTAAATAATCAAAATCAGAATGATTATTATATTAAGAGCTCATTCCTCGGATTTTTTATAGGAATTGGAATTGCTTCTTTAGCGATATACAGATTTATCCCGGAGCTAAACCTGGCCAATAATGGAGAATACATAGTTTTCAATATGATTCTGATTGTGCTTCTCATGCTGGTCAACCGGCTTTTGGTTTATCCGAATTATAAGAAAGCCCTGCACAAAAGACTGGATATTGAAGAAAAAACCTCAATGAGTCAGCACTCATTTATCAACAACATAATTAATCGAATAAAAGATTTTTCGGGCATACGAATTGTAAGAATAATCAACCTGCTTTATCTTATCAATCCGGTAAAATCGAAAAAGATACTAAACAACCTGATTGTATCCGACGAGCCAGTAACCCAGCGAGCCGGACTGGTTAGTTCCAATAAGCTCTATTTACTGGAAACCTATGAAAAAATGAAGGAGATATCTCAAACCAAGTATTTTGCATCTTCTCCAAATCGTGATAAAATCGAGCAATTGATGAGTAGGTTTGAAGAAGTACAATCAAAGATGCAGAAAACGAATTATATCAAACAATTATCCATCTCCAAAAAAGACATTGAGCGCGTTTATGGAGGCATGCTTGCTCTATATGCGCCTGAAAAGCATCAGGCCGAAATTCTGAACAGGCTGGTAAAAGACCCTGAATTACCTGTGGCGAAAAGCGCCATCATCTCATCTGCAGGAATAAAAGATCCGTATACTATTAAAGCGATCATTGAAAGGCTGGAAATTGCTGAACTGAGCAATGCAGCTTATGCTTCTCTCTTGAGCATTGACCAGGAACACATTCATATTCTTGAAGATACTTTTTACCAGACCGGACAAAGTGAAAAGGTACAAATAAAAATTGTACGTTTGCTTGGTGATATCGCTACCACAAAAGCCGTTGAGTACCTTCTGAAAAAACTCAATTATCCCAATCAAAACATTATCTCCGCTGCTTTAAAGGCCTTGAGCAAATGTAATATTACCCTTCCCGACAAAAAAGCCATGATCATTAAGCATGAGCTTGATGAAGTCTGTAAATATTTACTCTGGAACACCTCTCTCCATATCGATCTGAAGCAGCAAAAAGCTTCGAAGCTTTTACTGGAAGCAATGGATGTTGAGATTGAATACAATTACAAAACCATGTTCGACCTGCTTGCACTTCTTTATAATCCGGGTTCAATTGAGCTGATACGAAAAAACCTCCATTCCCATGATTATGAAAAGGTAAATTTCGCTTTAGAGCTGGCCTCTGTGGTTTTGAAAGATGAGATGAAACCAATGATCCTGCCCTTGATAAGGCCTTTGTCAAAAGAAGAAAGGATTAAACGAATGCAAACTTTCTTCACAACCGAAAAAATGGATATCAGCGATATTTTATACGATATTATACAGCGCGAATTTAAATGGATTAATCCCTGGACAAAAGCCTGTGCTATCATGGAAGTATCGCGATTGCACAAAAAAGAAGACGTATCAATCCTGCTTGCCAACATGGTAAATCCCGATCCAATGCTTTCTGAGTTATCCGCCCTGAGTGTTTTTTCTATTGATAAAAATACCTATTTTGAAAACAAAGAAATTATGGGTAACGATTTCAAAAATATCATTGGAGAAACAGCCATCGAGGCTATTGAGACAAGTAATGAAAAAGAGGAAGATCATATGCCTGTTCTGAAGTTTGAAATCATTAAATATCTTCAGAAAATTGAGGAATTTTCGGATATTCCGGGTGAAATTCTTAAATACCTAACAGATGGTGTTTATCCCCTTAATTTCTCCGAAGGAGAGCAAATAGAAATTATTGATAACCTGGATATTTACAATTATCACTATATCATTTATTCTGGAAAAGTTAATCTTTTCATCAACAACAACTGGGTGAAAAGTTTTGAAAAGGATACACTTTTGAGTTCAGTAGATCTGCTCATTGATTATGAAGCTGAAATTAAACTTATCGCCGACTCAGATGTGGCGCTTTATAAAATAAATCCTTCTGAATTTGCAGATAACCTGAATCTTTATGATGAAATACCTTTTTCGATTATTGAAAACACCCAGGTTAAGAAAATGGCAGC
>CAYWSJ010000025.1:0-31208 GCA_964461045.1 uncultured Bacteroidales bacterium | reverse complement strand
GCAATATAAATTGGAATTTTATATCCAACCAGCACCTGGGTATTCTGAATTTTAAAAACATTATCGGTTGTTAAATAAGAATACATCATTTCCGGGTTTTCTGCCCTATTCTCGGGATTAACCAGGTTTTTCATATATCGTGTATACCGGATATCGAAAGTCAGATACCCTCTTCCGAGAAAATTTTTCCATCTGAAGCCTACCCCAGCGGCTATTGAGAAATTGTACTTGTTCCTTGAATCTGTTAGTTCAATATCTGAAGTAACCGGTTCTCTGTATTCATCACCCTCATAGTCTCTTCTGGAAAAACTGGCCTGCGATGAAAGCAACATATTAAAAGATGACCCGGCATTCACATATGGAACAAAATCTCCTCCCTGTATATTCCACTGTAGCAAAACCGGCACATCAATTCCTGAAACAGTTTCTTTAAAAGAAATTTCTGCATAGTCTAAGGGTTTGTTTTCAAAGCCATAGGAATAAGCGCTGTAATAAAATTCATACACAACTGAAAATTCCTGGAATATAGGTGTTTCAAAACAAATTCCTGCACTGTAGGAAATATCAGGTTTGTATGTTGCGGAATATCCTGTAGTGTTAATATCATTATAATTTTTAATATCGTAAAGTCCCATACCTCCAACACTTGCTTTAATTCCTGTAATAAAAACCGGAATTGTTCTGAAAGCTTTGTGCAATGTTCTAAACTCAGATGGATCGAACTCCTTAATCCTGTACTCCGGAGCAATTTTGAGCAGTTGTTCCATGGCTTCTTTAGCCTTTGCATCCTCGTTATAATATAAATTACATAAAGTCAACAAACGATAGGCTCTTACTTTTTCATTCTTTGAAAACCCTTCTTCGAGACAAGGATTAACCAGTGCCGCTACCCTGTTTATTTGTCCATTTTCATAAAGTTCTTCGGCCTCTTCCAGTTTTTGGGTACAGGACTTTTGTCCAAAAGATAAGTGAGCAGCCAAAATAAAGCCGGTAACCAACAGAAAACGGTTAACAGTTTTTGTGAATATATTCTCTGAGAAGTAAAATGAAATCATTGTTCTTTGCTTATTAATTGTTTTTAATTGTTCGATATTTTATTAGTTTTTTTGGTTGTATTGTCCACAACATCAGCTTCTTGAATATCCGGTTGTTTATTCAAAGCATTTTTATTGCAGGTACACTCATAGTCAAGATCTTCTGCAACATATTTATCCCATTCCTCCTGAGTAAAATTACGATTAACCTTATCGTCATTACAGATCATAGCTGCCATCTTATCAATATTCAGGAGCCAGGTTCGTATAAGATTATCGCGGCATCCGGCCAGCAAATACCTGTCATTCTGACTAAATTCGACCGACCATACCCAGTCATCATGATCTTTTAACAAAATGGGCTGTTTATAAGGATGCTTCAGCGACCATATTCTTACGGTATGGTCAAAGCTTGCTGTCGCAAGTCGATTACCAGCGTTATTAAACGCCATTTGATTCACCATTGCAGTATGACCCGGGAGTTTGTAGAGCAGCTCACCTGTTTCTGAGTTGATCACCCTGACCAGCCCCTGCATATCTCCCACGGCAAGAATATCACCGTTGTTGCTGTACTTTACTGAAGTGATATCAGCTTTTGTCTGCGACTCAAAAAATATTTTCTGGGTATTATTATTAAGATTTATGAGTACTACCTGTCCTTTTGCTTTTGCCACGGCCAGGTAAGTACCCTCAGGATCGAGGTCGATGGAATTAACTTTTAAATTGGATTTGGCAATTTCCTCTGTCTTTGAAAAATCCCATCCCATAATTCTTTTATTAGAACCCAGGTAGATTATTCTATTATCGTTGGGAGTGAAACCCAGGTAAAGAATTTCACCTGTTTTTATATCTATCTTTTGGGGAGGTTTGTTGCTATGCAGGCTAATTAATTTCATGTAAGGGTAATTACCTCCAACCACCAAATAATCACCGTTATGGCTTATTGCCATTGATTTATGTACTTTATTTTTCTCCTTATCAATTAATTCGTGGGAAAATTCTCCATTCTTGTAAGTCCATTTAAAAATCTGGCCGTCACTACCAGCAGAATAGATAAACCGGGAATTCTTATCAGTAGCAATCGTTCTCACATTGTCAAAATGGGCTTTTGCCGTGTTAAAATCATCACCTTTAAGTCCTTTTACAGCATAATAAAGAGCGCTGTAAATATCGGGATCGGTTTTCTGTCCGCCGTTGTTTCTGAAAAGATTATATGCCTGTCTTGCAGAGAGACTTTTGAGTATCTTATCAGATTCCTGTAATGATTTAACAGCCATTGAGCGGGCAATCGAAAGGATTCTCAGGTTTGAGGCCTGCTTTTCTGCTACCTCAGCTTTCTCTTTTTGCTCCATCGCGAATATTCTTTCCTTTTCGGCCAGCTCTCTTTGCTCCATTGCCTCTTGTTTTTGCTCGTTGGCAACAATCTGGCTCTGAATTGCCTTTCTCTTTTCTACATCAGCAATCTGTTTTTGTCTGAAAGCCTCTTTGGCATTCTTTTCTGCTTTGATAGCTTGCTTATGTGCTTTTTCTTTTTGAATGGTAGCCATTTTCTTTTGTTTCATGGCCTCTTTTCTTTGTCGCTGGGCATAGAAAAAGAAAGCCAGGGCTATGATTGCCCCAATACCAAAGACAATGGCTATTGATTTAAATACAACCAGGCGGGCCTTTTGCAATTTTTCTTTTAACCGTTGGCTCTGTATGAATTTCTTCTCACTAAAATGAAGAAACTGCATGGTTCTGTCGTAGGCTTTATGGTGGCGGATACCCCACTGTTTTGTCGGGTTGTTTTCCTGTTTCCAGTTCAGTGCCATCTGCAACTCGGGTGATTTCATCAAACCGCCTTTCCCAAGTTGATGTTTCTCCGCAGCCTCAGCAATGTGTAAATACTCTTTGATGGCTTCATGTTCTTCTTCCAGCCACTCTGCAAGTACTTCCCAGATACGCATCAGACTTTCGTGTGATATATCAATAACGGTTTCTTCTTTTAAAGGAATATCGTTAGAAGGAGTCAGGAGTGTTCTTCCCGGTTTTCTGAAATGTTCGACAATCATTTTGACATCTTCAGTATCGGCATCGGCAATTTCGGCAATCTCCCGGATGCTTGATGGCCTTCGTACACTTCTGCCTTCTGCACCTTTCTCGGTGATACTCTTGAACAAACGCTCACAAATCTTTTTCTTGTCATTGTCGAGCTCATTAAAAATCTCGTTGGCATGCACAGACAAGGCCTTCTCCATTCCTCCAATCGCCTTGTAGGCAGATAAGCCAATCGGTTCGTTTCCTACCTTAACCGATTGCCAGTAATCCCAGGTACGCATAAGTGAATGTTGCATCAGGGGCAGTTGATCATGCCTGTCGCCAATACTCTTAAGAATAGTTTCCACCAGGTCTTCGTCAATTTTTGCACCCATAACTTCAACAGGTCCGACAATAGCATCGCGTTTCTCCTCGCGGGTCATCTGTGGAATTAGAAACTGACTGTCGTTAATGGCTTTTGTAAAATCAGGATAACGTGAACAATCGCCAACAAAATCGGAACGAATGGTAATGATGATATTTATCGGATCATCGGGCTTTCTGATTGACCGGATAAGGAGATTCACAAAAGCAGCAATGTCTTTTCCTGCTTCATGCTCCTCATTAAAACGAAAAATCTCCTCGAACTGATCGATGTATATCAACAACTTTTTTCCTGTTTCAGCATAAAATTTATGGGCAAGCTCGGACATATCGTTGCTGTTATCCAGCCATTGGTTGTTTTCATCTTTCTCAGCATTTATGCCTGCCTGTTTAATTTTCTCGTTGAATGCTCGCGTTAATCTTGCCAGAGGCTCAGATCCCGGCCGAAAACTTACGATCTGCCATTGGTTTTCTGTGGTGTTTTCGTTTTGCTGCAATTTGGGAAGAACTCCGCAATTCACAAAAGAAGATTTTCCAATACCAGAATTACCAACAATAGCAACAAATTTATTGGCTGTAAGCTTTTCCAGCACCTCACTAACCTGGTTTTTTCGTCCAAAGAACAAATGATTCTCTTCCATACGAAATGGTCGTAAGCCCGGAAAAGGGTTACTCATAGCAGAAGTACCCATAATTTGGTTGTTTTATCTATTAAAAATTACCTAACAATTAGATGTAAAAGTTGCAAATTTAACAATCTTAAACAATTATGGAATAATTTTTCTCAGAATCTGCGTTTTTTTATTCAGTTTTTTCTGATTTCCAGAAAATACGAGGCTAAGGCACGCCTGTTTATTATCAGGCAGATAACCCTGAAGCACAAATTGTTCTAATCTTTTCTGAAGAAGTATAAATACAAAATACAGCAAGAAACTGTTTAATATCTAACCTGATTAATTTTTTCAGCCAGGTCGAAAGCTTGTTTGATACGATCGGCCATACCAATTCCGTCACGCTGGTTACCTGCCAGGTAAAGTCCGGGGAAACGATCTTCAAGTTCCTGTATGGTTCGGAAACGATTCTCGCTTTCGACGCCATATTGTGGTATGGCATGCTGATAACGCGAAATTTCCAGAAGATCAGGGTCAAATTCAGGCAGATAAAACAAATCCATCATCTCTTCTTTAACGATCTGTTTTATCTCTTCGTCGGGTAGGTCTACTATTTTATCATTTCTTACTCCGCCCAGGAAAAGTGTGAGCAGCGCGCCATTTTCAGGAGCACGATCTTTGAGGAAAGAAGACAAGAACAAAGCACCCAGGAGTTTTCGTCCCTCCCTGTGTGGTATTAACCCTCCGAATCCATCAAGAGGTCGTCCTTTCCACTCTCTGAACCCAAGAGCAATTTCCACAACCCTGGCATACTGAAGTGATGAAAAAGCCTCTTTTTGTTCAGAGGAAAGAAATGGCAGCATCTGGGGAATTTCGTGCGCACCAGAAGAGACAATTACCGTGGACACGTTCCATGCTTGACTTTCGCTTTGCACAAGGTATGCATCCTCTTTGGGTTTTATAGTAACCCCTTGCTGGTTGAAAAGAATGCGCTCTTCGCCTATCTTTTTAACCAAAGCATGAATCAAACCTGACAAGCCTCCTTTTACAGAAAATACTTCTTTGGTGGCTTTCTTATCTCTTTCAACCGAGGGTTCAAACTTCTTTTTCATGGCTCCGCCTATAAACGAACCATAATTTTGCTCGAGCTGATAAAGTTTTGGAAGGGCATGTCTTGGAACCAAGCGTTCAGGATCACCGGCATAAACACCCAGAATAAAAGGATCTACCGCATAATCCAAAAAGGTCTTCCCCATTCTTCTTTTTACAAGTTCGGCCAATGTCTCATCCGGATTTTTCCCGGGCTTTCTGAAAGGTTCACCCAAAAGCCGAAACTTATCTTTCCAGGAGAACAAGGGTGTTTTAATTCCATCCCAAAGTCCAGAAGGAAGCGCTTTCCATTCTCCCTGATGAAAAATATAACGTTTTTTAACAGCTTCGCTGGCTATATCCGGCTCACACAAACCGGACAGCTCCTCAAACATTTCAGATACTTCAGGGTATTTTATGATGCCTGTGTTCGGACCGTTTTCAAAAACAAACCCATCCTTCTTCCGGGTACGAATTACTCCGCCGGGTTCCTTATCTTTTTCAATAACCGTTACATCATATCCTTTTTTCCGAAGATAATAGGCTGCCGATAATCCTGTGAGGCCTGCGCCTATAACAATTATTTTTGAGGAGTTCATTTCCATAGTCACACTGATTTAGAGTACAAATTTGAATTTTCTTTTCGCATCGGATCAAACAGGGCTGCTACATTTCGTACGAAAAACCATCCCTGGTTGGTTAGTTTGATATAATCATGATCGTAGTCAAGCAAACCATCTTTTTTCATTTCCTCCACCTTTTCTGTTTTAAAGCCAGTAATTTTCTTCAGATGTTCTGCTGTGATTCCTTGTTCTTCGGCAATATCTGACCATCGTACAAAGCCGTTACACATTATTTTCGTAATCACCTCTCCGGTGAAACTCTGATCCGGTGAAATAACATACCCTTTGCTTGCCGGCATTTGGCCATTTTGAATCAATTGAATATATTTTTCATAGTCTTTCTCATTCTGTATGAACGCATTTTTAAGCTGACTAATCCCTGAAGCACCCACCGCATATACCTGTCCTGTTTGTTCTTTCAGCGCGTAGCCCATAAAATTCCGGTGAAGCTTGTGCTCCTGAAAAGCCTTTGCCAACGGATCACCGGGAAGTGCAAAGTGATCCAGTCCTAAAGCCTGGTAACCCGCTTTTTCGAGCATCGATTTGCCTTTTATAAAGAGCGCCAGCTTGGCATCTCCCTCAAGACGGGAAAGTTCGTTTAATTTATTCTGTTTTTCTTTTACCCAGGGCACATGCGCATAACTAAAGGTTACAATTCTTTGTGGCTGCAGTGGAATAATCTGCCTGAGACTTTCTATAAAATGTTCTTCTGTCTGCCCGGGCAAACCATAAACCAGGTCAGCATTAACACTTGAGAAGCCCTCTTCCCGAATCAATTTCATGAGTTTTTCAACGGAAAGTTTAGGTTGTTTTCGGTGGATATTATCCAGCACTTCTGCATGAACATCCTGAATACCCAGACTTATTCTGTTGAAACCAGCATTTTTTAACGATTTTAATTGTTCCCGGGACAAAAATCCCGGATGTGCTTCAATGGCCACTTCTGCAACCGGATGAACACGAAATAGTTCCTTCACCTTTGACATGATTCTTTCAATAAAACGAAATGAGATTCCATTTGGCGTTCCTCCGCCCCAATGGACCTGTCTTACCGGCCGATCATCATTCAGTTTTTCAGAAAGCCAGGTTAATTCTTGCTCCATGGCAGCTACATATTCTTCAACTTTACTTTTACCCGGTATTTTGCAAGAATTACAAGCACAAAAATGGCAGAGGTAAGGGCAAAAAGGAATGTGAAAATACAAAGAAATCGCCTGAGGCTCCTGCTCATTAGATTGAATTATCAGATCCGAATATTCATCTTCTGAAATATCCGAATGAAAAAAATTGGCAGGAGGATAAGACGTATACCTTGGTACCGCTTTGTTGTATTTATTGATGAGTTTTTTGTCAATCATATCAAACAGTTGTTTCTTCTACTTTAGGTTCTGGATTAGGACTTGCCGGATGTATATTTTGTTTCTCTTCATGGAGAATATTCTCTTCTGTCGTTTTTGTATGGTCTTGGTATAGCCTTTTCGAGAGTATAAAAAACAATATCCCCAGGATGGCTTCTAAGCTGAACAATCCTCTGTATCCAATAATATCGGCCAGTTTTCCGCTACCAATAGCCACCACAATACCGCTCAGGTGCGAAATCACAATCTGAAGGGTATAATCGGTACCTTCATGGCCTTTTCTTACCATTTCCATGGAGATGGTATAAACTGCCGTAGAGGCCATCGAGTATGCGCTCCATACCATGGCTACAGCAGGAAAAATCATCCAGCTTATGGATTGCTCGTAAAAAGTAAGACCAATCATTGCAAAGGCAGACAAGGAACCATAGAGAGCAAACCGGCGTATGCTATTTCTTTTGCCCCATTTCTGAAGCAAAAAACCGCCCAGGAAAGCTCCGCCGGCTCCAAAGGCAGTTCCGAAAATACCGGCAATAAAAGCAATGCGGGAGACAGAAAAACCGGCATCTACCATGAAAGGTTTCATCATGGCCAGCATCCCGATGAGTCCGCTGTATACCAATGATAAGAGAACGATTCTTCGTGCTGTTCCTTTTTGTCTGAAAAATCCGGGAATGCTTTGAAGCAAGGGCTGTCTCTTTTTGTTTCTTTCCAAAACCGGTGTTTTGGATACCCACTTAAGAGGTGCCAGGGCCAGTACGACAAAACCTGCCAGAACAAGCAGCAGATTTTGCCAGCCAACCAGGGTATACAGATAGAGTAAGACGCCACTCCCGATGAGTGTTCCCAGGAAACTTCCGGCCGATTGCATGCTGTTGCCATAACTTCTCTGGCTAACTGCCAGAATTCTTACAGCCAGGGCATCAGAAGAGATGTCCTGGGTGGCCGACAGCACAAAAGCGCCGACCATCAGGACTACAATCGTTGAAAAATCGCTGGACAGGTTGAAAAAACCAATGGCTACAATCACTATGGCATAAAAAATCTCTGCACCAATAATCCATCGTTTGTACTGGTAATTCGTCGACGAAGACTTATCGATCCACGGCGCCCAGACAAATTTAAGAATCCACGGAACTTTTACAAGCTGAAGCAGCCCGATACTCGCCAGCGAATAATTCTCCATGCGCATGATAACCGGCACAACCGTTGAGAAAAAACTCATGGGAATCGCCTGTGCCAGGTACAAACTCAGGAGCAAAGTATATTTTTTCGATGCAGGAAAATCGTTCATGTTAATTCAATCCGTTAAAATTTAAAGTGAGCCCAATCAGCCTGGGTTTACCCGACTGCACATAATGGTTCCCCAGGGCCTCGAAGAAAAATGCCTGGTAACTGGTATTGGTCAGGTTTCTCCCCCACAGGCTCAGGGTAAAACTGCTTATCTCCGCACCAATATTGGCATTCAGCAGCCCATATCCGGCTTGCGAATATTCGTTGTCTGCTGTCCAGAATTGCTTGTCCGTGTATTGAAAACGTGTTCCAAACTTCAGGCTTTGAACCAATTCTCTGCCAAGAAAGACTTTGTATTGAAAGCCAGCAGAGGCATTATAACGCGGCACGTATGGGAGATAATTTCCTTTGTAATTAATATTTTTTTCGGGATAGCGCTCATAATCAAGAAAAGTTGCTTCTGTATAGCCTACAGATCCGGAAAAAGACAAATTTTCTGAAGCCACCATGCTGGTTTCCAGCTCAAAACCAAAACTTTCACTTTTTCCGGCATTGGTAATCATGGATCCCATTCCGCTTGGCACTGGCTGGTAAATCTGCTGGTTATCCCAGTCAATATAGAACAGCGCCAAGTTGGTTTTCAGGCGTTTTTTGAAAAGCTGTAGCCTTGTGCCCACTTCATAGTTCCAGTTGTATTCAGCACCATAAGAGATGTGCCTGGCACTCTCAAAAGTAGAATTAAAACCACCGCTTTTGTATCCCTTACTGACAGAGGCATAAATATTCCCTTTTCCAGGAAGCCGGTAGCGAATAGTAAACTTGGGCATCCATTGCTGAAAAGAAGCAGAGACTAGCGTGTCTTGATTCTCCAGTGGATTGTTGTCTACTCTTCTTTTGTAATCATAATCCATTTCAGCAAATTCATGGTCCCATCGCATACCTACGATAACATCAAACAAAGGTAACAAATCGTGCCAGGTAACTTGCCCAAAGGCAGCTCCAGACAAATTTGTGTTAAGATAATCTTTCTTCTTATTATAGCCTTCTGGCGTATGATACAAAGTTGCAGCATCCGAACCATATTCCACAAGAACCCCTTTGTCGAGTTTCATGTAAAAACCATACAAACCGGCAACAACCGAGAAGTCTTTAATATTCAGATTATAACGTATCTCCTGTGAAAACAAATTCTGAGCCCGATCCTGTCCTACTCTGAAAAGGTCGGAGGTGGTAAAATCCTGGTCAACCAGGTGTTCATCTTTTAACTGCTGTATGCTTGAGATAGTTGTAATTTCAGACTTCCCCATCTTATGGTTGAATTTAACAAAGCCTGTAAGCAAGTTGCGGTCGTATCCACTGGGATAATCATAGGCTACCTCAGCCTCCTGGTGATCCTCATTTTCACCTAGATTTTTATAAGCAAATCCTTGATTTTCAGAAAACCCATAATGAAATCCGGCATTCAGCCTGGTATTTTTTTGGGGTTTCCACTTTAGTTTCACATCACCCTGGTAGGCATTCATATCATCAACAGGTTGTTGGGTAAAAGCATTATCAAAATATCCTTCTCTTTGAAAATACTGTCCGCTCAGTTTTAGAGCAAACTTATCACCCAAAGGCTGATGATGAGCCAGGGCATACTTTTGTTTGTTATAATTTCCATAGGTTGCCTTTAGTTGAGTTTCTTGCTTTTGCCCGGGCTCGCGGGTCTGAACATGAATCAGGCCTCCCATGGTATTTCTTCCGTATAATGTGCCCTGTGGCCCTCTTAAAACCTCTACTTTTTCTATATCCATAAAATGGAAATCAAAAGTTCCTTTGTCGTAACGGGGCACACCATCGACATACAAGCCAACAGAGGGTTCTTTTATTCGCGTCCCGATTCCCCGGATATAAATCGGAGAGGTTAGTTGTGTTCCGTAATCAGGCATATACAAGTTAGGAACTACACTTGTGAGATCATTTAACTTGTGCACCTGAACATTCTGAACTTGCTCTGCAGATACCATAGACAAGGAAGCAGGAATGTCTATGAGCTTTTCTTTTTGTTTGTTTGCTGTGACTGTTATCTCTTCAATATCGAATTGATTAATTAATAATGTATCCGGCGATTGTGAGAAGACATTTATAGCAATCAACAAGCACAAAACCAGTGATGCTGTAATTCGCAACATAATTTATAAAATTTAAATGAAACAATAGAATCAGAAAAAATTAGCCAAGAGCAGGCGGCCCTCTTAGTTCTATTGTTCCCCGAAAAGAAAAGGAAAGTTTTATTTCGGAAAAAGGAATAAACTTTATGGAGAAAACATTTAAAAAGATTGTAGAAAAATAAAGAGGTCTTGTTTTTAAAAACTTTTTGCTGATAAACTTAAGATAATCAACACTATTTTCAGATAAATCCTGCTGATTATTCTCAAAATGAAGGGTGCTTTCTGCAAATAAATGTTCCCCTGAATCTTCTGATAACTGTGGTGTGTGAGTATATGTTTTAAGCGCAAAAAGCATCAGCATGCCGAAGAAAAGCATGTAGGGTATAAGAGATGAAAATGCACCTGTTACAAACATATTTTGTAATTAATTTTTCCAAAAATAAAGAATTTTAAAGGATAAAACCTATTTATGCGCCATTCAAAATTTATTTTTAGAGAATTTAGATAAACTACGAATAGTCTCTTTTCGGGTTCTTTGGGAACCAGCCCTTGCGTACCCGCTCTTCCTGTTCGATTATTTCTCCTATGCCCCACAAGTAGGTAAAACCCATAATCGCAAAAAAGGCTGATAATTCCATCGGTTGTAAGACAGCAGCGATAACAAGCATGGCGAGTCCAAAAATGAGGAAACCAATCCAGAACCGTTTAGAAAAATAATATTCGGCAAGAATGGTTAGGTAACGAGCTTTGCTGATAATAAGAAAGGTTGCTGCGCCAATAATGATTCCGCTAAGATTTAGTCCTTTGAAAATAATTAAAGCAGGAACGAAGAAAATATATGATCTCCTGGGATTTTTTTTGGCCCTGCCCTTCAGAACCCGTTCGTGTTGTTTAAACATTTCAAAAACACTCCAGAAAGAAGAAAATCCAAAAACACCCAACACGATAGACAAAAATTCACCCATCACAAAGAGAGAAATGGCACTGGTGATTATTCCTGCAGCAAGGAATACAGGCCAGAAACGTCTCCCAAAATGATATTCAGCTTTGGCTACCAGCGGGTGAAACAATCCGATTGTAAGGAAGGCAGCCAGGCCAATCAGTAAACCTTCCCAGTTGATATATATTCCCAGAATTTCAGCCATAAAAAATATCTTAAAAACAGATGTAAAACTAAAAAAACATGCAACAAAATAAACACCCTCTTAAAATTAATTGTTTTTGCCTAAAACACAAGGTAATTTAAACTCTTCAACCTTGCCGGAAAGATTAAAAGTCCTTACATAAACAAGGTAAATTCCGTTTTTCAGCAGATCACCCCTGTCATTCAGTCCATTCCAGGTAAAATGGCCACTTGTTGATAATGTTTGATTATTAACGAGATATCGAACTCTTCTTCCCTGTGAATCAAAAATCTTTACATGAGCTACAACACCCGGTTTGTCAAACTGGTAATGGATTTGAACTATATCTCTGAACCCATCGTTGTCAGGAGAAAAGACTTCAGGTTCCACAGTAATTTTCCCTTCTTTTTTCTTTTCTTTCTCTGAGAATTGACTGTTGAGATAACCTGGAGTGGCATAACCCGCAATTGCAGCGGCAGAATGCCAGTTCCCTTCATCTTTTGAAGAAACGTCATAATTAATCCGTTCCAGGGAAACTCCTTCTGTATCTTCCAACAAAGGAAAATGCATCTCTTCCCTGTAGGACATCTGGTCAATTACCTGTAAAGAAGCAGTAACTATTGCAACGGTTCCCTCGCCATCCGGGTAGGTTGGCAAATCGTACATATTCAGCAAATTGTAAGGATGTTTCACCTTATAATTCTTTTTTAACCACCCGGGTGCAACGGTAAAAACAGCATAATCCCCAGGAAAAAGCAGGTATCCTTCATAGGGGATTGAACATATCTGATCATACATACCGGTATATTCCTCACAGGTTGCCAGTTTAATCTCCTTAAGGTCAACTGTTTTTTGCGAGCGATTATATACTTCTACAAAATCATAGCCTCCTTTTTCAGGATTAAACAATATCTCATTGATTACCAAATCGTTTTTGCAAATTTCGGAAGGAATTTCAAATTCTACCTGGTTCCATTCATCAATAACATTGCCAGCACAATCTTTTACAGAATCCTTTACATTCAACACATAGCGAACTTCTCGCTGAAAAGGCCTGTTAAATTGTAATTCTACCGAGGTAAACTCAGGTTCTTTAATCTCCAGACCTATGGGGTGACCAAAATTTTCTACATAAAACTTCTCCGGGTCATTCACTGAGGATGGCAGGAAAGGTTCATCAAACCTAAGTCCAAGAGTAATTGAATCAACCACATAGGCTTTGATGAGGCGGATCTGGTCTAAATCGGGATTAGAATCAAAAACAGAATTCTCTTCTCCCGGGGTTCCTCCTTCTGAAGCAACAGATTCGCCCCAGTTGTTTTGCCCTTCGCAGGGATTATCCGGATCAATCAATTCAAGTGACCAGCCTCCTTCCCTTTTATAATCTGACTGATACCATGAATTGTCAAAAAGTACGTAATTAACAGGGTTAAAATTCCGATGCTTCAGTAAAAGAGGCTCCCCGGAATTATTAATCGATGGGAACTGATCCACACCAAAGACTTTTGCTTCATCAGGAAATAATTGCACATTCTCCTTATCACAAAGAATTGCATATTCATTTCCAGGCAGCATAAACTCTCCTAAATTTCTTTCCGAACCACCCACGATCAGGCTCCAGTTGTGCAAATAAGCCGGGTATTGGGTTCGGTTATATAATTCAATATATTCAACCGGGGGTAAATTTACTGAGGGATTAGGATCAGCTAATATTTCATTTATTATTATATCGTTAATTTTTTGTTCATGATAAACAAATCTTTCTGTGAGTTCTTCAGCTATGTTGTCACACAAATCTATCATGTTGGTTATCCTAAGATCATAAGCAATATGTTGCTCCAATGCCTTTGAGAAAGACAACACAGCAGCATTGTCAGCCGGGGTATTAAGCAATACAGAATAAGGACTTCCTATTCCGCCATTTACTGAATAATTATACACAGACTCTGCTTCTTCAGGTTTCAGGGGTTCACTGAATTTAACCCTGAGCTGGTGAGCATTAATTATTTCAAAATATTGAATTTCGGGAGGATTTAAATCGATATTAACCGTATCAACTGAATTGACCTCTCCGGGAGTACCTCCTGCAGCGTTACAGGAAGCTTTCCAGTTTTGAATTCCTCCACAATTATTATCCGGGTCAATCTTTTCAAGGGCATAACCACCATTATCCTTTTCCGTATCATGGTACCACTGATCTGTATAATATATTTCGTTAATAACAACGCCTTCAGGGTTTATAAGCGCCAGATAATCCCCGGAATTCCTCAAAGACGGGAAATAATCAAATTCACAAACATCTCCGTAATTTTCAAACAAAAAAGAATCCTCTTCATCACATAGAATCAAATGATCACCGGGTTCAATATTTACGGAGTGAAACAGGCTGTTTGTTTCTCCAACCAGAAGGTTCCAACCCGACAAATTAATAGTACTATCCGAACGATTAAAAACTTCCAGGTACTCCCTTTCCGGTAATCCTGCTACTGGATATGGATCAGCCATAATTTCAGTTATTACCAGATCATTCTGTTTTTCCTCTGTATAATAGAATGTTCCTGTAAAATCAGCAACAGAGTCACCGTTCATATCTTTCACACCAAGAACTGAAATTGAATACTGCTGCCCGGGAATCCAGTCATTCCGAAAAGAAAGCAACACTTCCTTTCGATTTTCGTTATGTAATAAAATCTGCTTTGGGTTTCCAACACCCTGATTCACTATATAATTATCTTTACTAACTGCAGACAAACTATCCAGAGGTCTTGAAAAAGCCACAGACAGTTCATTCCCTGATTCCGGGCTAATGCCAACCACCTCTGTTCTGGAAAACCTGAAAGATAACAAAGTATCCTCAAGAAAATTATTCGCTTCATCGCAAAGGACAGAAACAGAAAGATGATAAGATAAGGAATCTTCCATACCGTGCCCGAAAGTAAGAATAATCTCGGAAGGGAAAGAATCAAGAACTTCAATCGCAACGGGATTTTCCTGGTTTTCTGTGACCTTATAGGCATTAATATTAGTTAAAAACTCAGGTTGAATTGTTTCTGAAAACTGCAGTCTTAATTTCTTTGATGAAATAACTTCTATTGTATCAACAGTTGGTTTTATAGTATCCTTCAACGGGTTTCCAATGTATAAATCATCAAAAAACAAATTCCGGTCTGCAGAAGATGTATATTCATAATAAATTCCAAAGAATCCGGGATTAAAAAAAATGGGTTCCTGAACTGTTCCAAGTAAATGCAACTGTTCAAACCCCCCTGTAGAATCCAGAAAAACTTTCCAATGCCCTGAAGAGTCAAGTTCAACCTGGAAACCGCAGGTCTGCTCTTTACCTATTTCAGTTTCCCAGTTTAAACCGGTATTCATTATTTCAAAGCCGGAACCTGACTGTACTTTCCACATCTTCAGGAAATCATCTGATCCGCTGTAATTAACTCCCAGTAAAAAACCCTCTACCTCGCCGGAAGGATACATCTCTTCAGCGCTTGTGTCTGCCAAAAGAAAAACACCCCAGTTATTGCTGCCTGAGGGATTGTATTCATAACGCAACAGAAACCTCCATACAATTGTTGAATCTATAAAATCCAGCGATATTGGCAAAGAGAGCCGATCGCGATCAGACTGGCTATTGTCAAATGAATGAGCCAGTAAATAATCCCCCTGCATGGAATAATCAGGGATTGTGTTCCATCTCTCCGGCGGAGTTTGATTCCAGTTATCAAGAGAATTATCTTCAAAATCAACAGTAATTTGACCCAATACAGAGGTACTGTACAGGATACAAAAAAGACCCAGCAATTTTTTCATGAATAAAAATTTAATGGTTATCTTTGAATGCTAATTGCTAAAAAAGCTTGAAAATATAAAAAATCGCTGAAAAATGAAAGTAGCAGTTGTTGGTTCTACAGGTATTGTTGGACAGGAAATGCTCAAAATCCTGAATGAAAGAAACTTCCCGGTTGATAAAATTTATGCAGTAGCTTCAGAAAAATCACAGGGAGAATATGTTGATTTTGATGGCGAAAAAATTGAAGTTACTGGTCTTGAAGAAGCAGTGGAAGCAAAACCAGACCTGGCATTATTCTCTGCCGGGGCAAAAATAGCCCAGGAGTGGGCTCCAAAATTTGCAGAGGTCGGAACAAAGGTGATTGATAATTCTGCTGCTTTTCGAATGGATGACGGGAAAAAACTTATCATTCCCGAAATTAATGCCGACGTTCTCACTAAGAAAGACATGATCATTGCCAATCCTAATTGTTCAACCATTCAATTGTTAATGGCAATCTATCCCTTGCATAAAGAATATAAAATAAAACGCGTGGTGGTTTCCACTTACCAGGCTGTTTCGGGTTCCGGGAAAGATGCTGTAGATCAGCTTAAAAACGAAATCGCCGGTCAGAAAGGAAAACAGGCTTATCCTTATCGCATTTACAACAACTGTATTCCTCAATGCGGAGATTTCCTTTATAACAAATATACAACTGAGGAAACAAAACTAATATATGAAACCCAAAAAATCATAGACCGAAATCTTTGGGTAACTGCAACGGCAGTAAGAATTCCTGTATTCAGAGGTCATTCAGAATCTGTGAACATAACATTCTCTAAAGAGTTTGATATCCTGGACGTTAAACACATCCTGGAACATGCTCCCGGAGTAATTATTTACGACAACATAGTTGAAAATAAATATCCGATGCCGATATCTGTAGAAGACAGGGATGAAGTGCTTGTTGGAAGATTAAGAAGAGACTTCTCCGGCCCCAACAGCATGAATATGTGGGTTGTGGGAGATAACCTGAGAAAAGGAGCAGCTACAAATGCAATCCAGATAGCTGAATATCTAATTAAGAATGATTTGATGTAATAAAGGTTTCTCTTTCTCAGAATTAATAATAAAAATCATCATAGGGATACCGTTTTACGTGTATCTCTTTTACTTTTTCATAAAGCAGTTCTCTTAGCTCCTCTATATTGGTTTTATTCTTTGCGGAAATAAAAATACAGGGTTCATTATTTCTCGCAATCCAGCTATTCTTTAAATAATTAAAACTGCGTATCATGTCATCATCCTCGGTTTCTTCTTCCAAAGGATCCGGTTCATGATGATACTGGTCAATCTTATTAAAAACCACATAAGTAGGGGTATCACCGGCCCCAATATCTTTCAGGGTTTCATTTACAATCTGAATTTGTTCTTCAAAGCCCGGATGACTTATATCTACTACATGAAGCAGCAGGTCAGCTTCACGGACTTCATCAAGGGTAGATTTAAAAGATTCGACGAGGCTGTGTGGCAACTTGCGTATAAAACCAACTGTATCAGAAACCAGGAAAGGAAGATTTCCGATAGCCACCTTCCTGACAGTAGTATCAAGGGTTGCAAAAAGCTTATTTTCCTGGAAGACTTTAGCTTTGCTGAGAATATTCATCAACGTGGATTTTCCAACGTTGGTGTAGCCTACGAGAGCGACACGCACCAGCTTGCCCCTGTTTTTGCGCTGAGTTGCTTTTTGCTTGTCAATTTTGGCCAGTTGTTTTTTCAACCGGGTAATCTTGTCACGCACGATACGTCGGTCTGTTTCAATCTCCCGTTCACCGGGGCCTCTTGTCCCAATTCCACCCCGCTGTCTCTCCAGGTGAGTCCACATACCCGTTAGCCGGGGAAGCAAATACTCGTATTGAGCCAGCTCAACCTGAGTTTTTGCGTGGGCTGTTTTGGCTCTTTTAGCAAAAATATCAAGAATCAGATTGGTCCGGTCCATAATTTTGCATTTCAGCTCTTTCTCAACATTTCTGAGCTGAGAAGGGGTAAGCTCTTCATCAAATATAACCGTATCAATATTATATTCTTTGTTAAAACTCTTAATTTCATTCAGTTTCCCCTTCCCGATAAACGTTCCGGGATCAGGCTTGTTCAATTGTTGAGTAAACTTCATTACCGGTTCAGCTCCTGCTGTTTGAGCTAAAAAAGCAAGCTCATCAAGATATTCTTTTACTTTTTCATCACCCTGATGTTTGTCTTTAACTCCTACAAGAACTGCCCTCTCAAGATCCTGTGTTTTCTTTTCCAGCATAAATTCCAGCTCTACAAAATTTCTACAAAACTAAAGGTTTTTTCTCATTATTTAATAAATTTGATACAAACTAAAATAGCAGGTTATGACTAAAGAACTAAAAACTCTATTAATCGCATTAATTGTAATGATACCTCTTCAGGGTATGTCTTTTCCCGGAAAAATTGTTAAAAAACATAAAACTCCGGGGGTAATTCCAACAGGTCTTACTTATGATGGAAGCAGCCTTTGGCTTGCAGATCGCAAGGCAAAGAAATTGTACAGCATGAATCCTGAAACAGGAAAAGTAATTAAAGAAATCAATTCCCCGGCTTACTGGCCCATGGGGCTTGCCTGGGACGGAAAATATCTTTGGGGAGTGGATGTAAAAGGAGGCATTCCGCTTTCTGAAAATTACAACGGAAAAATTTATAAAATCGATCCTAAGGACGGAACAATACTGCATACGGTGAACGCTCCCACGAACAGTCCGCGCGGACTGGCATGGGACGGAAAATACCTTTGGTGTGCTGACGAACGGGCTGATAAGATCATTCAGTTCAGTCCTTACGACGGAACAACAATAAAATCATTCAAAGCTCCGGCGAATGATCCCCGCGGCATTACATTCGACGGGCAATATCTTTGGATTTCTGACAGAAGCAAGGATGAAATTTATATGGTTTCTCCGGAAGACGGCTCGGTAATTATCATTATGGATGCACCTGGGAAATTCACCCGGGGACTTACTGTTGCCGGTGAATATCTCTGGGCTGCAGATTCTCAGAATGATGAACTATACCAACTGGTTATGAGAGATGATCAAAAAATAAAACGGTCAAATCCTCATAAATCAAAAGTAACTTATACGCATCAAATTACCAATTATGGCCCCGGCAATGTGCAGGAAGCCAATGTTCATATTGCAATTCCCAGGAACAGGCCTAACCAGGAAATTCATGGCGATATTGATTATATCCCGGAGTATACAGATGTCGTACCAGATCAATGGGATCAAAAAACAGCTCATTACCATAGGAAGAATATTGAACCCAATGAAACAGAGCGCTTTGAGATGAAGGTTAACTGCACAACTTATGATACCAGGTATTTTATTTTCCCGGACAAAGTCGGATCTTTTGAAGAAATTCCACGGAAAATTAAAGACAAGTATCTGGCAAATAATGAAAAATATCAACTCAATCATCCGGTGATACAGGATGCGCTGGAAAAAGCCATCAAGAAAAAGGACAATCCGTATTGGGTAGCACGGGATATTTTCAATCACATAATTAACAATATGTATTACGAAATGGTTGGAGGCTGGAATACTGCCCCTGCTGTACTGGCACGAGGCAATGGTTCCTGTTCTGAATACACATTTGTTTATATCGCAATGTGCCGTGCGGCAGGTATCCCGGCAAGATATGTAGGCTCGGTTGTCATCAGAGGCGACTATGCAAGTATGGATGATGTTTTCCACAGATGGGTGGAGATTTATCTTCCAAATTATGGATGGGTACCCGTGGATCCGAGCGGCGGAGATCAGAAATTACCCAGGGATCAGGCAAATTATATTGGTCACCTGTCGAACAGGTTTTTAATAACCACGCAAAGCGGAGGAGGATCAAAAACAATGGAGTGGACATACAACTCCAACGAAAACTGGGTTACAGATCCGAAAACTTATGTGGTGTCAGACAATTTTGCTGACTGGGAACCCACTGAATAATAAAGAACAAAATTCAGCATTAATATTTTATATCCGGGTATTTTATAATTTCTAAGATACCCGGATCATTAAGAAAAATTTTGATCCGAAGCATCTGAACGAACAGTTTAACAGTATGCAGTGTAGTATAAGATAAAAAATCTGTATGAACCAGGAAAAAATAGAAAAAAAGAAATTGTTATACAGCCTTTTGTTCCCGGGTCTGTTTGTGTTGCTCCTGTGGATCATAAAAATAATTGAACTTACCCTGGATGTTAGCTTTGTGGAATACGGACTCTATCCGCTTCGGCCTGAAAAACTTTACGGCATCATCACCAGCCCTTTAATTCATTCAGACCTTTCTCATCTATTGGCCAACACAATTCCCATTTTGATACTGGGCACCGGGATTTTCTATTTCTATAAATCAATTTCACTAAAAGTCGTGATTCTTATCTACCTGATATCAGGAATTTGGCTTTGGTTTGGGGGCAGACCTGCATTCCATATAGGTGCCAGTGGCATTATTTACGGTTTTGCATCATTCCTTTTCATTAGTGGCATTATAAGAAAGTATATTCCTTTAATGGCAATTTCACTTTTGGTCGCATTTTTGTATGGAGGATTAATATGGGGGGTACTTCCCATTGACATGAAAATATCATGGGAAGGTCACTTATATGGAGGGATAGCAGGCATTGTCGTTGCTTTCTATTATAAAAAGAAAGGACCTCAGCGAAAAAAATACGACTGGGAAATTGAAGAAGAATATGAAGAGGAAGGAATAGACGACGAATATGATTTAATGATCAAATATCATTTTGAAAATAAAAAAAGAAATGAAAAAGATTCATAAAGTATTTTTCTTAGTTTTCACCTCGCTGGTTTTTTTATCACACATAAAAACCCACGGACAGGAAGAAAAATTTACTCAGACAGGTTATGCCTCTTTCTATGCCGACAAATTTGAAGGCAGACTTACTGCGAGCGGTGAAAAATACTACCACGCAAAAAGCACTGCCGCCCATAAAACTTTAAAATTCGGAACAATTGTCAAGGTAACAAATCTGGGCAACAATAAAACAACTGCTGTCAGGATTAACGACCGGGGACCTCATGTGGAAGGAAGAATTATAGATCTTTCAAAATCTGCAGCAAAAAAACTGGGTTTTATCAATAAAGGAATTACAAAAGTAAAAATAGAAATAATTGATAATCCCTTCGATACGCCGGAAGAAAAAGAAAAATCCGAAGTTTTTTACAAAATAAATATGACAAAAACTGATGCCAGCGGGTTTGGAATTCAGCTGGCCAGCTACGGAAAATTATCAAATCTGCTTAATAAAATTGATCAATTACCTGGTCCTGTAAAAAAAGATTTTCATGTTCAGGTAGCAGAAAAAGGGACCCATGAAATATACCGTCTCATTTGTGGGTTTTACCGTGACAGAGCAACAGCAGAAAGGCAAAAAGCCAAACTTAAGAATTATTTTCCCGACTGTTTTATCACGGAATATTAATATCCCTGGGTCTTAAAGAAACTCTTGTGATAAAGTTCCTTAGGAGAAATAGTGAGCACAGGAATTTCAGACTTATTCAACATCTGCTGTGCATTTCCTCCAATTACAAGACCGGAAAAATTAACCGATTGTTCTGTCATAATAGAAACTAAATCTGCTTTCACTTTGTCTGCATATTCCAAAGTTAAATCAGTTATATTGCTTCCGGTAAGATAATCTGTCTCATAAGGGAGTTTATATTTTTCAATATATTCAATTGCCTGTTTTCCATACAATTCAACTTTTCGTTTAAACTCAGTTGCATCAGAGTTTGTCACTTTAATAATGTGCACTTTAGCGCCCATATAATCAGCCAGTTCGGCAGTAAAGGGGATTTTTTGCCGGGTTTCAATAGAGGTATCAATAGGCAGCACAATATTATTTATCTCATTGGGACAAGCCGCTTTTCTTATTGTAAAAACAGGTTTGTGTGTAGCTGCAATAATTTTAAAAGTATTAGATCCTATAAAAAACTTTTCGAACCCGGATGCTCCGTGGGTGGACGAAACAATGAAAGAATCTTTAAAAGAATGAGCCTGGTTAACTATTTCCTGGAAAATTTTACCTTCTTTAATTATATAAGTTAGTTCTGAATTTTCCGGAACTTTTGATTTATAAGTCTTTAAAATCTTTTCAAATTCTCTTTTCGCATTTTTTGTTTCTTCTTCCCTGGTTATGTAAAAAATGTCATTACTTTTTTTCTTCACATAAACCATCTCAATTTTTGATGGAATCTTCCGGGCAATTGTTATTGCAAGATTGAGGCCTTCAAGAGCTTCTTCAGAAAAGTCAACAGGAACAATTATATGTTTCATAACAAATATATTTTACTGTTTAAAAATAAGAATTATTCATGAAGATAGAAAGCAGATATTGGAGGAATTTTATTTTTTACTCTCTCAGTTTAAACTAAAATTATTACCTTTAATTTGAAATTATTCAAATTCCGAACGAAATTATCATTTACAGACGACAGACAACAGGCAAAGGAGAATAAGTGAGGGATAAATGGTAAAAAGCAAAAAAATAATTTCATGTCTATGGATTATAAAAGTTTAAAAATAAAAGACTGGGCAGTTGAAGACCGGCCAAGAGAGAAACTACTGGCCAAAGGAATCAGCAGTTTGTCTAATGCAGAATTAATAGCTACTTTAATTGGCAGTGGCAACCGGGATGAATCTGCTGTAGAGCTCTCCAAAAGGATCCTTCATGGGGTTAACAACAACCTTAACGAATTAGGAAAAAGATCTGTTACAGAATTGCAGGTTTATAAAGGCATTGGAGAGGCCAAAGCCATTACTGTGGCTGCTGCACTTGAGCTGGGAAGGAGAAGAAAACTGGCAGAGCTGGTTCACAAGGTCCAGATCAGTTCAAGTAAAGATGTTTATGAACTGATGCAGCCAAAACTTTCAGACCTCTATGATGAGGAATTCTGGGTTATCTACCTGAACCGCTCCAACAAAGTAATAGATGAGCAAAAAATGAGCGAAGGTGGAAATACAGGAACAGTTGTGGACATAAAAAAAATTCTTAAACATGCAATCCTCAACAGAATCTCCTCTGTTATTCTTTGTCATAATCATCCATCCGGGAATATCAGGCCCAGCAATGCAGATAAAAACATCACACGAAAACTGAAAGAAGCATCACAGTTTATTGACGTGCAGGTGTTAGATCATATTATTGTATGCGAGGGAGATTATTTCAGTTTTGCTGATGAAAGCATATTATAAAAAAATAAACCAAAAAAGTGGAACTAACTCATCTTAAAAACAAAGACATTAATACAGTAAAATGGGACAATTGCATTAACAAGTCCTATAATGGGAATATTTATGCTTTTTCCTGGTATCTTGACATAATCTGTGAAGATTGGGAAGGAATAATTGAAGATGATTATAAAACAATAATGCCAATCTTACCCTCCCGTAAATTTGGCTTTCCCTTTACCTTTGTTTCTCCACTGGCAAGACAACTTGGGGTTTATTCAACAAATATCCTGGACAAAAGTAAGGTAAGTGAGTTTGTTAAAGCACTGTCAAAAACTTATAAAATGTTTAACATCAATCTGAATAAATACAACCAGATTGACCAGAAACTTTTTTTTCAAACTTCAAAAAAAACTTATGAATTTGATATTATTGGCAACTATAAAGTAATAAGCAGTAATTTTTCAAAAGAAACACTGAAAAAAATTGAAGGGGCATTAAAAAACAAAATCTCTGTAAGCAAAGGACTGGTCCCTAATGAATTAATAAACTTCTCTCAGAGAAAGGGTGTCATAACAACAAATCTCAACTTAAATGAATTGTCTCAGCTCAGAAGGATTATCTCCTTTATTTTACGCCACGGGCTTGGTGAAATACTTGCAGCATATGATCAATATAACGAACTAGTGGCCACACTCTTTTTCCTTAAGTCAAACCGAAAAATCAACATTCTGCATTCTGCTGTTACAAAAGAAGGGGTCCACTCCAATGCAGTGTATCTGCTTGTTGATGAATATCTTAGGAAAAACAATCAAAAACAACTAACATTGAACTTTGAAAATCTGGAAATTCCCTTAAAAGAAGAGTTTTTTAAAGGTTTTGGTGCCAAAGCAAATTCCTACATTAATGTGAGAAACAAAAATCTGCCGATCCACAAAAAATTAATTCTGAACAAATTTTCAGAGTAGAAGGAAGTAAAATTATTATTTTTTCTTATTTAGCTGTTTTTCAAGCTCCTTAATTTTTTGTTCTGCCTTCTCCAGCTTATCCTCTAATTGTTCTCTTTCTTTATTCATTTCTTCGATTGTTGACTCATACTCCTTCACCCTGCGTGTAGACTCCTCCTGGGTAGCTTTAAGCTCTTCCATGTTTTGTCTCATCTCCTCTTCCTGGGAAGTCATCTCTTCAGCTTGCTGCTGAGTTTTTTCAAGCAGTTCCCTTGTTCTCCTGTTAGTTTCTACGGTATTCAATGTACTGGCAATGCTCAAAGAAGCCTGCTCAACAAAATCAATCATATATTCCTCAAACTCTTTAAAAGAAGCAATTTCTATGACACCATAAACCTCTTCTTCCAGTTTCATAGGAACAACCAGCAGGCATCCCGGAGTTGATTCGCCCAAACCACTGGTAATTTCAACATACTCATCCGGTATATTGGTCATATAAATTCTTTCTTTTTCCAGAGCACAGGTTCCTACCAAACCTTCTCCCAACTTAAATTCTTTTTCCATATACTTTCGCCGGCTATATGCATAAGCAGCTTTCAGTTCAAAAAGAGGTTCTTCACCTTCTTCGTAGTTTCTCACAAATAATCCGCCCTGGTTTGCTTCCAGGTATTTTACCAGGAAACTGATTATCTGATAAGAAATCTCTTCAATATCTTCCTGTTGCCTTAAAATTTCATTCAGTTTGGCAAGCCCCTCATTGCTCCATCGTCGCTGTTCCTCTTCCTGTTTCTTTTCTTTTTCAAGTTTATCTGCCTCTTTTAATTTATCTCTCATTTCCAGCAAAGCCTGGCGTAAATGGTCGGATTCACCTAATTCCTTAATTTCATAATCCAAATTTCCCTCTCCCACTTGGCGGGCAAATTCTGAAGTTTCGCTGAAAGTTTTAAGCATTTCATCGAGAGAGGTATTCATCTGGCCTATTTCATCATTAATCTGCTTAAGATCTTCTTCTATCTCTATATTTAAGTTTCCCTTTGAAATTTGATCAATTGAATCGGTTGTCTTTTTAACCGGGATTTGCACAAATCGTTTAAAGGCAACATTTCCAATTAATAAAGCTGCATAACCAATGGGTATGTACCAGAAAATATTATTAATTCCCAAATAACCCACAAAGTAACCTGCAATAGTAGTAATATAGGTAGCAACTAAAATTGCAAAGGCAGTCTTATAAATGATAGTTCCTTTATATTTATACCAGTAAACAAAAAAAGAAAGAGGCAGTACTCCCAGTGTTAGTACAAGTGTAAATATTAATGCTGGATTCATAACGATAGAGTTTTAATGGAGGGAAAATTAGTAATTTTTTTAAATATTTCAAAGCATTTAAGCACACATCTCAGCGGGTTAAAAGAAACTTTAATTTACAAAAACAGGAATACGTCAACCACTTACCCTGCCCGGATTTTTATTTATAAAGTCTTTCCAGCTCTTATATCCATTTTTCCCTGAAGAAATTCCAAAATTATAACAATGGCAAACAGCAGCAGCCAAACCGTCAGTAGCATCCAGGTTGTCTGGCAACTCGTCTATCTTTAGAATGTGTTGTAAAATTTTGGCAACCTGCATTTTTGAGGCATTCCCATGTCCGGTAATAGCTTGTTTTATTTTACGGGGTGCATACTCTACAATTGGGAGGGAACGCGATAGTGCAGCTGCCATTGCTACGCCCTGGGCACGTCCCAGTTTGAGCATAGACTGAACATTCTTTCCGTAAAAAGGTGCTTCCAGTGCAACTTCATCGGGCTTGTAGGCATCTATAATCTGAATAACACGGTTAAAGATGTGCTGAAGACGATCATAATGATTTTCTATTTTTCGTAATTCAATAAACCCCATTGTGATTAGGTCAGGATCTTTCCCTTTCTTAATAATCAAACCATATCCCATAATAGATGTCCCCGGATCAATGCCTAAAATTCTCATGTCTCAAATTTACAAAAAGATTCAAACCATTTTTTTCTTTTTTATTTCCTGGAGTATAATTCCACTTACAACGAGAATAATACCAACAATAGTCGTATAATGTATCAGCTCTCCAAGAATAAAATGTACAAAAATCAAAGAGAAGAATGGAGTCAGATAGATCAGATTGCTGATTTTTGCAGTTGATGTAGCCATTCTTAAAGCCTTAAGCCACAACACAAAGGTAATCCCCATCTCAAAAAGACCTACATATAACCCGGAAAACAAACCTTCCGGTTTAAATAATGCTTTTTCTGAAAAAATAATATAAACAGGCAAAAGAAAAACCAGGGCAAAAAAGAAATTTAAAAATAATTTTGATACCTCATCTCTCTGATCTTTCACATTAAAAATCCAAAATAATGCCCAAATAACAGAACTGCCTACAGCCAAAAAAATGCCCAAAGGCTCTGCAAATTTCAGATTAAACGGATCTCCTTCTGAAGAAATAAAATACACACCAATAAAACTTAAAAGCAAAGCAATAATGTTTTTAGAGGTAATTTTTTGCTTAAGAATAGGGATTGACAAAAAAACAAGTACAATTGGCCACGTAAAATTCAATGGCTGTGCAATCTGCGCCGGAAGCAAAGAATAGGCTTTTAACAGGATAAGATAATAGGCAAAAGGATTTAAGAAACCCAGTATCACAGAACTCGTATATTGTTTCCTGGAAAAAGAAAAGATCTCCTTCACTCTTCCTTCAATAACCAAAACAGCTAACAAAAATATCAGGGTGGTTAATATTGCCACAAACAGCAACTCTATAAAATCGAGGTGACGAAGCGCTATTTTAAAAGCTGTGGGAATTGTTGCCCAGAAAAGGACTGTTAAACCTGCGAAAAGATAGGATTTCCTCATATAATTCTATTATCTTTCTTCAAAAACTTTATCCATTTCTTTTTTAAACATTAAATATTCCTTTGAAAACTGTTTTTCCAGATTTTTAATGATCTTTTTCTCTTTCTGAAGCTTTCTCAAAGCTACAGAATCTTTATTGTCTTTCTCAAGCTCTTGTTTTAATTCATTAAGATGACTTTTTGTATTAATAATGTCTTTGTAAAAATTACTATACCATTCAAGAATATTTTCAGAAAGTTTATATTTTTTATAATCTTCATCCTCTTGCGAAAATTTCACGGAAGAATTATAATACAATTTCAAAGAATCATTCTTTTTTTGTACCATACTAACATTTAAATCATTTAACTGATGTTGCAGGCTGTCAACAACCTGTATCAGGCTATCAATCTGCTGATCTGATTGTTCAGGATTGTGTGGTTGCCGGCACTGACAAAAAACAGCTAACAGAAAAACCCACTTAATAAATTTATACATGATACTTTAATTGTTGAATATAAAAATAGGAAAAAGTTTTTGCAATAGAAAAAGCCTGCCCTTTAAAACGACAGGCTTTTCCTTAAATATCAGACAAATAAAAATTAATATACTTCTACAGAGTAAGGTATACGAGCCTGAATACCTTGCATCTTAGAAACTTCCTGTAATTTTCTATAATATTTATATTCCTGGCCTAATGTTTCCTTAATAATGCTCATTTTAGCCTGGCCTGTAAAATTTTTCATCAATTGTTCAAAAGGATCTTTCAGTTTAGGCAGTCCTACGGTACGGTATCTTTCAAGATCCGCAGCTTCTGCAGCTAATTCAATAGACTTATCGAGTCCACCGAATTCATCAATCAAGCCAATTTCCTTTGCATCTTTTCCACTCCAAACGCGTCCTTGTCCGATTTCATCAACTTCAGATTTCTTCATGTTTCTTCCTTCTGCCACATGAGTAATGAAAGTATCATAAGTATCTTCAATGCTCATTTTTATTGCTTCTCTTTCTTTGGCAGTCATGGGACGGAATGGTGTACCAAGGTTTGAATATTTATGAGTTTTTACTGCTTCCACATGAACACCCAGTTTATCATTCATCATATTCTGTACATTAAAGAACAATCCAAAAACTCCTATTGATCCGGTAATGGTATTAGGATTTGCTACAATTTTATCTGCAGGAGAAACAATGTAATATCCTCCGGAGGCTGCAACATCTCCTAAAGAAGCAATTACAGGCTTCTCTTTTTTAGCGAGTACTATTTCTCTCCAGATAACCTCTGAAGCAAGTGCACTTCCTCCTCCTGAATTAACGCGGAAGACAATTGCCTTAACTGTTGTATCTTTTCTTGCCTTACGGATAGCTCTTGAAATCCTGTCTGATCCAATGGTGCCTTCTTCTCCTTCACCCATAATAACGGATCCCATAGCATATACCACTGCAATTTTATCGTCAGCCAAACCTACTTCCTTGTCTTTTTTAGGAACTTTTGCGTATTTACCAAGACTTACAAACCGGATTTTGTCTTTATCTTTTTCAAGTCCGGAAGAATCTCTTAATTCCTCTAGTATTTGATCTTTATATTTTAAATCATCAATAAATCCATTTTCTACAGCAGCTTTGGAGGTCCAAAGATCCAAACTATTCACAATTTCGTTTATTTTATCAACTTCAATGGATCTTGCTTCGGAAACACCTTTTGCCATATGCTCCCAGAGCGAACCCATATAAGCCTCAATTTGTTCGCGGTTTTCGGGACTCATCTTATTTTTGGTGAAAGGCTCAATGGCACTTTTATATTTTCCATGTCTCACGATCTGAGGCTCAACACCCAATTTCTCCAGTCCTTCTTTGAAAAACATAACCTGGCTGCTCAAACCTGAAAGATTAAGCCTGCCTTCGGGATTCAGATAAACATAATCCGAAACAGAGGCCAGATAATAAGATGTTTGTGTGTAGTTGTCACTGTAACTAATCACAAATTTTCCACTTTCTTTAAAATCTATCAGGGCCTCCCGTATTTCCTCTATTGTTGCCATTCCAGCAGGAATCCCGGTAAGGTCTAAATAAATCCCTTCTATTTCATCGTCTGTTTTCGCTTTTTCCAGATTGTCTATAATATCATTCAACCCTAATGTTTTTTCAGGCTGAAACCCCTGAAAATTAAAATTGGAAAAAGGATTCTTAGGACTTCTGTCCATGATGGTCTGGTTCAAATCCATTCGTAAGACAGAATTTTCCTTAATATCAACCGGCTTTTGCTTTTGAGAAACCATGGCTCCAACAATTCCCAAAGAAATAAAGAAAAGCAAAACGCTTGTAATTAAAACTCCCACAATTGTGGCCAATGTGTACTTTAAAAAACTTTTCATAGCATTTTTATTTTTATGTTTACTAAATTAGTATCTTAAATATGAATAAAATTACAACTTTTTAATATAATTTACCTTAAATCTGCATTAACATTTTCATAAAAGGATAAAATATATCATAATAAAAACCGGTTGAATATGAAAACAAACGTAATTCTTTTGCTGGGAAGTAATTTAAATGGTCCCTTACAGTTTTTGATAAAAGCAAAAGATCAAATAATTAATAAAATAGGTCCTGTAATAAAGGAATCTTCGATTTACGAATCAGAACCCTGGGGATTTGAAGATCCAAATGTTTTTCTTAACCAGGTAATAACTGTTGATTCAAAACTATCAGCTTCTGAAATACTGTACATCATTCACCAAATTGAAGAAAGCCTCGGAAGAAAAAGAAATATGCGAGGTGGTTATAAAAGCCGCACCATAGACATTGATATCCTTTTCTTCGGAGACCAGGTTATTGAAAACAAAGAATTAACGATTCCGCACAAACTAATGCATAAGAGAAAATTCACACTTTTACCATTGCAGGAAATTGAACCGAATATGGTCCACCCGGTATTGAATAAAACCATTACAGAACTTGTTAATGATTGCGAAGACACTTCGGATGTGAATCGCCTGAACATAAGCTAATTCCAGGCAACACCAAGCGTTGCAATATATACCTTTGCGCCGGTTTCTCTTTGTATAATATTTGCGCAAGCCTCTAAGGTAGCGCCGGTTGTAACTACATCATCAACAAGAATGACCCTTTTATCTGTCAATAAATTTTTATTATTAACAACAAACGCTTCCTCAACGTTTTGCCACCTTTCAAACCGGCTTTTTTTTGTTTGAGTGGCGGTGTTTTTATTTCTTTTAAGGAGTCTGCTTTTTACAGGAATGTCTAATCTCTCTCCAATTCCCTTTGCAATCCATTCACTCTGGTTAAAACCCCTTTTGCGCTTCTTTTTTGGATGCAATGGAACCGGAATAATCATGTCGGCCTGTATAAAAGAAGAACCCATCAGGTCCTCTCCAAACATTTTTCCCAGGGAATAACCGATCTCTTTTAATCCTTTATACTTCAACTGATGAATCAAAGCCTGGTATTTACTCCCTTTGGTAAAATACATAAAAGCAGTGGCCTGTTCAACCTGGGTACGTCCCCAAAATAATTGCTCAACAAAATTATCTTGTTCCAGGTGAAAATTTGTTCTTGGTATATGAAGCAAACATGACGGACATAAAAAACCATGTTGTGCAGGAAGATTATCTCCACAGGCAAGACAAATTCCCGGATAGATCAGGTTTAAAAGATCTCTCCATAATCTCTTAAAAAATAGCATCTGTATATGATATTTTGTAATTGCTTTTAGCTTTCCTGCTCAGGCAAAAAGTAACTGTATTTCCTGGTAAACTCTTTACATTTCTGCCAGTCTTCAGCATAAAACTCTCTTACTTCATCCAGTTCTTCCTGCCTAATTACCGGATCCTTAGATACATATTTCTCGGGAATCATTTTTCCAACAAGTAATAAAAAGTGACAAACCAGCCATCTCGACCGAAAATCCAGCCATTTATGAAGCTTATTCCTGGTCTTTCTCCTTTCTTTTCTCAGTAACCGAGGGCTTACAGACCGTATGTATCTCAATTGCTTGTCGTTATAAGATTTATGCTTCGGATTGATGTCTATTTTTTCTTTTTCATAGGAAGCACCAATGTAATCAGCTATTTTATCAAAAAAAGCGTACGGATGTTTTTTCAGTTCATCATGAAAGAGCACAAGGGGCTTTTTCTCAAATAATTCTTTTAACATCTGTAATTTAGGATAAAAATAAACATCCTTTTGTTCCCACAACCCCTTGTCATTCTTAATATCCAAAAATTCCCTGAAACTATGTTGCCCCCCATTCTTCACATGTCTCCTGTACTGAGAAGCAATCCAGCTTTCATTTCTTCTCAAAACAATAATTATCCCGGCAAAAGGATAAGATTTCGCAATTTTTGGGACTTCTCTCTCAAACTGGCGGTCAAATTCACGTGAAACAAAGTATTTAGGATAACTTGGTTTTTCAAGGATACGGTCTAAGTTTTTATATTTGGTCCTCTGAATATACCTAACTCCCCTTAGTTTTGGAAAAAATTTATACTGAAGATAAGTGGTTCCGGTTTTACCAAGTCCCACATGACAATATAATTCAAAGTGCTGCTCATTCATAAAATTCATTTTTCGCTTTTCTATCCTGAATCAGGTCAGAAATTCAGGGAATCAAAATTAAAGATTTTTCTCGTTCAACATTTGATTTCTGGCGAAATAATAAAATTAATTCAAAAAACGTTTTGGTTTTGAACATATGTTCATTATAT
>CAYWSJ010000024.1:34057-41581 GCA_964461045.1 uncultured Bacteroidales bacterium | reverse complement strand
CAAGCCAGATGTATTCTACCCTATATTATCTTTCAAACTTTTCAGCTCAGCAAAAGATGGAGAAATACAGGGACTTGATGTTGTGTATTGAAGACCTGGGGATTTCAATTAAGCCCGGGCAGGAGTTTTTAAAAGCACAAATGGTAATAACCCTGAATGCTGAAATGGAGAAAGATCCATTGGTTTCAATTTATGAAAGCGAAGCCTCAAAACCTGCTAACAAAAGAATTGAAAACCTTGAATTCAGATTCGATCCGCAATCTTTTAACATTCCGGATGATACAACAGGGATGATAAAAATTTATTACCCGGACAGTACACTTTGGTACGAAGGGGAAATGAAAAATGGCCATCTAAATGGATTATGGCGTACTTATTATAATTCCGGAAATATTAAAAGTTCTGTGCTATATGAAGAAGGAGTAGTAAATAACTATGTAGTGTTTTTTTATGACAATACGGGAAATACAATTCAGATAAAAGCAAAGTTTGAGAAGAACAAGATTGAGGGTAAGTATCTTGAATATTATGATAATGGCAGGCTGAAAGCAAAGATTAATTATGAATCAGGAATCCCAAATGGTGAAGGCAGGTTTTATTATCCTGATGGTCGTTTAATGAAGGAAGGAAAATACAAAGAGGGAATTAAAAAGGGATTATGGGAATATTATAGCCGAAGCGGTGAATTATCAAGAAAGAAAAAATATTAAACCCTTTATTTTGTTATAAAAATGCTAATTTTGGATTTGTTTTTAAAAGGAAAGTAATTTATTGATAGTATTTTAATAAAGTTACTTTCAATTTTTCATCCTTCAAAAAGTATTTTTTAACATGACATTAATAAAATCAATTTCAGGTATTAGAGGAACCATAGGTGATATCCCAGGTGAGAACCTTACTCCACTGGATATAGTTAAATTTACGACAGCTTATGGTTTGTGGATTAAAAAAGAAAATAGCAAATCAGATATTTCTGTAATTGTTGGAAGAGATGCACGACCATCAGGTAAAATGGTTAATCAGTTGGTAACAGCAACCCTGGTAGGGTTAGGAATAAATGTTACCGACCTTGGACTGGCGACAACCCCAACTGTTGAAATGGCAGTTATTAATGAAAAAGCCGATGGAGGTATTATCCTTACAGCCAGTCATAATCCTGTTGAGTGGAATGCCTTGAAATTATTGAACAATAAGGGAGAATTTCTTACTGCCGACCAGGGAAATGAAGTGTTAACCATGATAGAAGATGCCTCTTTCAAATACGAAAAAGTTAACAGACTAGGGAAGATTTACACAGATAATAAATATCTTTCAAAACATATAGCTGATATAAAGAAGTTAGATTTTGTGGATACCAAAGCCATAAAAAAGGCGGATTTTAAAATTGCAGTCGATGCCGTTAATTCGGTTGGTGGCATTGCAGTTCCGGAATTACTTAAGGAACTGGGGGTGGTAAAAATTGTTGAAATAAATTGTCAACCCAACGGAGTTTTTGCACATAATCCGGAACCACTGCCAGAAAATCTGAAAGAAATTTCTTCTCTAATGACCAAAGAAAAGGCAGATGTGGGTTTTGTTGTGGATCCGGATGTGGACCGCCTGGCTATAATTAATGAAGACGGTACTATGTTTGGCGAGGAATATACACTAATAGCCATTGCAGATTATGTGCTTCAGCAAAGAAAAGGGAATACTGTATCTAATCTTTCTTCCACTAAATCCTTAAAAGAATTATCTGAAAAATACGGGGTTACATACACTCCTTCAGCAGTAGGAGAGGTCAATGTAGTAGAGAAAATGAAAGAAACTAAGGCAGTTATAGGCGGAGAAGGCAATGGTGGTGTTATTTTACCTGATCTTCATTATGGGCGTGATGCATTGGTTGGTATAGCTCTTTTTCTTACTTTCCTGGCAAAAACCAATAAACGCTGCTCTGAATTGCGTGCGCAATATCCGCAATATTACATCAGCAAAAATAAGATTAAATTAACCCCAGAAATAAATGTTGATAGTATTTTGAAAGAAATCCCCAAAATTTATAATGATTATCCAATAAATATCGTTGATGGTGTTAAAATTGAATTTGAAGAAGGCTGGGTGCATCTTCGAAAATCTAATACAGAACCGATTATCAGGGTTTATTCGGAAGGGAATAACAAAAAAGTAGCTGAGAACCTTGCTGATAAAGTTATCCGTTCGGTGCAAGATATGATAAAAAAATAAGAGACTATGAAAAGAAAGTACATAATTATAATTTCACTCATCATTTTAGCCTTTGTTTTGATATTAATTTTTACTGGCAAGGGTAAAAAAAGTGATTCTGTTCTTGTTGCCGAAGTTGAGAAAGGAAGGTTCGAAGTATTGGTAACCACCACCGGAGAGTTGCAGGCGAAAGAATCTGTTGAAATAAGAGGTCCGCAAGGCCTTAGAAACAGGAGGCTGGGAATACGTGAAGTAAAAATAATTGATCTGGTGCCAGAAGGAACAGTTGTAGATTCAGGAGATTATGTAGCCAGACTGGATAAAACAGAAACACTTACCAAGTTAAAAGATGCCGAAGACGAACTGGAAAAAAGAAAGTCTGAATACATTAAAACCAAGCTGGATACAGCGATGAAGTTAAAGCAGGCAAGAAATGAGCTGATTGACCTGGAGTTTGCAGTGGAAGAAAAGAAAATAGCTATGAAAGAATCTAAATATGAACCCCCGACAACACAACGTCAGGCAAAATATGACTTTCAGAAAGCAAAACGCCAATTAAAACAAGCAAAAGAGAATTACCAGCTTCAGGTTGAACAGGCTGAAGCTGAAATGAAAGAGGCCACTATTAATCTGGATAAACAACAAAGAACCCGTGATAAAATGGCCGAATTGGTTCAGCAGTTTACAATTTACGCTCCACAGCCAGGTATGGTTATTTATGAAAGAAACTGGAATGGGGAGAAACAAAAAGAAGGATCAACGATAAGTCCATGGAATCTTACTGTAGCCACTCTTCCCGATCTTTCAACTTATATTTCAAAGACTTATGTAAATGAGATTGATATCAGTAAAGTAAACAGAGGACAAAATGTAAGAATTAAAGTAGATGCATTCCCTAATCGAAAATATACCGGCAAGGTAACCGAAGTTGCAAATGTCGGGCAGGAGCTGAAAAGCACAGGTGCTAAGGTTTTTGAGGTGATTATTACAATGAATGAATCGGACTCAATTATCAGGCCAGCTATGACAACCACCAATAAAATTGTAACTTCTCGTTTTAATGATGTTAAATATCTTCCACTGGAAACTATTTTTCAGAAAGATACGATGAGTGTTGTTTATACTGTAGGTAGAGAAATCAAACAGGTGGAGCTGGGTATTGCCAATGAAAATCATATTATTGTGGAAGAAGGACTGAAAGAGGGAGAAGAAGTTTATTTAACAGTACCTGAGGATAAGGATAATTTTAAGTTTGTTTCTCTTGACAGTTAATAAAGTTAATAATTAGATGCTTAAAAGATATTTTCACGATATACAGATAGCTTTTGAAACTCTGCTGGCTAATAAACTTAAAAGTGGTTTAACTGCCCTTGGAATCCTTTTTGGTGTGGCCGCGGTAATAAGTATGCTTGCTATTGGTTCCGGAGCACAAAAGGAAATAATTAAGCAAATAGAGCTAATTGGCGGAAACAACATAATTATTGAAGCACAGAAACAGTCGAATGTAACAGGTGAAAATGGCGATGAGGATTCAGGGGATAAGAACAAGAGTAAAAAATTTTCTTTTGGACTGAACCAGTCTGATTATAATGCTATTTTAGAAGTTGTGCCAACGGTAGAAAAAATTTCTGCTGAGATCATTTTGGATTCAGAAGTCCTTTTTGCTGACCGAAAAATGAAAGCTCAAAATATTGGTATTTCAAATGATTATTTTGATATATATAATTTAAAACTTCAAAAGGGAAATTATTTTAATCAATCACAGCAGGAGGAAGGAGAACCTGTATGCATAATTGGTTCTTCGGTTAAGTCAAGGCTTTTTAGCAAAGAAGACCCTATTGGTAAGACCATTAAGAGTGGCACGATCAATCTTAAAGTTGTAGGAGTTCTGAAAAATGAGTCTTTGGGAGGGAAATCTCTTGATCAGTATGGATTTAATAAAGTTAATCAGGCCGTTTTTATGCCTCAGAAAACAATGATTTTACGGGTTAGAAATCGTGAAGCACTTTATTATAAACCATCAAGTGGACAGTCTTACAGGATAGTTATTGGCGGAAGTGTTCTGAATTCTTCTTCCGGGGATGAGTCACAAAATTATAATCAATTCGACCGTCTGATTGTTAAAGTTAATAAAACAGAACAATTAACGCAATCTGCTGCTTTGATAGAACGCATTTTGCTTCGAAAGCATAATGGAAAAAGAGATTTTGAGATCATCGTTCCAGAGAAGCTCCTTGAGCAAAAACAAAGAACCAATGATATATTTAATTTTGTACTAGCTGCTATAGCTGGAATTTCATTGCTTGTGGGTGGAATTGGCATAATGAATATTATGTTTGCAACTGTTATGGAGAGAATTAAAGAAATAGGTATCAGAATGGCTATCGGAGCAAAAAAGAAAGATATTTTGGTGCAATTTTTGACAGAGGCTGTTTTTATTGGTGTTTTTGGAGGTATTCTGGGAATTATCCTTGGATTTATATTGTCAGGATTAATTGAAAGGTTAGCAGAAATTGAAACTATTATAACATTTGGCTCTGTTTTTATTGCTTTTGTTGTTAGTGTAAGTGTAGGTATTATTTTTGGATATACTCCGGCAAAAAACGCGGCTAATAAAGATCCTATAGAATCATTGCGACACGAATAGCTCTCTGCTTTTATTCCGAAAGTTAAAATAAGAATCCCTGTTTTTTTAATTGATTTGAACAAAATGCTGAATATTGATGTATACCAATATTAATTAAATTCAGATATGAATTGGAATAACAATCCTCAGCATTTGAATTCTCACCAGTATTGTATCCTGATGAAAAAGTATTTAATTTTTGTTAGAGTTTATTTCCTGACGTTTTTTTTATAACTTGATATTTAATGAAAAAAAATAAAATATGAATATAGTTATTTAATTAACAACATTATAACATTTAAAACCAAACAATATGAACGACATTGAAATTGCCAAAAAAGCTCAAAAGAAACCCATCAAAGAAATCGGAAAAAAACTTGGGATTCGTGAAGAAGATCTTGAATTATACGGGAATTATAAAGCAAAGATTCCTTTAAATTATATTGATAATAAAAAGGTAGAGAAGAGCAACCTGATTCTGGTTTCAGCCATCTCTCCAACTCCTGCAGGGGAAGGTAAAACAACGATGTCAATCGGCTTATCTCAGGGGCTGAATAAAGTGGGTGTTGATTCAACTGTTGTATTGAGAGAACCTTCTCTCGGACCAGTTTTTGGTATTAAAGGTGGTGCCACAGGAGGAGGATATTCACAGGTTTTACCAATGGAAGATATTAATTTGCACTTTACGGGTGATTTCAGTGCAATTGAAAAAGCACATAATCTTCTTTCAGCCCTAATTGACAATGCAATACAACATAGAAAATTAAATATTGATCCCCGTACAGTGCTTTGGAAGCGTGTAATGGACATGAACGACAGGGCTTTACGTAAAACAATTGTTGGGTTAGGTGGTAGAACTTTTGGGATACCCAGGGAAACAGGCTTTGATATTACGGCAGCCTCTGAACTAATGGCTATTTTATGCCTGGCAGAGGATTTTGAAGAATTGAAAGAAAAACTGGGTAATATTTTTGTTGGATATACTTTTGAAAAGGAACCGGTTTATGCCAGGGATTTGAATGCAAACGGGGCTATGGCTGCCCTGCTTCGTGATGCTATTAAACCGAACCTTGTACAAACACTGGAAGGAACCCCGGCTATTATACACGGCGGTCCATTTGCAAATATAGCCCAGGGAACCAACTCTGTAATTGCTACAAAAACAGGTATGTCTCTTTCAGATTATGTAGTAACAGAGGCAGGTTTTGGTTTTGATTTGGGCGCTGAAAAATTCTTTGATATAAAATGTGGATATTCAGGATTGTCTCCTAAAGCTGTAGTATTAGTAGCTACAGCAAGAGCGCTTAAATATCATGGAGGTGCTCCACTGGATAAAATTAATGAACCGAACCTTGAAGCTCTTGAAAAAGGACTGGAAAATCTTGAAAAACATGTTGAAAATATTCAAACTTTTGATATCTGTGCAGTGGTCGCTATTAATAAGTTTGCCTCGGATACTGACGAAGAGATTAAAATGATCCAGGATCGATGCGAGACAAAAGGCATTGATTCTGTTGTTGCAGATGTCTGGGGTAAAGGCGGAGATGGAGCCGTGGATTTGGCCAAGAAAGTTAAGTTTGTAGCAGACAATTGTAAGAACAAATACAAACCAATGTATGAATGGGACTGGGATATACCCAAAAAAGTAGAAACTGTAGCCAAAAAAATATACGGAGCTGCAGCTATTGATTATACAGCTTCTGCCAAATCAGACCTGAAGAAGATTGGAGAACTGGGTCTGGATAAACTTCCGGTTTGTATTGCTAAAACCCAAAAATCCTTGTCCGATAATCCAAAACTTCTTGGACGACCGAAAGATTTTGTGGTAACTGTAAGACAAATTGAGATAGCTTCGGGGGCAGGATTTGTTGTTCCTATTACAGGTAAAATTATGCGTATGCCCGGATTACCAAGTAAGCCTGCTGCCGAAAATATTGATGTGGACAACGAAGGAAATATATCAGGTCTTTTCTAAAAAGCCTGGATAAGTTTATTTGAAAAAGGGCTGGTGGTTTATTGCCAGCCCTTTTAATATTTTTAAAAATAGAAATTTAAACCTCCACCAATAATATGGTAAGCTTCATCGGTAATTCCTATTTCAGTCTCAAAAAGCAAGCTCATATTGCTTGAAAGACCAATATCCAGCCCTATTGGAAACCACAAAGGAGTCATGATTTCTGTTTTTTTATTTCCTTCCTGGTTAGTTGTCTCAACAAAATTGAAATCAGCATCAAAACCGGTAAAAATTCTAATATCGTTTTTTATCGGAATTACAAAATTTAAAGTCCCGTCAAGTCCAAAATTATTATAATTATGAACACCTGTTGACAGCGACAGCCTTTTTCCCAATGCAAATTCCAGGTCAGCTCCAAAATAATTCGGGTTGGCTAAACCGAATTTCAAACCAATGTCTAAACCGGGCTTAATACCGTAACCGGCATGTGCAAAAAAGATGAAACCATCTGCTCCACCGTCAATGTGGAGTGTAGGTTCAAGTCCTAATGAGAAGGTTCCTTTTTTTAAGGTTTGACCAGTATTGAAAATTTGACCAGATGATTGCAGTGAAAGAAAAGCTGCAAATAATAACAAAAGAGAAATCTTTTTCATAATTGATTATTTTTTAAATAAAAACCGGGTGATTACCACCCGGCTAAAATACAAAAAACTAAAAAAGCAACTCTAGAAGATTATTAAAT
>CAYWSJ010000024.1:0-33957 GCA_964461045.1 uncultured Bacteroidales bacterium | reverse complement strand
ACCACCCGGCTAAAATACAAAAAACTAAAAAAGCAACTCTAGAAGATTATTAAATATTTTTTTAAAGGAAGGGGCAAAATTCCTGAGAATCTTAACCCCTGTACCTATGAGAAAACCAACTAATTGAATTTTAATTCTTTCCCGAGATAAAAATCCAGGATTTTTAATCTGAAGATATAATTGTATTTTGCATATACGAGGTCCGATTTTGCCCTCGATAGGTCATTTTTCGCAATCCTGTATTCAACCAGGTCCACCAGGCCCAGGTTATATCTTTCTTCTGTATAAGTAAATGTTTCTTCACTTGATTTTACTGCTTCCTGATTCGATAAATAATTTTTATAAGCTGCTGTCGCTTCATTTCTGGCTCTCTGAATATTTTTATGCAGATTTTGTTTGCTCTCTTCAAGCAGATACCTGGTATCTTTAATATCAATTTTTGCATTGTTAATACTTGTCTTTTTTCTAAACTTATCGAAAATCGGAATGTTTAGCCTTAATGTCAGTGCGAGATTTGCATTCTCTTTTAATTGTGTTTCATATGGGAATAATGTATTGGAGAGTTCGTTGTAATAAGTCCCATAATAAGCACTGAATGTTATATTTGGTAATAACCTTGATTTTTGAATTTTTAAATTTTGTTTGTTACTCTCGAGCTGGTACCTTGCATTTTGTATTGAAGGATACTCTTTTACTGCCTGGCTGAAGATGTTATCTGCAGTCCTGATATCAGAAGTATCTTTCATTTTTAAATGATCTGGAATTTGAATATTAAAGTTTGCTGCTGTGTCCAGGTTCATTAGCTGCATAAGATCCAGGTAAGCTATTTTTAAATCATTTTTGGCATTAGTTAGGTTCACTCTTTCTGTTGCAGCCTGGCTTTTTATTTTTAATAATTCACCTTTTGCAACATTTCCTAGTTCAACCTGTTGGCGTGTTTGTTCTATTTGCTCTAATGTTACTTTCAGCTGTTCTTCCCTGATTCTTTTTTGTTCAATACTTGAAAGAACATTCAGGTAATTTGTCATTACATTCAAAGTAACATTGTACTTAGCTTCTTTTATACTTTCCAACTGCGCAAGCAGATCATATTTGCTTCTTTTAATCGCATTCAGGTTTTCCAGTCCGTTAAACAGTGTTATATCTCCGCTAACACTCATTTGCTCGTAGTTATAATCCTGGTTTACATATGAGTAAGTGTCATAGTTAATCGTTTTTCCTGATTGAAAGCTATGTCTGCCAGATGCCTCAATTGAGGGTAATATATTAAATTTTTTCTGTTTTTTATTGTTTCTTTGTTGCTCGGCTAATAACATTTGCCTTTTTACATTAATGTTATTGTCAAGTGCATAATTAATACAATCCTCTAATGTCCATTTTTTTGTTTGTCCGTTTCCTGATAATGACAGACTTATAAAGAATAAGGTAAAAAGCAGAGTTGTATAAGATTTTATTTTTTGCATAATTTATTTTTTAAGAGAGTTAATCAGAAATTATGCCAATAATTGTAAGTTTCAAGTTATCAGCACAATGATGAATATTTGTGTTGAATAAAACGCTTTCAAAGTGAACGAAATTGAAACAGGCTTGTTCGAATGCGAACAATACAATAAAATTGCGATAATTACATTTTTTGATACGTTTATTTAGAAATAGGAAACGTTAAAAAAATGGATTTTTTGATTTCTATTTCAACAGCTACTTTTGATGCTAATATTAATAGAAACAATTTTATCTAACATGTATCAAAAAATCTGGCAGAAAACTCACCAATCAGTAGCCCTTTTTAGATTTTACAGCAAAACTAATATTAAAATAAAAAGCCTGACTGGATTTAAAGTTGGAGAATATCTTATTACTGATGAGTATGTCAGAAAAATTTCCGGTTACGAGTTTGTAGAAATATCTTTTGTTGGAGAAAATGGTTATTCTATCGAAGCAAGTATTACATTATCGTCTGATGAGTTTAAAAAATGCCTGGTAATGGGTATCAATGATGAGAATGAGCCATTTGTAGTAGTTAATATTAAGCATAAAACACTGGAATCAATTCCATCTTTGACATTGCATGAGGGAAATAACATTCATATTGGGAAACAAATTGCCTCATTAGGATATCAATTATCACAGGATAATCTTTCAATAAAAACGGGTATTATATCTTCTTTTTATAAAAAAGATGGAGTTGAGTATATACAATTTGACGGTTCAGTAAAACAGGGTAATGCAGGCAGTCCTTTAATAGATTATGAAACAGGAAAGGTAGTAGGAATACTAGGGTACCGGCTTACGGAACTTACACAGTCACACAAACGCTTAAAGGATATAATAAATAACAATATTCATCTCCTGAAAAAATACCAGGGAAAATATAATTTAGACGACATTGATATAATTCAGGTATTAATCGCAGGAGAAAATCAGATTAAATATATCGCGAGCGAGATATATAGTACAGCAAACATGCGAGTGGGTTTTGCTTATCCTTCAACCAGATTAATCAAATTTTTCAAGAACAACCTTATTCTTGAAGAGCTAAACCATTCTATTAACACACTGGTCAATTTTTAGGTTCTCTAATTTAAATGGTTTAGGTTGGTTAGGGAGGATGCAGCGATGCATCCTCCTTTTTTTGAATCTTGAATTTTATTATCTTAAATTTGTAATTTTAAAACACGTGAATTCGACGTAATCTATAAAAAATAGAGGTCTGGTATTCAGGTTTTATTACATCGAACTTAGGTTAAAACAGATTATTATGAAAAGAGAAAAGTTGTTATCATTTATAAGAGATATTGAATTGTTTTCAGGTTTAACGGATCAGGAACTTGAAAATTTGGTTGATTCAATAGAAGAGAAACATTATGAAAGGGGTAGTTTGCTTTTTGAAGAGAATGGTCCGCGTACGGATATATTTATTATTTATCAGGGAGAAGTTGAACTTTTTAAAACCCCGCGCCTTGGTTCGGAAACCAAACTGGCTTATTTTAAAACAGGAGATTTCCTTGGCGAGGGATCATGGGCAAGCAATACGCCTCATTCTACCTCAGCCAGAGCTTTACAAAAAACAACAGTCTTAAGTATAAAAAAGGATTTTTTTGATAACAACGGACCTACAGCAGTTAAAATATTTTCAAATATAGCGAGGGTCATATCGCGCAGAATGCGGCATGCTAATAACCGTATGTTGAATGTGGCTGCGCAATATGAATCCGGACAAACCCGGAAAGAGCATGATTTATTAGGATACAGAGATGTACCTAATGAATATCTTTATGGTGTACAAACCCTCCGGGCTTCTGAAAATTTTGAAATAAGCGGAGTAACTTTAAATTTTTATCCGGATATTATAAGGGCGCTGGCAATGGTTAAGATGGCTGCGGCCAAAGCTAATCATGATTTAGGTCTTTTGGACAAAACTGTGGCGGATGCCATTGTTCGGGCATGTAACGAAATAATGAATGGCAAATATCATCTGCACTTTATTGTTGATATGATACAGGGAGGGGCAGGAACCTCAACCAATATGAATGCCAATGAAGTTATTGCAAACCGGGCTCTTGAGATTATGGGCCATAAAAGGGGAGAATACAAATATTGTCATCCTAACAACCATGTGAATTTATCTCAATCTACGAATGATGCTTATCCAACCGCTGTAAAGATTGCACTGGTAAACAGCAATAAGAAATTGCTGGAAATACTTGAAAGATTGGTAAAATCATTCTATAATAAGAGTGAAGAGTTTAGTGAAATAATAAAGATGGGAAGAACACAGTTGCAGGATGCTGTGCCAATGACTCTAGGACAGGAATTTGAAGCTTATGCAGTTACCCTGGAGGAGGAGATAGAGCGTCTTAAGCAAAATGTTGAGTTGTTCCTTGAAATAAATATGGGAGCAACTGCAATTGGTACAGGAATAAATACAGATCCTGAATATTCAGAAAGGGTTGTAAAACATCTGCAAAAGATCAGTAAACTAAAAGTTGTGATGGCCAAGAACCTGGTTGAAGCAACACAAGATACAGGTTCATTTGTAATGTATTCTTCAGCCCTGAAACGCTTGGCTATTAAACTTTCTAAAATATCAAGTGATTTACGCTTATTATCCAGTGGTCCGCGATCAGGGTTAAACGAGATAAATCTGCCGCCGGCTCAACCCGGCTCTTCCATTATGCCAGGTAAAGTTAATCCTGTAATACCTGAAGTTGTGAACCAGATTGCTTACAAAGTTTTAGGAAATGATCAGACAGTTTCTTATGCCGCAGAAGCAGGTCAGTTGGAATTGAATGTTATGGAACCTGTTATTGTACAAAGTATATTTGAATCTATAGAGATGTTAAGCAATGGAATGAAAACGTTCATGCACAGATGTGTAGACGGCATTACTGCCAATCGGGAAGTATGCCGATCTATGGTTACGAACAGTATTGGTCTTGTAACGGCCTTGAATCCTTATCTCGGCTATGAAAAATGTTCGGAGTTGGCCCAGGAAGCAATGAAAACAGGAAAAAGTGTTTATGATCTGGTTATTGAGAAAAAGATTCTTTCAGAAGATAGACTAAATGAAATTTTAAAGCCTGAAAACATGATAAAGCCAATTAAAATAAAAAAATAAAAGGTTTATTCAGTTTCCAGGTCTTTAAGGATATTCTCAACATCTTCTTCAGTCTTGTGTAATTTATCTTTGCAGAGCTTGATCAATTCGGATACGCGTTTCACCTTTTCTGTAAGTTCATCTACATCAAGCTCTTCTTTTTCTATTTTACCAAGTATTTCTTCTATTTCTTCAATTGCCTCACTGTACTTTATTTTTTTCTTCTCTGCCATAGTTGCATGCTTTGAAAATGTCAAATTATTTTATGAATTATATTTAGGTATTGTAAATGTAAAACAGCTTCCCTTGTTAGGCTCACTTTTCACATAGATTTTTCCACCATTTTTTTCTACAAACTCTTTACAAAGAATTAGGCCCAGGCCTGTTCCTTCCTCTTTTTGCGTTCCGCTTTTTGTGTAGTTTTCATCTATCCGGAAAAGTTTTGTCTGGTTTTCTTTACTTATTCCTGTACCATTATCTATTACATTAATCAAAATGAAATCATTTTGTTCTTCTGTTTTAATTGTTATTTCTCCTTCATGGTGAGTAAATTTTATGGCATTGGATATCAGATTCCTTAAAACTGTTATGATCATTTTGTCATCTGCCCATCCCAACGAGTTGTGTTTGTATTTCCCTTTGATATCTATATTTTTTTCGGAAGCTTGTAATTTTTGAATTTCAATTTCTTTTTGAATTACATCTTTTAAATCTATTTTGCCGGGGTTATATTCAATTTTACCTCTTTGTGTGCGAGACCATGTAAGCAGGTTTTCGACCAAAGACAATAATTTGGTGGCGGATTGGTGTATTAAAGAGAAATATTGTTCCAAATCATTTTTTGATAATTTTTCAATTTTTTGGGAGATATGATCTGTTAATCCGTATAATGCGTTAAAGGGATTCCTAAGGTCATGGGCAATTATTGAAAAGAATTTATCTTTTGTGGCATTAGCCTCTTTTAGTTTTTTTTCCGATTCGATTAATTTCTGATTGGTTTTTTTTATTACGTCATATTTTTCCTGTAACAGAACGTTCGTCTTTTTTTTGAATTCATATCTTTTATAAATTACAAAAGCCAGAATAACAATCAGAAAAAGGATTACAAATAAGAAATATTGAAAGTTCTTTTGTTTTTTGATTTTTACTTTTCTTAGTTCTTTTTCGAGAGATAATTGATTTACCTGATTTTCGAATTTATCAATTTCGTTTTGTTTTTTTGAAAGTTCATAATTCATCAGTGTTTCTACAACTTTCATATTACGGTTTCGGGCCTCTATGCTGTCCTTTACCATCGAATATTTGATGTAGTAATCGAGGGCTTTTTTATTGCTGTTTGCCTTCCTGAAGTATTTGTATAATTCGTACAATGCATTTTTTATAAGCACCTTATTGTTTGTTTCATGTCCTTTATCCAGGGAATAATTCAGATAGGAGATCCCTTTATTGTAATTCCCCCTGGTAATATAAATTTCTCCTAATTTTCTAGAACATAACGAAATATAAAAATCGTTCTGATGTTTTTTACCATTTTCTATTGCTTTCTGAAAATAATTAATTGCTTTCGTGTATTTTTTTTCATTATAATGTACATTTCCAATGCTGTTTAAACTGGCACAAATTCCTGAATAATCTCCTAAAAGTTTTCTGAGTCGCAATGATTCTTGCAGGTATTTTAGGGCTTTGTCGTAGTTTTCTAAGTTGGAATGAACAAGGCCAATATTATGCAATGATTGTGCAATGTAGTAGTTATCTCCTATCTTTTTTCGGATTAAAAGCGAATTTTGGTAATATTCAAGAGCTTTATCATACTTTTTTAAATGGAGATATGAATTTCCTATGATATGGAGTGTATAGGCTATTTCTTTTTGGTTGCCAATTTTTTCTTTAATGTTTAGAGATTTTTTATAATACTGAAGCGCCTTTTCATAATTATTAATATTCTGATACAATGTACCTATGTTGTTGTAAGTACTTGCTATACCTTCCTGGTCATTAATTGACTGTCTGATTTCAAGCGAATTAAGATATGCTCCCAGCGCTTTATCGTATTCTTTTGTTTTCCAGTAAAGATTACCTTTATTATTTAGGGTATAAGCAATAAGATTTTTATTGCCAATCTTTTCTCTAAGTTCAAGTGATTTGTTCAGATAAACCATGGCACTGTCGTATTTGCCAAGTGATCGGTAAACTGAAGCTATATTGTTGACTGATTCCGAAATAGCTAATATATTGCTGGTTTTATTTCTTAGTTCTAGTGATTTCTTATAATATTGCAGTGCTTTGTCAAACTGGCTGATTTTAAAGTAAACATTACCGATATAATTAATTACCTGTCCGGCTTTGCCGGGATCCTTTCCCTGATCAATCAGCTCTTTTGCCTTCTGATGGTAGTTTATAGCCTTTTCATGATGACCCGTGTTTTTATGAACAATACCGAGGTTGTTATATGTCTTAATAAGACCTTGTTTATCGTTATGGTCAGTTTGTATTTTTATTGCTTCCTGGTAGTAATGTTTTGATTTTTTGTAATTTCCTTTTTGCCAGTAAAGGCTCCCCAAATAATTATATGTAAGCGTTTTTTTTAGTTCATTGTTTTGGTTTTCAAAAATTGATAAGGCATTGCTATAATACTCCAATGCCTTTTCAAATTTGTTTTTACTTGCATAGTTAAGCCCAATTTGGTTATATATCAGTGCAAGTTCAGTTTCGTCTTTTTTCTCAACTAAATCAATTGACTTAAAGTAATAATTGTTACTTGAATCATAGACAGATAATTTATGATAAGCTTTTCCAAGATTTTTGAATGCAAGGTATTTAATATTATTGTTTTTCTTTTTTTCAGGTGCATCAATAACCTTTAAAAGGACTGATTTTGCTTCTGGTACGCGATTAATTTGCATTAGCGCTTTAGCCTTTGAAATAGAAGCTATGTAAAGAAGCGATGCGTCATCTTCATTTTTTGCCAGTTTAATCGCTCTGTTTGAATATTCCAGGCTCTTGCGGGGGGTAGTCTGCAAAAGGTTCTCTGAGAGTTCATTCAAACAGGAAATTTTCCTGGCGGGCTTATTGGTTTGATTTATTATTTGTAAAAGGCTGTCTTCTGAATCAGATTGAGCATTTATTCTTGAATACGGGAAAGATAGAATAAAAAATGACAATAAAGAAAATATAAATATTCTTTTAACTATCATTTATTTATGGTTTTATTGTTTGTTTTTTGCTTTGGGCAGCGAAAATTTGAACAGGCTGCCTTTTCCTTCGTTAGTTTCTACCCAGATTTTTCCACCGCTTTTTTCTACCAGTTCTTTACAAAGTATAAGTCCCAGGCCTGTTCCCTGTTCATTATAAGTGCCGGGTCTGGAATAATTCTGGTCAATCCGGAAAAGTTTATTGATGTCTTCTTTAGGAATGCCTTCACCGGTGTCTTCTACCATAATTATTGCCTGGTCTTTTTGATCCTCTGATTTAATATCAACTGCCCCTCCTTTTTCAGTAAATTTAATTGAGTTGTTAAGCAAGTTGCGAACAATTGTTGAGATAACATTAGTGTCAACATAGACTGAAAGTTTTTTATCAATTTTGTTTGAAATGGTAATATCTTTTTCTTCAGCAGTGATTTTCATAATTTCAATAATCTCGTCCACTTTCGTTTTTAGCTTAACATTTTGTGGATTAACTTTAAGCTTTCCGAGTTGTGACCTGGACCACTGAAGCAAGTTCTGAAGGAGATTATAAAGCATCCCTGCTGATTCATAAATAGCTTTTCCGTATTCTTTAATGTCCTCTTTACTAAAATTTTCTATATTTTTATACATTGACTCAGCAATACCGAACAGAGCCTGGAAAGGATTCTTTAAATCATGAGCTATAATAGAAAAGAATTTGTCTTTAGTAGCATTGAGTTCTTTTAGTTCTTTTTCAGATTCCTTCAGTTTTTTATTAGCCTTCTTTAATTGACTGTTCTTCTCTTCCAGTATTTTATTATTCTTTTTTCTTTGCGTCAGGCCATAATATATTAGTATGGCAAAGATTAAAATAACAGCTAAAAATATGACAATTAATAGTTTTTGGGTTTTTTGTCTTTTTATCTCAAGCTTATGAATCTTGTTGTCTTTTTTAAGCAATTCTATTTCTTTTTCTTTCTTATCAGTTTCGTACTTAATTTGTATTTCTGATATCTTGTTTTGCTTTTCTTTTGAGTAAATAGAATCGTTTAGTTCTGAGAAAAGCTTGTAATATTTCAGGGCATCCCTGTAATTATGTGTTTCTTCATTGAGCCTGGAGAGGAATTTATAACTTTCTTCTTTAATCTCTTTTGATTTTATCTCTTCAGCAATACTAAGTGCTTTATTTATATTTTTTCTGGCTTCATGATATTTTTTTTGCTCAATAAGAATTTCTGAAATATTATTCAGGGTGTTTGCAATACCGTATGAATCATCACTTTTATTGCTGTATTCAAGAGATTTGTTCAGGTGACTTAAAGCCGTTTCATAATCTTTTTGCTCAAAGAAGATGAGTCCAATATTATTCAGAGATGAAGACATTCCACGATAATCTTCACTTTCTTCATCAATTTTAAAGGATTTTTGGTAATATTCTAATGCTTTTTCGTTTTTGTCTCTGTCATCATAAATGATTCCGATATTATTATAGAGCATTGCTGTTTCATTCCTCATATCAAGGCTTTTGTATATATCAAGAGCCTTATTATAAAATTCTAATGCTTTATCATAATTTTCCAGTGTTTCATGAATAATGCCTAAATTATTATAAGTATTAGCAAGACTGGGTTTATCCCCTCTTTCTTTATTTTTATCGAGAGCTTGCAAATAATATCTTAAAGCTTTATCATAAGCTGAAATATCTTTATAAATAGTACCTAATTGAGTGTAAATGAAACTTATCTGTGCACTATTATTCAGTTTTTTATATATTTCAAGCGCTTCTAAATAGTATTCTATGCTTTTTTTATATTGATTTAGAATATCATACCTTCTTCCAAGAACTAAAGAATAAGTACCTGTTTCTTCGTCTAAGTTATTATCTTTGCTAGTTTTAAGAGCTTTTTTGTAATATTCATTAGCTTTTTCAAGTTTATTTAAATTGGTATAATAAACTCCAAGATTATTATATATCTGTATAAGCCTTTTAGGATCATTTAATTTTTTTCTTAATTCAAGGGTGTTCTTATAATAGGAGAGGCTTTTCTCTTTGTTGCCTAAAAAGTAATGTGCATTTCCTATCCTGTTAAGAGCATCTGAAACTCCTGCGTCGTCATTTATTTTCTGGGCTGTCTGAAGTGCCTGTTTGGCATAATAAAGACTGGAGTCAGGAGAGATTGACCAGTATTCTTTTGATATATCGTTAAGTAATTTTACTTTTGGACTTCCGCTTGCATTTGACAGTTCGGTTTTCAGGCTGTCAATAATCTCTTTTTCCTGAGCTGACAGGCTGAAATTTGCGGTGAGTAATATTAAAAATATAAGTAAAATTGATATTTTATATTTTTTCATTTTTTCTTTTATATATTTTATTGCAGTGAAAGTAATAATTCTTTTTTAATTTGTTAATGGTTTAATTATAAATCCTCCCTGTTTGGATTAATAGTTTATTATATAGCCAGTTATTGATTGTCATTGTTTATACCAGTCACCTTGCTTTCAATTTCTCCTTTTTTCAGAATAGTTTTTATATGATCATCTTTTTCTACGTTTTCAGAACTTTTAATTATTTTACCATTTTTCATTGTAATAGAATATCCTCTTTTGATAATTTCTTTTGGATCTAAATATTTTCTTGATAATTCAAATGTGTTAATCCTGTTTTTATGATTAGTGATTGTTTTCCTCACTAAATTGATTATTTCACTTGAATGTTTGTTAAGATAATTATCTTCTTTATTGAGAGTAAGTGCTGTGCTGGTTTTTACGTTTGATGCATAGTTGTGTATCTTATATTTTTGGTTTGTAATAATCTGATTTGAGGAGTTTTTTAGTTTTTGGCTCATTTGGAAAAGATGAGATTTTTCACTTTCAAGATGTGTTCTTGTTTTAGGAATTAAACGATAAATAAGCGATTGAAGTTTCAAATTTTCCTGTTTTATATATTGATCTGTTAAACTTTTTAGGTAATCTGATTTCTCAAAAAGGAGGCTCTCAAAATTGTATAGTTTTTCCACCAGGAAGTCTGCCACTGCTGTAGGTGTTTTTAATTTTTGAAAAGCCACAAGATCTGCTATGCTTTCATCCTGTTCATGGCCTATTCCGGTAATAACAGGCAAAGGATATTGTGCTATGTTAGCTGCCAGCTCATAAAGATCAAAAATTCCGAGGTCTGATTTTGCGCCACCACCACGAATAATAACAACCAGATCAAAAAAATTCTCGTGGTTAAAAATTTTTTCAAGTGCATTTATAATTGATTTTTCCGCATGTTCTCCCTGCAAAAGCGTTGGGAATAATTTGGTATAAAATTTATATTGGTAAGGATTGTTGTGAAGCTGTTCCATGAAATCTTTATAGCCGGCAGCTGTTTGTGAAGATATAACAGCAATTTTTTGGGGTGCAAGAGGAAAATCCAGTTCTTTGTTCATATTGAAAATTCCTTCTTGTTTTAATCGTTCTATTGTTTCAAGTTTTTTTCTGGCTAATTCACCCAGGGTATAGGTAGGATCAATATCGTGAATGTATAAACTGTAACCATATAGTTCGTGAAATTCAACAGTTGTTTTTATTAAGATTTTCAAACCACTTTCAAATTCTTTTTTAGTGGTAGTTTCAAAATAGGGTTTTAGAATCCGGTAAGTGTTTGCCCAAATAATTGCTCTTGCTTTAGCTATAATTTTGTCTTCAAGCTCATCTTTTTCTACAAGGTCAATATAAGCATGGCCAGTTCGGTTTGTTTTTAATTCACTTATCTCCCCGATCACCCAATAAGGCTGATTAAATTGGATCTTTAGAGCGCTCTGAACTTTTTTATTTAGCTCAAGTAAAGTGATTGATTCACTCATTGGGGCCTCCTATTGCTTTATAATTTTCTTTTTGCCTATGATTTTTTCTTCTGAAATAATTTTAATGATATAAACCCCTGGATCCTTAGTTTTTAACTCACTGATTGTGAGTTTTTTATTTTTTACCGGGTTTTTTATTCTTTTTGTATAGACCTTCTTTCCCAAAATGCTGTAAATATCTAATTGAATTGTATCATAGACCGGTTCCTCATTAAGTTCAAGTATAAAATTATTTTCAAAAGGATTCGGATATATTTTAAAAGCGATCATCTGTTCATCTTTTATAGAGGCTTCAAGACCTGAGGCTTCAGCAAAATCGGGCAATCCATATCCAAGTAGAGAATCAGGGTTATTGAACTGACTGGAATTTTCTATAATCCTGTCAATAATTTCCGTATTTTTTAAATCGGGGTATCTTTGCCACAGACAGGCCGTAAGTCCGCAAATGATTGGTGAGGCAAAAGAGGTTCCGTTTCCGTTGGCAATATTCCCTGAAATGTTAAGGAAATAAGTACCTTCTCCCATAGCTGCAACTGTGGGTTTGATATCCCCGTCCGAACTCGGACCGGTAGAACTAAGGCTTGCATAATTACCATCGTAATCTACTGCACCCACTGTAATGGCGCTATCAGCGTCTGCAGGAGTTGAAATGTAATGCCAGCTATTATTTCCATGATTTCCTGCACTTGCGACTACTATCATTCCCCTGGAGCTTGCAATATCTGCCGCAATGGCTGCAGGTGTTGTATCTCCATTCATATCATTGTAGGTGTGATCTTGCTCCGAAGTGTCAAAAGTTGTATAGCCCAAAGATGAATTTATCATATCACTCCCTGCGCTGTCGGCCATTTCTGCAGCAACAACCCAGTTATATTCTTCAATCAGATATTCATAGCTTGTTACTTCTGAACGAATAAGAATATAATCTGCCTCTGGCGCTGTACCAATAAACTGGCCAGGTATATTTCCTCCCATGATGGATAATACATAGGTACCATGCGGATTGTCTTCAGAAACAAAATTATTTCTGTTATGCACATCATATGTAAACAGGATTTGATTGTTGTTCCACAAAGTATCAAATAAATCGGTAACATTATAAAATCCACCATCAATTACTGAAATGAGCATATCTTTGCCCCTGTATCCGTTTTGATGAAGCGCATGCCCATTCAACATTTTTATCTGTCTGTCCGAATAGTTTTCTTTTATGTCAGTTGTGCCTGAATTAACATGTAGTGCGCTAGTGTTTTGGCTTGTGTCTTTTTTGCTTTTTCGTTCGCCTGGAGGGGGTAATATTTCTTTTATATTTTCAACAAAACTATATTCTGTTATTTCATTGAGAAAAGAATCAGGAATTTCTGCAACAATTCCATTTAACCATTTTGTTTCATTTATTATCTGAATCCCTTCATTTTTTATGCTGTCCTTGTACCTTGGTGAAACAGGCAGATCTAACAAATCAATTTTTATGTTCTGTTTGTTTCTTCTTTGAAGGGCTCTGTTTGAAAGGAACTGCTCCGGCTCGTCAACAGAGTATGGATTCAGAGTTGTATCTTTATCAGAAAATTTAATAAAATAGGTACTGTTTTGGCTGAATAAAGCAATTGGAAAAAAACATAACAAAAGAAGTAGTATTTTTTTATTCATAGGCAGTAATTTTGTCTTTATCCTGATAGATTTATATTTAATTTTTATTGAATAATTCCTCCTCCCAGCAATTGTTCATCTTTATAAAATACAGCAGACTGTCCGGGGGCAATCGCGAAAACAGGATTTTTAAATTTAACAATAATATTTTCCTTGTTCAAATAAAGCCAGCTTTTTTCTCCTTTGTGGTTATACCTAACTTTTGTTGTGACTTCTACAGAAGATTCAGGAATAAAATTATTTAAAAAGTTGTATTGGCTTACCTTTGCTTTGTCATGATAGAGCTCATCTCTTGTTCCAAGAACAATTATGTTTTTTTCAGGGATTATTTCCACTACATATAAAGGATAGCCTACTGCTATTTCCAACCCTTTTCGTTGGCCGATTGTATAATATGGGTACCCTCTGTGTTCACCCAGAACTTCTCCTTTTGTTGAAATAAATTTACCTCCTGATAATTTTTCTTTCAGATTGGGGTTATTTTTATTTAGGAACTCTCTGTAATTATTATCAGGAATGAAACAAATTTCCATGCTCTCTTTTTGCCGGTGAAAATAAGTGTAAAGAGGAGAGGGGATCATTTCTTTTAAATTGTTTTTTAAATAATCGCCCAGCGGGAAAAGTGTTTTACTAAGTATGTTTTGATTTAGTCCATAAAGGAAATAACTTTGATCTTTTGAATTGTCAAGGGCTTTATATATTCTGTAGGTTTCTTTTTCTTTTTTCTTTTTTGCATAATGACCGGTTGCAATGTATTTGCAATTTAGTTCCTCGGCTTTTTCGTCTAAATATTTCCATTTGATATGTGTGTTACAGTGAACACATGGATTGGGTGTATTACCGTCAAGATATTCATCAATAAAATACTTTATTACAGAATTTTTGAAATTTTCTCTTACGTCTATTGTATGGTGTTCAATTCCGAGTTCGTCGGCAATTTTTTTTGCGTAAAAACCCTCATTTACGGATTTCTCATCTTTATACATGATAAGGGTTAGGCCAACAACCTGATATCCTTCATCTTGTAAGATAATGGCAGCAGCAGTACTGTCCAGACCACCACTCATAGCCAATAAAACTTTCTCTTTCGTCATTTTCTCCGTCGCGGGTTTTTATAGAATTCGTCTCTGGGCGATTCAAATTTTCCTTTATTATTTTCCAGTTCAAGGATTTCCTTGTATTCCTTTTCCTCGAGTTCATTACTGTTTAAAGGAGTTCCATCTTTATAATTTATTACCTTGCTTGTATCCCTGTTATCTTCAAAATATACCCACTTGCCTTCTTTGAGATTATTTACATATTTTCCTTCTATTTTCTTGGAACCATCCGGAAAAAAAACAGTAACATATCCGTTTATTTTTCCGTTTTTATAGTTTGATAATAATTTCAGTTTACCGTTTGTAAAATATTGTTTAAAAAGTCCGTCTTTTGTTCCCTTTTTCCAATGGCTAACCTGTGAAGTATCGCCTGAACGGTAAAATTTAACTGATTTGCCATGTTTTTGGCCATTTTCGTAGCGATCTTTACTAACTAAATTACCATACTCATTATAGTAATTCCAGACACTGTCTTTTTTGCGGTTAATGAAATAACCTTCTGCCTTTTTAATTTCTTTTTTATCATAAAGTTGTGCATAGACTTTTCCCTGGTCTTTGTAAATCATGATGGCTTTTATCTTTCCATTTGGATAGTACCTTTTAAAAGTATCAACAGGTTTCCCATGTTTGAATTGCCCTTTATACTGAATTTGTCCGTTTGGGTATTTTTTTTTCCATACTCCGTGTTTTCTTCCATTATCATCAACCTGGTTTTGTCCGTACAATGTTGAGCTGAATAAAAAGGAGAAAAAAAGTAACATCAGTGTTTTAGAAATTTTCATATGATGTATTTTTTAGAATTATATGTTTGTTTTATCAAAAATATTTAAGTGTAAAATTAATTATTATTTGTAATTGAATAACATTTCATTTTTGAAATTATTTTAGTACAAATTTAAATAACCGGTAATTTTTTATATAACAAAAAGAGGCTGCCCCTTTTGAGACAGCCTCTTTTTCTTTCATAATCAGTTTATTTATTTCACTTCTTCAAAATCTACATCGGTAACCTCATCATCATCGTCTCCTCCTTTGGAAGAAGATCCTTTTTGATCAGAACCTTGTCCCTGTCCACCTTGCTGGCCTCCGGCTTGTTGTCCGCCAGATTGCTGGCCACCGGCTTCCTGTTGTGCTTTGTACATTTCTTCAGAAGCTGCTTGCCATGCTTTGTTTAAATCTTCCATTTTCTGGTCAAGCTCATCTATTTTTTCATTTTTATGAGCATCTCTCAGAGCTTCCAAAGCACTTTCTATTGGTTTTTTCTTATCGTCTGATAGTTTATCACCAAATTCCTTCAGTTGTTTGTCAGTTTGGAATATCAGACTGTCAGCTTTATTTAATTTTTCAATTTTGTCTTTGGCTTTTTGGTCTTCTTCAGCATTGGCTTTTGCTTCTTCTTTCATTTTTTCTATTTCACTTTCACTCAATCCTGATGAAGCTTCAATCCTGATGCTTTGTTCTTTGTTTGTTGCTTTGTCTTTAGCAGATACATTCAAAATACCATTTGCATCGATGTCAAAAGTTACTTCAATTTGAGGTACTCCTCTTGGAGCTGGTGGAATTCCGTCGAGGTGGAATCTTCCGATTGATTTGTTATCTTTTGCCATAGGTCTTTCACCCTGCAATACATGAATTTCAACAGAAGGTTGATTATCAGCGGCTGTTGTAAATGTTTCCGATTTTTTACTCGGAATGGTTGTATTGGCTTCAATTAGCTTGGTGAAAACGCCGCCCATGGTTTCAATACCAAGAGATAGAGGAGTTACATCAAGCAGGAGCACGTCTTTCACGTCACCTGTAAGTACACCACCCTGAATAGCGGCACCAATAGCAACTACCTCGTCGGGATTAACACCTTTTGAAGGATTTTTACCAAAGATATTTTTAACTGTTTCCTGGATAGCAGGTATTCTTGTAGAACCACCGACCAGAATTACTTCGTCAATATCATTTGAAGTATAGCCTGCATCTTTAAGTGCTTTTTCGCAAGGTTCTTTTGTTTCCTGGATCAGGTGATCTGCCAGTTGTTCAAATTTTGACCTTGACAATGATTTAACAAGGTGCTTAGGTACACCATCAACCGGCATGATGTATGGCAGATTTATTTCAGTACTTGAAGCACTTGACAATTCAATTTTTGCCTTCTCTGCTGCTTCTTTGAGTCTTTGAAGAGCCATCGGGTCTTTTTTCAGATCCACACCTTCGTCTTTTTTAAATTCTTCTGCCAACCAGTCAATAATTACCTGGTCGAAATCATCACCACCAAGGTGTGTGTTTCCGTTTGTTGATTTAACTTCAAAAACGCCGTCTCCCAATTCAAGGATTGAGATATCGAAAGTACCACCACCTAAATCGAATACAGCAACTTTAATATCCTTGTCCTGCTTATCTAAACCATAAGCAAGCGAAGCTGCGGTTGGTTCGTTGATAATTCTTTTTACTTCTAATCCTGAGATTTCCCCGGCTTCTTTAGTGGCTTGTCTCTGAGAGTCACTAAAATAAGCAGGTACAGTAATAACAGCTTCTGTAACTTCTTGTCCCAGATAATCCTCAGCGGTTTTTTTCATTTTTTGTAAAACCATTGCTGATAATTCCTGGGGAGTATATTGTCTGTCATCTATTTTGATACGGGGCATATTATTATCGCCCTTTTCTACCTTATAAGATACCCGGTTAATTTCTGTTGATACCTTATCATAGGATTCACCCATGAATCTTTTGATAGATGAAACTGTTTTTTCTGAATTTGTTATTGCTTGTCTTTTTGCCGGATCTCCAATTTTTCGTTCTCCGTTTTCGATAAATGCCACCATAGATGGGGTTGTCCTTTTCCCTTCACTGTTGGGGATTACGACAGGCTCATTGCCCTCCATTACGCTGACACATGAATTTGTAGTTCCTAAGTCAATTCCTATTATTTTACCCATTGTTCTGTATTTTATTTTGATTCAACTTTTTATTTTCCGCGATAATTTTCTCAATGATTATGCCAGCTTTTTTTTGTATTGTTATTTGTGATATTATGTCACAGTTTTTATTGTGACTGACTTTAAATTCGTAAATTTTACCCGGAAAAATGACAGACTGTCACAACGTCATATTGTTTTTTTCAGACAACGTATTACATTAATTTGTAGTTTTGTCAAATGAAGCTTAAAAAAGGTAAACTATGGAAAAAACACCCATAAAAAAAATAACAACTCATGTCCTTCATGAAATGAAACACAGGAAAGAAAAAATTGCTATGCTGACAGCTTATGATTTTAGTATGGCAAGAATTCTTGATAAAGCCAATATTGATGTAGTATTAGTTGGAGATTCTGCTTCGAATGTGATGGCCGGAAATGAGACCACTTTACCAATTACGATGGACGAAATGATCTACCATGCCAAATCAGTCGTAAAAGCAGTAGAACGGGCTTTTGTCGTGATTGATTTACCATTTGGTGCCTACCAGGGAAACTCAAAAGAAGCTTTAACTTCAGCTATAAGAATAATGAAAGAAACAGGGGGGCATGCTGTGAAAATGGAAGGAGGAGATGAAATTGCAGAATCTGCAAAAAGAATTTTATCTGCTGGTATTCCGGTAATGGGACATTTAGGCCTGACACCGCAATCTATACATAAATTCGGGACTTATGTAGTGAGGGCAACAGAAGAAGACGAAGCAAATAAATTAATTTCAGATGCACATGTACTTGAAGATGCAGGTTGTTTTGCACTTGTACTGGAGAAAGTACCCGCTGAACTTGCTGCAAAAGTGGCTAAAGAATTAACGATTCCTGTTATAGGTATTGGTGCAGGCCGGGAAGTAGATGGACAGGTTCTGGTATTGCACGATATGCTTGGAATTAATCAGGACTTTTCACCCAGGTTTTTAAGACGTTATCACAATCTTTATGCTGAGATTCTGGGTTCAGTGCAGGCCTATATTCATGACGTAAAAGAATTAAAATTTCCTAACGATAAAGAGCAGTATTAATTGGATTCAATACAGATTTTATACGAAGACAATCACTTCATAGCTGTCAATAAAACAAACAATGATCTTGTACAGGGAGATCAAACAGGTGATATATCTCTTGATAAAAAGGTAAAGGCATACCTTAAAGAAAAGTACAATAAACCAGGTAATGTTTATCTTGGAGTTGTTCACAGGTTAGACAGGCCTGTCAGTGGGGTTGTTTTATTTGCAAAAACTTCTAAAGCCCTATCTCGTATTAATAAACTTTTTAAGAATAAAGAAGTAGAAAAAACTTATTGGGCTCTTGTTCAAAATAAACCCAATCCACCTTCCGGTGAATTAAATCACTTTATGGTAAGAGACAGGAGAAAAAATAAATCCTTCGCATTCACAGAGCCAAGAGAAGGTTCAAAAAAAGCTGGTCTTACTTATCGTTTTAAAGCCCGGTCTGACAGGTATTACTTACTTGAAGTTGATCTTCACACAGGGAGGCATCACCAGATACGCAGTCAGCTTTCAAAAATAGGATGTCCTATTAAAGGTGATTTAAAATATGGATACCCCAGAAGCAATAAAGGGGGAGGGATTAGTCTGCACGCGAGAAGCATGAAATTTATTCATCCGGTAAAAAATAATCCGGTAGAGATACAAGCCATTCCTCCTGATGAAAAATTATGGAATTTTTTCTATGCAAAATTTAAAAAAATGTGAGTTTTCAACAATAATCAATGATTTTGTTGAAAAAAAAGTGGAAATTCCCATGAAAAATATTGTTCGTTTAAGCCTTTGTTAGTCAGTGTTTTATAACGATAGTTGTTTATTAAAACGCTAAAAATGAGAATTTTTTGTGCTATTTTGTTGAATTTTCTTGATTTTTTTTGCATTTTTATCAATCTAAAATTGTATATTAGTTGACACATCAAGATTTATAGATTTATAATTTGTTTAAGTCACTAAATATGCTATATTTGTAATAAATTTATTTACTAACCCTAAAAAACAATTAATTATGAACAAAGCGGAATTAATTGATGCTATCGCAAAGGATGCAAAATTAACTAAAGCCGATGCTAAAAAAGCACTAGATGCTTTTGTAAACTCAACAACTAAAGCTCTGAAAAAAGGAGAAAGAGTTGCACTCGTAGGATTTGGATCTTTCTCAGTAGCTCGTAGAAGCGAAAGAACAGGAAGAAATCCACAAACTGGAAAACCAATTACTATCAAAGCTAAAAATGTAGTTAAATTTAAAGCTGGTAGTGATCTTTCTAGCGCAGTACAATAAAAAAATTATAACTGTAAAAAAAAGGGAGTACCGATCGTACTCCTTTTTTTTATCTTTAACTTTTTTATAACCAGCTATGACAGATAGTTTAATAGAGTATCTTTCACAGTTTATTACCCAGAAAAGATTGGCTTTGTTTGATGAGATTCTCGCCCGGAGAACCAGGTATGTGAGGGTAGTGCTGGAAGATATTTATCAACCTCATAATGCAAGTGCTGTTTTGCGAACAATGGACTGTTTCGGGATCCAGGATGCATATATTGTTGAAAACAGGAATGAATACAGAGTAAATCCTGATGTTGCCCTTGGTGCCTCAAAATGGCTTTCACTGAAAAAATACAACAAATCTGAAGAAAACACAATCAATGTGATAAACGACCTAAGGAATGAAAACTATAGAATAGTAGCTACAACTCCTCATACCCATGATACCGAACTTGATGATTTTGATATGACAAAGGGAAAAGTAGCTTTGTTTTTCGGAACCGAAATGCATGGTTTATCGGACAAGGTTCTCGAGAATTCCGATGAGTTTATCAGAATTCCGATGTATGGATTTACCGAGAGTTTTAATATTTCAGTTTCAGCAGCCATAATTCTGCATCATTTAACGGCCAAATTGAGAAATCTTCCGATTGACTGGAAACTTTCTGATAATGAGATTAAAGAATTAAAACTCGATTGGTTAAAGAAATCTATAAAAAGATCCGACCTCTTAATCAATAAATTTTTATCACATAAATAGAACTTTTTGTCAATAAATTTCGTAATTTTATAAAAACAATGAAAAATTATATACTTGGCTATGAATTGTATAGTGATAGATGATGATCAGCTTTCCTTAAAAGTAGTTGAAGAATTTATTAACAGGACAGAGTTTTTAGAACTAATTGGTAGTTTTCATGATGCTGTTGAGGCTATAAATATGATGAATGCCAGTGATACTACCGTTGATTTAATTTTTCTCGATATTGAAATGCCTGAAATGACAGGCATTGAATTTTTAAATACAGTCAAGGATCTTCCCCAGGTTATTATAATTTCATCGCAAGAAAAATATGCGCTTCAGGCATTTGATTATGAAGTAACTGATTATCTTCTAAAACCAATCACATACAGTCGATTTTATAAAGCAGCCCAAAAATCGCTTGATAGCCACAATGTAAAAGAATACAACCAAAAAGAAAATGATGAAATTTTTATTAAAAAGGATTCTGCACTTATACGATTAAAATACAAAGACATACTCTGGGTTGAAGCAATGGAAAATTATGTTGTTATTCAAACATATAATGAAAAGTTCACCATTCATTTCACAATGAAGTCAATCCTGAAACAACTACCTGCACTATACTTTAAACGCATCCATCGTTCGTATATAGTCAATGTGAAAAACATAGAAAAAATTGAGGATAATGAAGTGATTCTGGAATCCAATAAAGGCATGAGGAACCTTCCTATTGGAAAAGCTTATAAAGAAAAATTTATGAGGGAGATTAATTTAATAGGCAAGTAAGAGAAATAATATTTCCCCTACCTGCCTTACATATTATAGTTTCTTTTCCAGGAGATATTTTGAAAAATCTTTGTCTTCAAACTGAGTATATTTCAGGTCAACATCGTCTTCAAATGTTACCCCATCCATTTTTAAAGGCTTGTAGAATTTTGTGTATTTGAAATTAACATCATCGTCAAAGTATGCATTTTCAAATGATACTCCTTCAGGAAATTTTGTGTATTTAAAGGTAACTTCCCTCTCGAATTTGCTTTCTGAAAAATTTGCAAACTCTCTGAATTTAGTGTATTTGAAAGATGTTTCGTCTTTAAATACACTTTTGTAAAAGCTTATCTCATCGTTGAAAGCAGTATATTTAAAATTTGTTTCTTCTTCAAAAGAGCAGTTGCTATAGTCGGCTTTTTCTTTAAATTTGGTGTATTTGAAATTAGCTTCTCCCTGGAATTCTGAATTTTTAAAACTAGCAGCTGTGTAAAATTTGGCATATTTAAAATATGCATGCTCTCTAAAAATGTTACCGGAGAAATCAGTTGCCTTTTTAAAATATGAATATTTGAAAAGTGCATCTCCTTCAAATTTGCAGTTTTTAAATATAGCATCCTCATGGAACAATGCATTGAATACTTCGTCATCGTCCTCATTGTTGTAGTAAGCTACTACATCATCTTCAAATGTACAATTTGTAAATACAACAGGCACTCTTACGTGACAATCATACTGATCCTGCCCTCCGAACATTGTACCTGATTTTTCTTTTGTTCTGTCCTCTACTTTGACAAAACCAAGAGCTCCCTTTATAATATGATTTTCAAGCTCTATTTTTTTATCATTATCGATCATTTTAATTATTTCATCTGCTTGTATTGTTTTCTGGGCAGATAAGGTGAATCCACCAATAATTGCTATTGAAATAACAAGGAATAATTTTTTCATTTTCATAGGTTTTAAAATTTTGTACTTAATCAAAATACGATCATGAAAAAACATAGCTGCATTATTTTTTTCATTTTTTTTTGCATCTTTTGAGTATAAATTCTTTTTTACAATTTCTAACTATAAATTTGTCAAAAAAAAGCAGATGATCTCAATTGAAGATGTAACCCTTGATTTTTCTGGAAAAACATTATTTAGAAACATTTCATTCTTAATTCAGCCTAAAGACAAAATAGGCCTGGTTGGGAATAATGGAGCCGGAAAGACAACCATACTGAAAATTTTATTGGGGCAAGTGAGCCCAACAGAGGGTAGAACAAATATGGCAAGGGATTTAAGAATGGGCTATCTGCCCCAGGAGTTAAATATTGAAAGCAAGGAGACAGTTTATAATTATGTTTTTAAACAGCTTACAGAGATTTCATCTCTTAAGGATGAAATAGAATCATTGAATAAGGAGATTTCAGAAAGAGAGGACTTTTCTTCTGAATCTTATGAAAAACTGGTAAGTGAATTTTCAGAAAAGACAGAACGTTATAACTTCCTGGGAGGAGACAGTATAGAGGGAGACATAGAAAGGACATTGAAGGGATTGGGTTTTGAGCAGGATGAATTATCTCAGCCTTTGGAAAAATTCAGTGGCGGATGGCGGATGAGAGTGGAACTGGCTAAGATATTACTGCAAAGACCTGATGTAATCCTTCTTGATGAACCAACTAACCACCTCGATATAGAATCGATTCAATGGCTTGAGGATTATTTGAAAGGGTTTCAGGGTGCGATTGTTTTAATTTCTCATGACAGAAGATTTCTGGACCAGGTAACGGAAAGAACTCTTGAATTATCTATGGGAAATTTGTATGATTATAAAATGCCTTATTCTGAATTTGTAAAAGAAAAGGAGAAAAGAATAGAGCTTCAGAAATCAGCCTATTATAATCAGCAGAAAAAGATAAAGGAGGATGAGCGTTTTATAGATCGTTTTCGTTATAAAGCCAGTAAAGCCTCTGTGGTTCAGTCGAGAATAAAGCAGCTTGAAAAGATGGACAAAGTTGAATGGGAAGAGGAGGATCACAGCCGGATTGATATAAGATTTCCGGAAGCACCAAGATCGGGCAGAGAGGTAGTAAGAACCAGGCATCTTTCGAAATCCTTTGGTTCTCACTTGGTTCTAAATGATCTTGATTTTTTGTTGGAAAGAGGAGAGAAAGTAGCATTTGTCGGACAAAATGGTACAGGGAAAACCACTTTGGTTCGGATTATTATGGATGAACTCGAATTTGAAGGTGAAGTAAACATTGGTTATAATGTGGAGGTAGGTTATTATGCCCAAAACCAGGATGAAACTTTAGATACAGATAAAACAGTGCTTCAAACCCTTGAGGATATTGCGGGCCCTGAGATTAGACCGAAAGTAAGGGATATACTGGGAGCTTTTTTATTTAAAGGTGAGGAGGTTGAAAAAAGGGTTGAAGTCCTCTCAGGAGGAGAAAAGGCCAGACTGGCGCTTGCGAAAATGTTGCTCAGGCCCTACAACCTCTTAATTCTTGATGAGCCTACGAACCATTTGGATATGCGTTCTAAGGATATTCTGAAAGATGCTTTGAAAAACTACAATGGCAGTGTGATTGTCGTTTCACACGATCGTTACTTTCTTAATGGATTATCGGATAAAATTTATGAATTCAGGAAGAGACAGATCAAAGAACATCATGGGGATATTTTTGAATTTTTACAGAAGAAAAAAATTGAAAGTCTGGATGCCTTGCATGTAAATAAAAAAACAGAAAAGAAGGAGAAACAGACAAAAAAGCAGACAAAAGAACAATTTGAGGAGCGAAAAGCTTTAAACCGTAAGATAAACAAGGCAGAAAAAGAAATAAAATCAGCAGAAAAGAAGATTGAAGAATTAGAGGATGAAATTGCTAAAATGAATGAAACGCTTAAAGAAGCTAATCAACTGGAGGATCATAATTTTTTCAATGATTATGATCAAAAGAAAAAGGAACTTCAGCACTGGTTGGATAAGTGGGAACAGTTGCATATTGAACTGGAGGATTTGAAACAGAAACTTAATTCATGATATGGAAAAACCAAACCGACCAAGTAAGGAAGAGAATTTTATTTATGGGATAAGAGTAGTGATGGAGGCTATTAAATCAGGCAAGCCTATAGATAAAATTTTTCTTAAAAAGGGATTGTCAAATGAATTGTTTAAAGAACTTTTTCAGGCGATTAGATCCAATGATATTCCTTTCCAGTATGTTCCGGGGAATAAAATAGATAATATTACGAAAAAAAATCACCAGGGAGTTTTGGCTTTTTTATCTCCTGTTGAACTTTACAGTGTTGAATCAATTGTGCCAAAGTTGTTTGAAGAAGGGAAAAATCCTTTGCTTTTGGTATTAGACAAAGTTTCAGATGTAAGAAATTTTGGTGCTATTGTAAGAACAGCCGAATGTGCCGGAATTGATGCTATTGTTATTCCTCATAAAAAAACTGCAAGATTAAACGAAGATGCTGTAAAAACATCGGCGGGAGCTATTTTTCAAATTCCAATTTGCCGTACACCTGGGATGTTGAATACCCTGAAATATCTTAAGGATAGTGGTATTCAGATTATTGCTGCCACAGAAAAGTCAGACAAAAATTATTATCAGAGCGATTTTTCATTGCCGACTGCAATACTGATGGGATCTGAAGAAAAGGGTATTTCAAGAGAATACTTGCAAGAAGCAACAACTCACGTAAAGATACCGTTACTCGGGAAAATTGATTCATTGAATGTTTCGGTTGCAGCAGGTATTTTGATGTTTGAAGCGGTTAAGCAAAGGATTTGATTTACTTCCTGTTTTGTTTAAGTGACAAATTTGCAGAGGAAATTTTATTAAATAATTAGACAAACAGACAAATTTTTGCGAAGAAATAATAAATTGTTAAAGTTCTTTTTAATCTTCTTGTAAAGGGTTTAAGGGGATAATAAATGAAAAAGTACTGCCCCTGAAAGGTTCGCTTTCAACCCAGATCTTACCACCGTGTTTTTCTATAAATTCTTTACAAACAAGAAGGCCCAGGCCTGTTCCTTTTTCATTTGAAGTACCCGGCTTTGCTACATTCTCTCCAATATGAAAAAGCTTTTCTTTTTCTTTTGGATTTATTCCAATACCTTTATCTTCAATTGATATTTGAAGGTTATTATTATTTATCTGCTGAGAATTTATTATTATGCTTTTACCCACGTGAGAGAATTTGATTGCATTTGATAACAGGTTTCTCAGTATAGTTGATATCATATTATAATCTGCCTTCACTTCGCAGTCTTTATCGGTTTTATTGATAACAGACAGTTTTTTATTATCAATATTCATTTTCAGAAGTGAGATTGTTTCCTCAATTGCATCATAAAAATTAAAAGGTTCGGGCATAAAATGTATATTGCCTGTTTGAGCACGTGACCAGTGAAGGAGGTTTTCCAACAGAGAAAAGAGATTTTTTGCATTTTTATTCATTAAACCTATCATTTCTTTGCCCTCATCCTGGCCCAATTCATAGTAATTTTCTGATAGCAGATCTGTTAACTCAAGGAACCCGGCGATTGGGTTTTTTAGATCATGAGCTATTATTGAGAAAAACTTATCTTTTGTAGCATTAATCTCATCGAGTTTTTGTCTTTGCTTTTCTAATTTGTCGTTTTGATTGGTTATAGTCTTTTTGGCTTTTTTGAGGTCTATCATTTTGCCAAACAAATCTATAGTCCTCTCTCTGAACTTTTTGTATGTTTTCTCAAGTCTTGAACGTTGCTTTTCAATTTCGTAACGCTGGTGTTCAAGTTGTTCATTTTGAAGACTAATGGTTTTTTTTGCCTTTTTCAGATCCACCATTCTACCGAACAAATCGATTGTACGATTGCGCATCTTTTGATATATCTTATCCAGCTTATCATGTTGGTCATACATCTCTTTTCTTAAGGCATTCAGCTCCTCATTTTGCTGCTCAATGATTTCAATTGCCTTATCCAGGCTGGAGATATCGTTTATATCTTGTAAGTTTTTATCCTGCGAAAATTTGGAAATATCTATACCAGTATTCCCAGAATTTTTATTTTGTTTTATTCTGAAAATATTTTTAAAGAAACCTTTCTTATTTTGCTTCACATTTTTGATGGGGGTCAGATTTTGCTGAACGAAGGTAACATTTTTTTCTGATTAATTGAAAACTAAGTTTATATTTTAATCTTCATGAATGCTTTGTAAAGATCTGAAATCATCTCCCGAAGGATTTTGAAATACTCTTAGTTGAAACTCAGGTATTACAGCAAGTATATGATCAAAAATGTCTGCCTGGACTTTTTCATAAATTGCCCATTTTTGTTCTTTGCTGAATGCATAAATTTGTATGGGTAGTCCTTTATCTGTTGGTTGCAGGTGCCTTACCATTATTATGAAAGGAGGTTTGTTGGGTTGTATTTTGGGATTTTTTTCCAGGTAAATTTCGATATATTGGCGGAATATCCCTATATTGGTTAATCTTCTTCTGCTTACAGTATCTTCATCAGTAATTCCCTGTTCCTTATTAAATTGCTCTATCTCTTCCTGCTTTTGGTTTATATAATCTCTGATCAGTTTAATTCTTTTAAATTTGTTAAGCATTTCATCATCACAGAATTTAATACTTTTTATATCGATATTGATTGCCCTGGCTATTCTCCTGCCTTTGCTTTGTTCCATTCCTTTCCAATTCTGAAAACTTTCATTTATTAGGGCATAAGTAGGTATTGTAGAGATTGTTTTATCCCAGTTTCGGACTTTTACTGTATTAACAGTTATATCGCTTACAATGCCATCGGCATTTCGCCCAGGCATTGAAATCCAGTCTCCTGGTTTTACCATTTTATTAGCAGAAAGCTGTATACTTGATACAAAACCAAGTATGGTATCTCTGAAAACTAAAATTAATACAGCGGCTAATGCCCCAAGACTTGCAAGTATTGCAGTAGGAGATTTGCCAATAAGAATTGATAGTATTAGAATACCACCAACAGAATGTATGAGTATCTTGCCTACCTGAAGGTACCCTTTAATTGGTCTCTCATTTGAAATTGGAAGGGTCAGGTAAATGTCATGGAAACTATTGATTAGCGCATCTAAGGTTAGCAGCACAACCAGGATCATATATATATTAACTACAGACAAAACAATATCGCTAAGTGTTTCAAATTCAGACAGTCCTAGTTTTGCTGAATAATAAATAATAATTGCAGGAGCTAAATGCGACAACCGCTGAAGTACTTTTCTTTTTACTAAAACGTCGTCCCACCGTGATTTGCTTTTTCTGACAACCTTTTTTATACTTTCAACCAGTATCTTTCTCGTCACCCAATCTGCTACAAAAGCTAAAATAGTAACAACAGCTATAATAATGATAATTTTTATTATTTCTGTACTTTCGGCTGTGAGTCCTGTTTCTTTCAGCCATTCTTCCAGAAGATTGACAAGGTTCTTAATCATTGCAAAAAATTTATTAATTTTCATGGCTAATATATAATTAAAATCCCGAATCATGAAGCAAATAATTTGTATTTTATTTTTACTTGTTCCTTTTACCCTTGTTGGACAGGTTGAATACACTGATTACTTTAAAAAAAGTGCTTTACGAATTGATTTTGTATTTGGAGGCACTGCAGAAAATGAAACCATATACCTTAAACAGCTTAAAGAAGAACCCAAATGGGGAGGTTCCGGGAAATACCTCATAACTCCCATGGAATATGGAGGTTTTAAAGTTGTTCTTAAGGATCAGGTTAGTGGGAAAACAATTTATTCGAGAGGATTTTCCACTCTTTTTGAAGAATGGCAAACAACTGATGAGGCAACAGAAACAAATAAAAATTTCTACCATTCAATCAGAACCCCCTATCCAAAGGTAAAAGTTACTTTGCAGATAATGAAAAGGAAATATGAAGATGGAGAATTCTATGTTTTGTATGAAAGAGATATAAATCCAGATGATTATTTCATTTTACACGAAAATCCAATAAAGGTTGAGGTAGACACAATTTATAAAGGAGGAGATCCGGCAAGGTCTGTTGATCTTGCTTTTATAGCTGAAGGATATACATCAGCAGAAATGGAGAAGTTTAATAAGGATGTGAGAAGAATGATGGAATACTTATATGAAAATAAACCCTTTGGTAAGTATAAAGATCGGTTTAATGTTTATGCTGTTCACTCAATCTCTCAGGAAACAGGAACAGATGTGCCGGGAAAAGATATTTATAAGAATACTGCTTTAAATTCTTCTTATTATACATTTGATATTCCCAGATATCTGACAGTAAAAGATTCAAAAGAAATAAGAAATTATGCGGCAAATGTGCCTTATGATCATATTTTGATTCTTATTAATACCAGGCGGTATGGAGGAGGAGGCATTTATAATCATTTTACTGCTTCTACTACAGACCATTTATATTCTAAGCAAGTTACAATACATGAGTTCGGACATGGTTTTGCCGGCCTGGGAGATGAATATTATAATTCAGAAGTTGCCTATAATGATTTTTATAATTTAGAGGTCGAACCCTGGAAACCCAACATAACAACGCTGGTGGATTTTGAATCCAAATGGAATGAAATGATTGGAGAAGACGTTCCGGTTCCTACACCAAGAAAAAAGGAGTTTAATAATACAATCGGTGTATTTGAAGGAGGTGGATATATGGCAAAAGGCATTTATAGCCCTTATATGGATTGCAGAATGAAAAGCAATTCCGCGGGTGGATTTTGTCCCGTTTGTCAGGAAGCAATAGAAAGAATGATTCAATATTATATTGGAGAAATGGAAAAGAAATAAAAAAAAGGCTGCGCATTGTCGCAGCCCTTTTAGATTTTAAGCGAATATCCTTTATTATTTTTCTTTCTTTTTCTTTTCTATAAAATAATAGATAGTGAGCCCAAGGCCTCCGAAAAATAATATCATTGAGAAATAGGCTACAGATTCATTAATTTCAGTAGTTACTTCAAGAATATTTCCAATTAAAGAACCTAATGCCAGGCCAATTAGTAACAGAGCATATTTCAGACTTAGTGAAACATTCGACTCCATATTGAATATTTTGGCATCTTTATCGTGTTCTACAAGAGCTCTTCTCTCTTTTTTTCTTACACCCAGGTATACAAGTCCGTATATCATGGCAAAAAATCCTAAGGGTACTAATACTTCTGGTCCAAACATAACATATAATTTTTAAAAGTTTGACATCGTTTTGTTAAATGTGACGCTGCATTTTTTTTGTTGGTTACAGATTTACAGGAATTTTTTCTAAATCTTACTTAATGCCGCATTAAAAAGCTAGTGGGTGCAATTTGTTAGAGAATAATTCTTAAATTAAGAATTTTTTAAATCATTTTTTTTCTTAGCTTTTGTAACGAAAAGATTTATAGTTGCGTCATAATTAAAAAAGATAAAGTAAACTGATTAAATATCCACGATGCAGGAGCACAATGATGCGTATTATATAGACCGTATACTTAATGGAGATAAGAACTCGTTTGCTTATTTAGTAGAAAGACATAAAAATATGGTATTTACTATAGCAAAACGAATGCTTCAGAACCAGGAGGATGCAGAAGAAGTAGCACAGGATGCTTTCATGAAAGCTTATAAATCGCTTAAAAAATTTAAAGGAGAATCAAAGTTCAGCACATGGTTATATAAAATTGTTTACAATTTTTCTATTTCGAAACTACGAAAGAAAAAGCATGATACATTTTCCATTGATGACTCAGAAAACAGTCATTTTGAAGCAATTGAAGAAAGCTCTTACAACAAATTACAGGATCTTGAAAAAACTGATCAAAGCAACTATATAAAAACTGCAATAGAACAATTAGATTATGAAGAGCGAACAGTTATTACGCTTTATTATCAGAAAGAACAAAAAGTTAATGAGATAGCTGAAATAACAGGTTTGAGCGCTTCTAATGTAAAAGTTAAACTCTTTCGGGCCAGAAAAAAGCTCTACGACAAATTATATTCTTTGTTTAACAATAAGGAAAAAGCAACTCATGATGAATAATTTTGATATAGAAAAAAAAACAAAGGAAATTTTCAATCAGTTGGAAACAGAAAGCCCATCTGAAGATTTTACTCAAAAAGTGATGACAAGGGTGGAAAAAGAAAAATCTTATAAGCCTGGCATTGACATTTTGCAGAACTTGCTTATTGGACTTGGGGCCGTTGTTGGCATAATTCTTTTTAATTACTATAAAACAGATAGTTTCTTACCCGGAAATTTGTTAAAGGAGATAGATCTTTCTGTCTATTTAAAAGTTTTTAGTGATTTTGCAGACCATGTCTTATCCGGGATTGAATTTTCTCCATTTTTAATCTTAAGCATTATTGCAATTATTGTTTTAATGCTCTCTGATCAAATAATGATGCGTCTGATAAATTTAATAAAAAGTTAAATTCAATTTTTCATCATTTCTATACCTTATAGTTTTATTTTTATTATTTTAGTAGGTGATATTCTATTAAATGAAAAATTATTTTCATAAATATTACCTGCTATTTTTTTTCACAACTGTTTTTCTTTTGTTTTATAAAACTTCTTCCTCTCAACAAAAGTTAAGCGGTGATGACAAAGAACAGCTCAATTATTTCAGAGAGACTATCCGAAAGGAAATAGAATCAGATAGACACAGGTCTGCAGCTGAATATATGAATAAAGCAGGTTATTTTTTCTGGAATCATGATCTTTTAGATTCTGCGAAAACTTATTTTTCAAGGTCTTTAAAAATAAATCAGAAATTTAAAAATTATAACGGATTAAAAACCATTCACTTCAATTTAGGTCTGATTGAATCGGATAAAGAGAATTACCAGAAATCCCTCCGGAATTTTAACAAAGGTCTGGAGTATGCAAAAAGATTAAACCAGGAAAAATCCATTGTTGATGGACTGCTCAACAAAGCTACTGTTTTTCAAGAAATTGGTCAATATGACCGATCAGTGAAAATTACTAAGAAAGCCCTTCTCAAAGCAAAAGAATTAAAGGATTTTAAAAATATTAAATCTGCTTACGGCATCATTTCCGAAGGTTATAAAGGTATGAATCAATCAGAACAAGCAATGTTGTATTTTGATTCTCTAAACGCAATAAAAAAACATCTTCAGGATAAGCAAGTAGAAAAAATACATACTCATTATAAAGATACAATTAGCAAAGTTCAGACACAAAAGAAGCAGAAGGAAAGTCAGTTAAAACAAACATCAGAACGTTTGAGGGTAACAAAAGATTCTCTTTTTCAAACAGAAAAGTTGAATAAGGAACAAAGGATGCGCCTTGAAATTAAAGAACTGGAGTTAGCCAGGAAAGAAATGCAATTAAAACAGGATAAGCTGATTAAAATATTTTTATCAGCATTGCTTGTATTGTCAGCTGTTTTTGCAATTATTCTTTACAGACAAAACCGTAAATTAAAAGAGGCTTATAAAAAACTGGAGGAGAAAAACAATCGTATTTCTGAACAAAGAGATAAAATTGAACAACAAAGAAATAAAGTTGAACAGCAAAACCGACAGTTATCTGAATCTGAAAAGCAACTAAAAATCTCTAATGCAACAAAAGATAAGTTTTTCTCAATAATAGCTCATGATCTTAAGAACCCATTTCAGGCCTTATACAGCCTGACACAACACATAAATAGAAATATTGATAAATACAGCAAAAAAGACCTGGAAGAAAAGCTGAATGTAATTCATCATTCGGCAGATCAGCTATTAAAATTGCTGGAAAATTTACTTCATTGGTCAAGATCACAACGTGGAAAAATGAATTTTAACAAGAGAGAGATTGTTTTATCTGACCTGGTTAATCAAAATATTGAGCTGCTGAAGCTGAATGCTGAAAAAAAGGGAACAGATCTTGTTTCTGAAGTTGATGAAAATTTGAAAGTAAAGGCTGATTACGATAGCATAAATACGGTTTTGCGGAATCTTATTTCGAATGCTATTAAATATACAGAAAATGGTTTTGTCAGAGTATTTACAGAGTCAATGAATAACAACAAGGTAAAGGTGGCTGTTAGTGATACAGGTGTGGGTATGACAAGAGAGGAGAAAGATAAATTATTTAAGGTAGATCAGAATTTTTCAACAAAAGGTACCCGGAATGAGGAGGGTACCGGTCTTGGATTGATTCTTTGCAAAGAGTTTGTAAACAAACATAATGAAGAAATCTGGGTTGAAAGTAAAAAGGGTGAGGGAAGTACATTTTGTTTCACTTTGCCCAAAATTTAAGTAGAATATGAAAATTTTAAAAAAGATTGAAAATTATAGCGTGTTGTCAGAAGATACCTGGACAGGAAGAACGGATGATACGAAAAATAAAGATTCTTTTCGCTGGCATCAGTGTGTGAACTTAATTGATTTAAATAAAGTCTCGGTAAAAAATATAACTCATGATGGAGACGGATTTTGTTTCCTTGGTTTTATCTGTGATAAAGGAGTAGAAAAGAATAAAGGAAGAACAGGAACGGCTTTTGGACCGTTTAGTATTCGCAGGGCAATGGCCAACCTCCCAAATATATTTGAGAAAAAGGGCAATATTTATGATGCCGGAAACATACATTGTTTAGACGGAAATCTGGAAGCTGCCCAGGATAATCTTGCATTAGCAGTTACAAGGATTCTGAGCCTTGGGCTATTCCCGGTTGTCCTTGGGGGTGGACATGAAATAGCTTTTGGGCATTATAACGGCCTGAAATTGTTTGCAGAACAGAACAATAAATCGTTTAAAACTGGTATTATTAATTTTGATGCTCATTTTGATATGAGGCCTTATGATCAGGGCCCAAGTTCGGGTACCATGTTTCGACAAATTGCTGATTCAGCTTTACAGGAAGGAAATGAGTTTTCATATTTTGTTCTGGGAATTCAAAAAACCAGTAATACTTTAAGCCTCTTCAAAAAAGCTGATGAGTCAGGAGTTGAATACATTCTTGCAAGAGATATTAAAGAACAAAATTTTGATGCCATAACAAGAAGGCTGGATAAGTTTATTGAGAAACAGGATTCAATTTATTTAACAATCTGTTCTGATGGGTTCTCTTCTGCTTTCGCACCAGGTGTGAGTTCTCCTCAACCTTTTGGAATGAATCCGGAAATGGTTTTGCAATTAATAAAATACATAATTAAATCTGGTAAAACAATCAGTGTTGATATTGCCGAAGTATCTCCCCGTTTTGATGAGGATAACCAAACAGCAAAACTGGCTTCTGTTGTTGTTTATGCTATCATTAATACGTTTTTATATCCGGAGGAAAACTAATGCAGAAAAAGATCAAAGGCTTTAATATTAGAGTTTATGGATTAATCATTAACCAGCATAAACAAATTCTCCTTAGCGATGAGTTTCAGTTAGGGATGAAAATGACCAAGTTTCCGGGAGGAGGATTAAAGTTTGGAGAGGGCACAATCGATTGTCTCAAAAGGGAAGCACTCGAAGAATTTGGACAGCCAATAGAAATTATTGAGCATTTTTATACACTGGATTATTTTCAGCCAGCCTTGTTTTACGAAGAATATCAGCTAATTTCTGTTTATTATACAGCAAAGTTTCCAGAGCCAGTAAGATTTGAAATATCTACTAAGCCTTTTGACTTTGAAAGATTAGAAAATGGAAAAATATCGTTTCGTTGGAGGAATTTAATGGATATATCAGAAAATGAGATGACAATGCCGGTAGATAAAAAGGTTCTGAAAATGCTTAAATTGCAATATGACTTCTAATTAAAAAAAAGGAATTATTTTTTGTTTCTACTTTTTTCATGGATTAGCTGACAACAAGTTTTTTTTATAGATTTGCTGTTGCAAAAAACAGAATGTAATGATTGAAAAAC
>CAYWSJ010000023.1:0-42535 GCA_964461045.1 uncultured Bacteroidales bacterium | reverse complement strand
TATGGAACGGGAAAAATTAATGAAAAAATTTCAGTTGGTCTTGGTGTTTACACACCATTTGGAAGCTCGACTGTCTGGGGAGATGACTGGAGAGGCAAGTACATTATACAGGATATATCACTCCAGGCGATATTCATCCAACCAACAGTTTCCTACAAAATTACAGAAACTCTTGGTATTGGGGCTGGGTTTGTTTATGCCAGAGGAGACGTAGAATTACACAAGGCCCTTCCTCTTACTGGAACAGATGGTGAAGATGGACAAGCTACAATTACTGGAAGTACAGCAAATTATGGTTTTAACGCGGGGATTTATTTCCAGCCATCGGAAAAGATTTCTTTAGGTCTAACCTATCGTTCAAAAATAGAAATGAATATAGATGATGGAGATGTTGAATTCGATGTTCCCACTTCTCTCTCAACATACTTTCCTGAAAACAATAGCTATAGCACTTCTTTACCCCTTCCTGCCTCTATCAATTTTGGCTTATCTTACCAGGTTAATGAAAAAATAAAAGTAGGAGCAGATGTTAATTACGTATTCTGGGAGGATTATAAATCACTTGACTTTGATTTTGAAAAAAACACAGATGTGCTCACTGACCTGGAACAGCCAAAAAAATACAGCAATGGAGCTATATACAGGATAGGTATGGAATATGACATGAATGAAAAAATTAATTTAAGGACAGGTTTCTATTATGATTCTCCTGTGGCAAACGATGAATATTATGCCCCGGAAACTCCCGATGCTGTTAAATTAGGATTTACAGGCGGAGCTTCATATATGGCTATGCAGAACCTTTCTGTTGATATCTCTTTTATCTATATCACAGGCCTTGAAAGAGAAGCAACTTATAAACCTGAGAATTTTGGAGGCACTTATAAATACAATGCCTTTATTCCAGGACTTGGAGTAAGTTACAAATTTTAAAACAAAGAATTATGAAGAATATATTTACAATTCTGACACTTTTGATTATAATGATAGCTGGATGTGAACCAGATATAGAAAATTTCGAACCCAAACCCGGAGATGCCGACTTCAGCAATTATGTGGCAGTTGGTAACTCTCTGACTGCCGGTTTTATGAATGGAGAACTTTATAAAAAAGGACAGAAAAATTCTTTTCCTTCCATTTTAGCAAGTACTTTTAAAGAAGTGGGAGGAGGAAATTTCAAACAACCGCTTATGAAAGACAACCTGGGTTTTGGTAATAAAAAGATACTTGGTTATCAACAGGATTGCCTGGGAGAAACTTCTCTGGCACCTATTCCTGCGAGTGGCACACCGGATCCGGAGAATGCAGCTTCTGTTGCAGATGAGGGCCCCTTTAACAACATGGGAGTACCTGGTGCAAAATCGTTTCATTTATTGTACCCTGGTTATGGAGGATTAAATCCATACTTTAACAGGTTTGCTTCAGACCCTGCTACTACAACTGTAATTTCTGATGCTATGCAGGTTCAGCCAACTTTTTTCACTTTATGGACAGGCAACAATGATGTATTAACATACGCTATGGCAGGAGCAGAATCAGATAGTATAACAACACAACAAATGTTTTCACAATCAGTTGGAGGAATTTTACAGACACTTACATCCAATGGTGCCAAAGGAGCTATAGCCAATGTACCTGATATTACTTCAGCTCCTTACTTTACTACAATACCTTACAATCCAGTAACTCTCAATGAAACCGAAGCAGCTCAGTTGAATGCAGCTTATGAGAGTTATAACACAGGATCGACAGGGATGGGTTTAGATTCCATAAGTTTCAAAGAGGGTAACAATGCAATGGTTATAGAAGATGATGACCCTGCTTATGACCTTTTGGGTAATATTCGCCAGATTGAAAGTAATGAACTGGTTCTTTTATCTCTGCCACAGGACTCCATAAAATGTGCAGGCTGGGGTACCCAAAAACCTGTTCCAGACGAATATGTGCTGGATGCTACAGAGATTGATGAAATAACAACAGCAATTGATGGATATAATCAAACTTTAAACAGTTTAGCTTCGCAGTATAACCTTGCTTATGTGAAAATTTCATCCTTAATGGAAGATGCAAAAAAGGGTATTAGAATTGATGGAGTAGAATATACCAATGAATTTATTACCGGCGGTCTTTTCTCTCTGGACGGACTTCATCTTACAGGCCAGGGATATGCAATCGTAGCCAATGAATTCCTTGAAGCTATAAACAACCAATACGATGCAAGATTGCCACTTGTTAATGTGATTGATTATCCCGGAATACAATTTCCATAAAAAAAAAGGCTGCTGGTTGGATCCGGCAGCCTTTTCTTTTCTCTCTGTTTATACCATTATTTATTGTATTAGTAATTTTCTCACAACTTCTTCATTATTCAAACCACGTAATTTCAAGAAATATAATCCTTTGCTTAGTTTTTTCACATTAATCCGCAGCAGAGAACTACGATTAACTTTCTGTGAATAAACCTTTTGCCCAGCAACATTGTAAAGCTCAACACTTTCAATCTTTTCTGATTCGACTTTTACAAACACATTGCTCTTGGCAGGATTAGGGTATACTGTCACTCCTAATTCTTCATCAAACAATATATTTGAAGGATTAGATTCCTTATTAATATAAATCGTGTCTTCATCAACCACATAATTATAATTATCATAAGTATCCTGTCCTTCTTCAACATTCACATCATAAACTGAATCCTGTTCAAGTCCGGGTATGTCAAGAACAATAGAGTAAAGCCCTTGCTCTATATCTGCAAACTGATAGTAACCTTCCTGATCAGTTTCTGTGTTTGACACTACATTTTCATTCGCTTTATAAACAATTCTTTTTTCATCTTCTTTTCCAACTAATATCACAGACACCCCTTTTACAGGCTGACCTGTTATACTTGTAGTTGAATTAGTAATTTTTGTTTCAACTTTCTCAACTTTTCCTTCAATTGTAGCATCACCCATAGGCTCTTCTTTCCTCAACAAATAGACAAATGCATACCCTGTATCAGAGTGACTTATTTCTATAGGAATAGCCTCTTTCCAGGAAAAAGCACTGGAATAATAAGTAGGTAAATAATTAGGATAAGAAGCACCTGGAAATGCCTTAATTAGGAATGTTCCGGCGTTAACAGAATTAAAGATAAAATTTCCATCCTGATCAAGAGAAACTGAATCAAGAGCTGGCAATTCTCCGATATCTTCAAGAGCATAAAGTTTAACATAGCCATCTGTTATGGGAGTTTCCTGCTCATCAGCAACTCCACCTGTAATGTATCCTTTGTTTACATAAATAAAATTATTTTCAACAATATAATTATAATCTTCATAAGAATCCTGACCAATAACTACATCCATAACATAAGCTGAATCCATGTGAACTCCGGGGATATCCACAGCTATGCTATAATTTCCAGGTTCAATTTCCGGCAATACATAATTCCCATAGAAATCAGTCTGAGCAAACGCTGCAACGCTATCTACAGGAAATTTGTTATCATTTTTACTCACAAGGATTATGGAAACTCCTTTTACGGGAACACCCTTAACAGCATTTTCAATCTCTACATTTCCACTTACTGAAGCGTTACCGTTTCTTGCAGGTTCTTCCTGTAAATAAATATCTGCAGAATTAAATGACTCATTATCAACTGTAAGTACCGGGGCGTTTTCCCAGGATAATGCATCTCCAGGGTAAGTTGTAACTAGGTTGGGGTACTCCGACCTGTCAGGAACAGCCATTACCATATAATCTGCCGGTTCAAGGGGGGTGCCAAATTTATAATATCCACTTGCGTCAAGATACATTGAATCAACCAGTGTATATGGCCCTGGTTCAGACACTTTGTATAAATAGACTATGCCACTTTGTACTGGTTCTTCTATCATATTACTAACAGTTCCTTCAATGGAGAGATTATCCTGAATTTTACCTGTAAAAATATCAAAAGCTCCATAATCATTAAATGAGAATCCATCGATATTTTCCTGGTATAAATATTCTCCTGAAACAAATATTTCATCTTTTCCTGTTGCTTCAATATTTTCTAATGTAAACTCACCTGGATACTGGGCAGTATTAGAAGTATCGTAATCCACAGCCTTTAAAGACCCGTCAGAGTTGAGCACCGCATAGTAAAAACCAATTCCGCCCCCTTTATTTATGGTATCGTTGCCAAAGATTAAGGGTTTATCAATGGAAGCTCCAAATGTAATATGATTATTCTCAAAATCATGTTGAGCAACGCCATCTGATTGATATCCACCGACATTGTAAGCCCAGTTTACTATTCCCTCTGAAGAAAATTCAGCAACTAAAAGATCTGCATCATATACAGAGTTATTATGAGCTATCATCGTTGTATCACCCAGGAAAAGGGTATCAGATAAAAACTGGGTTTTTACAATAACATTATTATTATCATCAATATCAAGCGAAGCTGTTTTTGATGGGGATGCTAAACCTAATTCACGATGCCATATTAAATTTCTATCCTGATCAAATTTCAGCAAGAGGCCCGCTTCTGAAGAAGCGGAATCAATGTATGGTTTTGAAATAGTTTGACCTTCAATTTCAATATAATTTGATTCATAGTATGCCAGCATGTAAATATTATTACTGTTATCAACAGCCAGATCTTTAATTGTTTCTGTTCCATAATTACCGTATAATTGAGACCAAACATAATTTCCCTGTTCATCAAATTTAGCAAAAATAATATCCTCATATCCCCGGCCATAAAGAGTATCCTGACCAAAGAGAGAAATTACAGAGCTATCCTGGGTATCCCCCTGCAGTTTAGCTCCAATATAAGTGTTGCCTGCATCATCCGATACCATAAACTGCCCTTCTGTTGCAGCTCCATAGGCAGGTGCAGATAGATAAACAGAATCTGTAAAAGACCACAACAGATCTCCAGCTGAGTTATACCTGGCAAAAAAACTTTTGTACAAATCAAAATCATTTCCAAGTAACGTATCATCAACAATATCCATATAAGTTCCCATGAATGATCCTGTTGCCAATATATCTCCATTGGATGCACATGTAACCTGGTTTAAAGAAAACTCAGTCATTTGCTTTCCAGATTTATTCAGCGCTAAATTGCTGTATGGTACATAAGTTTTTTTCCAGTTTTGGGTTCCATCTTCATTTAAGTTCAATAAAATACCTTTTGGTCTGTAGGTTGAATCTAAATAAAGAATGTTTTGATCATAATATAACGTATCATTAAAAAATTTTGAATATACAAGATAGTTGTTGCTCTCTGTTATTTCCAAATCGACAGGAGCATAGGTATCAGTTATTGATAAAGCATGAACCCAGTCAACACTCCCATCATTATTGTATTTTGCAACGTAAACCGATCCTTCTTCTCCGGGCATAGAAGATAAATTCTGAAGTGTATAGTTTCCAATATTAAGGCTTGTACCTAAAAAATTTCCTGCCTGGATCAATTTATCATTATGATCCACTTTAGCATCGATCACTCTGTCTTCGTATTCACTTCCTGCAGTTATAACATTAACCCAGTCATAATCCTGGGCAAAAGCAAACTGAATGGAAAATGCTAGGGTAAAAAGTAAAAGTTTTTTCATAAAATATGTAGTTTAATAAGGAATTAGTGAGTATCAGAATTAATAACTATTTCATTTTTTTTTGTTTAGCTATCGAGTAAATACACTAGCAGAATTCAATTTACAACATTTATACCAAAAAGAAAAATTAAATTCTATTGCAGGTATCTATAATACAAATTATTAAATAACCTTAAAAACTAAACACTCCCGGCGATATAGAATCTTTTTACAATTCTGGTTTAAATCCTATAACAATTATATCATCAACCTGAGAGTAATCGCCTTTCCAATCATCAAGTTCAGATTCCAGTATTTCCTTCTGTTCCTCTATTGGTTCTTCATGAATTTTCATCAGCAGTCTTTTAAAGGGTTTTGACTTAAATTTCGAGCCTTTTTCCCCTCCAAATTGGTCTACATAACCATCGGAAAAAATATAAAAGATATCATCGGGTTCCAGATCTATCTGATGGTTTGTAAAAGAATCTTTTTCAACCACATGTACACCTATTGGCATCCTGTCGGCCTTAATCTGATTTAGTTCCCCGTCTCTTATGTAATACAATGAATTATAAGCACCGGCATATTGTAATTTTTTCTTTTTCTTATCAATAATGCAAAGAGCCAGATCCATTCCATCTTTTGCTTCATCGTCTTCACCTCTCTGATATAGAGTTTTCTTCACATAATTACGCATTCGGTTCAATATTCGATTCGCTTGTAAATTACTCATTGTATTTACGATCTCGTTAAAAAACGAAACTCCCAGCATACTCATAAAGGCTCCTGGAACACCATGCCCTGTACAATCAGCAGCCACTACGATTATTTTATCATTCTTTTCTGTCATCCAGTAAAAATCACCACTGACAATATCCCTGGGTTTAAATAAAATAAAATGTTCAGGAAGGATAGATTTGCAGTATTCTCGTGGGGGCAGCACAGCAGACTGTATTCTTTCAGCATAAATTATACTGTCTGTAATCTCCTGTTTTTGTTTTGATATCTGATCTCTTTGTTCCTCTGCCAGGTCTCTTTGTTTTTGTATTTCATCTTTCTGAGCCAGGATCTGTGTCTGCTTTGCTCTCAATTCTTCATTTGCTTCTTCAATAGCTTCTTTTTGCTTGGCAATTTCTTTAGTTCTCTCCTTTACTTTTTCCTCCAACACCCTTTTATCACGGATATGTTTTCGCTCTCTTGCTTTTATGATTTGGTAGACTACGAACAAAAATAATATAAACACCAATGTATAGAACCACCAGGTTTTCCAGAATGGAGGAGTTATTGTAAAGGTAAAACTTACTGGTTTTTCATTCCATATCCCATCACTGTTCATTGCAAGTACCTGGAAAGTATAAGTTCCGTTGGAAAGTTTTTTGTATGTTGTATATCTTTGTTTTGTCGATTCAGACCATTTTTCATCAAAACCTTTTAATTTGTATTTATACTTAACTTTTTGAGGATTGTTGTAATGCAGTCCAACAAAATGAAAAGTGAGAAAATTTTTATTGTAAGGCAACTCCAGGTTAACCGGCAACCCGGTTTTACGATTCACAGAATCACAATATTGGGTATAGCGGAACTCATCATCAAAAAGCTCAATTTTATTAATATATGTAAGCGGCTTAACAGTATTGACATAGTCATTTTCAGGGTTATACTTTATAAGGCCATCTACTGTGCCAAACCACAATTTTCCGTTTTTGTCCTTACTTACAGCCCCCTGGTTAGTTTCAAGCGGATAGAAACCTTCTTCCAATCCAAAATATTGAACAGAATGATCTTTGATATTAAATTTATCTAATCCATTTTCATGCCCAAGCCATAAATTATTATTTTCATCAAATTCTAGAAGATAAATAGTATTTGAAGTTAGGTTATGCTTTGTGGAAAACTGATCAATCACAAACTCATCTTCATTCTGCGATATTTTTGCCAGTCCGTTATCTGTTCCAACCCAGACATTGCAATTAGTGTCAGCAATAATATCGTGACAAAGGTTGTTGGGCAATCCTTTATCCTCGGAAAACCGATCTATATATTTATCCTCCAGGTGATAAGAATAAACACCTTCAACCGTTGCCAGCCATAACCTTTCTTTACATAGAGTTATGCCCCTCAATGATACTTCATCCAGTGCTTCCTGATAGAACTTTCCTTCAGAATATCTAATTAAACCATCATCAGTTGCAAGCCAATAATTTCCTTTATTGTCCTTAGTGATATCAAATACCCAGTCGTTATGTCCTTTAAAAATCGAGGTATCTTTATACTGCCTGAGATTTCCATTTTGAAAAACATAAAGTGATTTGTTGGACCCCAGCAAAACTTTTCCATTTACATCGGGGTACATACAATAAATATCCTCTAAATCGGCATATTTTTTAATTTTATCACCCTGGTAATGCATCAGGCCATTATAACTACTCAGCCATACATTCTGATTATCTATTGCGGCTACAGCAAGAATATTATTATCCAAAAGTCCATGTTTTTCAGTGAAATGTTCAAAAATATTTTTGCTGTATTTTGAAATCCCTGATATTGTACCAAGCCAAACATTGTCCTCCCTGTCCACATAAAGTAAGTTATCTTTAGAGTCGCTATAATTCTCAATTAAATTATTCTCTATTGTAAAATGTCGTAGTTTATTTCCGTTATATTTAAAAATGCCACTTTTAGCTGAACGAAACCATGTGTTTCCTCGTGTATCGCTTTTTATTCCAAGAATTATTTTATCATTAATGTCCGGGTTCTTCAAGGTTGTAAAGTTATCTCCATCATATCTACTCGCTCCGGCAAGGTAGTGCCCAATCCACAAATCCCCATTCTGATCAAAACAGAGCGATAAAGTCATATTACTTGCCAGGCCATCTTCTGTAGTAAAGTTATCAATCTTATTATCTTTAATTCTGAACAAACCACTTTGCTGAGTAGCTACCCAAATAGTACCTTTCTGGCTTTCTTGTATATCCCAAATAATAGCATTGCTTAATTTTTTATTTTTCCCCATTACACGGACATTTCCCTTTCTATAAACAACAAGTCCGTTTTTAGTACCAATCCATATTTTTCCGGTTTTATCTTTGTATACCTTTCTGATATTATCACTAGGCAATAAATTTCCTGAATAATAATTAACGATCGTGTCTTGTTTCAAAATACTCACTCCTCCTGAAGTTCCCAGAATAATTTCCCCTTTATCTGATTCCTCGATAAAGAGCACATTATTATCAATCAGTCCGTTTTTTTTGCTGTAATTATTGAATGAACCGTTATGAAACTTAGAAACTCCACCCCTTGTACCAAACCACAAATTCTTGTCGCTGTCTTCAAAGATGGTAAGTATAAAATTATTAGGGAGGCCTTCTGACATTTTATAGTTTGTAAACTCTTTCCCGTCAAACCTGGACACACCCAATTGAGTTCCGAACCACATAAAACCTTTAGAGTCCTGGTATATGTATGTGATGGTGTTTTGTGATAATCCGTCTTTTATGGTATAATTTGAAAAATCTATATCCTGGGAGTGTAAGCTCTGGCAAATAATAATGAAAAAAAACGCAATTATAATCCTGAGTTGCATCTTATCTAAGATTTAATACTTATTCATTCAAATATATAAATTATATCTTAAAATATGATAAGGAAATGAATGTTTTCACCTATTACAATCAACTCATTATCCAAAAAACAGCAACGCTCATCAAAAGTTTTGTGGTTATAAAATCTCAGGAACTAATTCCCTCCAGATCTTTAAGGCATTTTTCCTTCACCTTAGTAAATGTTTTAAGATTTTCTTTTTTAACCGGTTCTACCGGGGGTGCTTCAATTTTAAGAGGATTCACTGCATGTCCGTTTTTCCATATTCTGAAATCTAAATGAGGCCCTGTGGCATAACCTGTACTTCCGACGTAACCGATGATATCTCCTTGTTTAACTTTACTGCCTCTGTAAATACCCTTTGCATAACGGGACAAATGCAGGTAACCACTGGTATAAACACTATTATGTCTTATTTTCAAATAGTTGCCCGCCCCTTTGGTTCTTGACCGTTTTATTACAGTTCCATCTCCTATTGCATGAACAGGGGTACCTGTTGGGGCTGCATAATCAATACCTCTGTGTGGTCTGCGGTAATGTAAAATAGGGTGCATTCTGCTTAGCGAGTATCCGGAACTGATTCTGGAAAAACGAAGGGGAGCTTTTAAGAACTCACGCCTCAGGCTGTTTCCATCCAGATTATAGAAATCCCGGGTGCTGTCCTGACGAAAAGGAATGGCATAAAAAGTTTCTCCTTTATGAACAAACTTTGCTGTATGTATTTTCTCAATTCCAATGGAAACGCTGTCAACATATTTTTCCTCATAAATAACTTCGAATGAATCTCCTTCTGTCAGACCAAAAAAGTTGATTGTCCATGCATAAATTTCCGAAAGTTCGATTGAAACCAGGGGATTTACATTACTTTCTTTCATCGTTTTCCAAAGCGAGTTTTTAATTGTTCCTGAAAAACTTTTGCGGACTATCTCAGGAGTTTTCTCAATTACCTTTGCATGGACATCTCCATTAAAATTAACCTTTACATACTTTAAAGGAGAGTGCTCATAAACAAAATATTTAACTGTATTTACAGAATCTTCCTTGTTATAAAAAAAATGATATTTATTACCAGCTTTAAATTTTGTAACATCAAAAACGCGATTTATTTCTTCAATTATTTTATGGAGGGAAAAATTCCCCAGGTTGTATTCACTTAGAATACTGGCAAGGTTCTGGTTCCAATGAATGCGATGACTTGTAATATCAAAAGAATCGACGATAATTCCAAATCGTTGTTCAGGATTCTGACACAGGATATTTTCATTGATAGACGAATGAAAAACCTCTTTTTTGTTACTGGTGAATCCATAGGATTTTAATAGTATAAAAACCAGAGGAATAAGTAATACAAGACTTGATATACCGAAAACCTTTTTATATGCCATATTTTAGCTCATTACATTTTTCTTCCCCAACAAATATAAGGATTTTACAACAATAATAACACAACCATCGCACTGAAATTAAATATAATCACTTCTTTATTCTGTCAAAACCTTGTCCGTAAACGCCCATTACATTTCCGAGTGATATAAAAGCATCGGGGTCTGTTTCTTTGATAATACGGAGAATATAATTTGATTCCTGTTTTCTGACCAGTATCATGAGGATTTTAGCGTCTTCCTGGGTATACCATCCTTTTCCGTGAATAATGGTTATTCCCCGTTTAATTTCAGTTCCGATCCGGTTGGCAATAATTTCATATTTTTTTGAGAAAATGAACATCTGTACGGTACGTTTAGCACCTGTAAGAACCATATCGATAGTATAAGCTGTTACAGCCATACTAACATAACCATAAACAATTTTCTCAATTGACTGAAAAATGAAATATGATGAGGTAATAATAATTATATCAAGATAAAGCAGAATCTTGCCCGGACTAATATTCCTATTTTTATTTATCATCAGGGCAATAATGTCGGTTCCTCCTGTGCTTCCACCCTGACTTATAGCCAATCCGACTCCTGCTCCTGCCATAATACCGCCAATGACAGCAGACATAAAGTTTTCATCCACAATAGGTTCTGTAACTATTCCTTCAAGCAGTGATAAAAACAAAGAAAGAATAAGAGTAGCGTATACTGTTTTAATCCCAAAGCTTTTTCCAAGAACTTTTATTCCAAGAAGCAATAATACTCCATTCATCAAAAGGTAAGAAAGCCCTACTTTAAATTTAAAGGCATAAAATAAAAGAGAAGAGACACCAGTCATTCCTCCACCTGTAATCTCAGCCGGAATAAGAAAAACAGTCCAACCCAAAGCATTGATAAAAAGACCGATCGTAATTATTCCATACGACCGGAAAATTGGCAATATCTGGTCTTTATTAAAACCTATTTTCTTTTTAAACAACGACATTAATTATTTTTTTGGGAACAAAAATTATTTTTTTCGGAGGCTTATCTCCTAACCATTTCTGAGACTTTTCATGATTCATTACAATCTTCTCAACTTCCTCTTTTGAAATATCAGCGGGCAGATCAAGTTTAAACCGCATTTTTCCGTTAAAAGAAACGGGATAAGTCAGTGTTGATTCTTTCAGATATTTCTCCTGGTATTCAGGAAAATCTATATCAACCACAGAGGTGTTGTTTCCTGCTCTGTGCCATAATTCTTCTGCTATATGAGGAGCAAAGGGTGCCAAAATAAGCAGTAGTTTTTCAAGAATTTCTTTTTTGTTGCATTTCTTGGAAGACAATTCATTAACACAAATCATCATGGCACTAATTGCGGTATTGAAGGAAAAATTTTCAATATCATCCTTCACCTTTTTAATGGTTTTATGGATTAATTTTAACTCCTCTTCACTAGGATTCTCATCTGACCAGTTAAATTCTCCATTTTCATCATGGTATAATCTCCATAGTTTTCTTAAAAATTTATATACTCCGTCAATTCCGTTAGTATCCCAGGGTTTTGAAATTTCAATAGGCCCCAGGAACATTTCATACATTCTTAAAGTATCAGCGCCATAGTCACGAATAATATCATCCGGATTAATCACATTATAAAGCGATTTAGACATTTTTTCCACACCATATCCACAAATATATTTTCCCTCTTCCAGTATAAATTCGGCGTCTTTATATTCCGGGTTCCAGTTTTTGAAAGCTTCAATATCCAGTATGTCATTATCCACAATGTTTACATCCACATGCAGCGGGGTTACATCATATTCATCTTTTAATCCATGCGACACAAATTTATTGGTGCCCTTTACGCGATAAACAAAGTTCGAACGTCCCTGGATCATTCCCTGGTTAATCAGCTTCTTAAAAGGTTCTTTTTCACAAACCCAGCCAATATCATACAGAAATTTATTCCAGAAACGTGAATAAATAAGGTGACCTGTGGCATGTTCAATACCACCAATATATAAATCTACATTTCTCCAGTACTCATCTGCTTCTTGGGAAACAAGAGCTTCGTTATTTTGTGGATCCATAAATCTCAAATAATAAGCAGAAGAACCCGCAAAACCCGGCATTGTACTCAGCTCAAGCGGATATCCTTCCTCTGTTTGCCAGTTTTTTGCCCTTCCGAGAGGCGGTTTCCCGTCCTCTGTTGGTTTAAAAGAATCCACCTCTGGCAGTTCGAGTGGTAATTTACTCCTATCCAGCGGGTAAGGCATATCGTCCTTGTAATAAATCGGAAAAGGTTCGCCCCAGTATCTCTGACGGCTGAAAATAGCATCTCTCAACCTGTAATTCACTTTCTTTTTTCCAAGCCCTCTTTTTTCAATTTCATCATTTATTTTTAAGATTGCATCCTTCACATGCAAACCTGTAATAAAATCCGAATTTATTACTTTTGCATCCATTGAATCAAAAGCCTCTTCCTCCGGATTTCCACCTTCAATAACAGGAAGAATAGGTAAATTAAAATATTTTGCAAACTTATGATCCCGTTCATCATGGGCAGGAACAGCCATAATGGCCCCTGTTCCGTATCCAATCAGAACATAATCACTCACCCAAACCGGGAGTTTTTCTTTTGTAAAAGGATGAACCGCATAGCTTCCTGTAAATTCACCTGTTACGGTTTGTGTATCTGCAATTCGATCTCTTTCAGAACGGGTTTTGGCCCATTCTATATAACGACTAACTTTCTCTTTATTTTCAGGCGTTGTGAGTTTCTCTACCCACTCGCTTTCAGGTGCTAGCACCATATAAGTCACGCCAAACAGGGTATCCGGACGTGTTGTAAATACATTAACAGGTTCTTCTGAGTTATCCACATCAAAGTAAATCTCTGCACCTTCAGAACGTCCTATCCAGTTTCTTTGTATTTCCTTGAGAGAATCAGACCATTCCAGTTGCTCCAGGCCTTTAAGTAATCTTTCAGCATAGGCTGTTACTCTTAACGACCACTGCTTCATTTTTTTCTGCACTACCGGGTAACCACCTCTGACAGACAAACCATCCTTTACTTCATCATTAGCCAGTACAGTTCCCAGTTTAGGGCACCAATTCACTAAAGTGTCTGCTAAATAGGCAATCCGGTAATTCTGAAGGATTTTCTGTTGTTCTTTCTCGCTCATTTCATTCCATTCACCGGCAGTGAATGTTTCAACCTTATTACTGGCGGCATCTATATTTTTATTTCCTTCTTTTGAAAAAATATTTTTTAATTCCTCAATTGGCTCTGCTTTTTGTGTTTTTTTATTGTACCAGTGTTCAAACATTTCAAGAAAAGCCCACTGGGTCCATTTATAATATTTAGGATCACAAGTTCTGAGTTCTCTGCTCCAGTCATAGGAAAACCCTATCTGGCTTAATTGTTCTTTATATCTTTGAATATTCTGATCAGTGGTTTTAGCAGGATGTTGGCCTGTTTGAATTGCATATTGCTCAGCAGGTAGTCCAAATGCATCATATCCCATTGGATGCAGGACATTAAAACCCTGCATGCGTTTATAACGTGCAAATATATCAGATGCAATATAGCCAAGCGGATGACCAACATGCAAACCGGCTCCTGAAGGGTAGGGAAACATATCCAACACGTAATATTTAGGCTTAGCAGGATCAACTTCTACTTTGTAAATATTGGTTTCATCCCAGTATTTTTGCCATTTCTTTTCTATTTCATGAAAACTATATTCCATAGGTATATTTTTTTCAAAAGTATATCATTAATAAAGCACTGCGAAAATAGAAAAAGTTGTGTAATAGAAGAAAGAAGATTATGAGAATATTTTATATTTTTTTGATAAAATTGTAAATTGAAGGACGAATCAAATAAAAACTAATAAGTATTAAGTTATGCAGAAAATATTTCATATAAGTACCGATAAACAAAATGGCTTGTATGATATTACCCGTGAGGTTGAAGCCATAGTTTTAGAAAGTAAGACAGAAACCGGCACAGTATCGGTATATGTCCAGGGAGCTACTGCTGGAATCATGATACAGGAAAACTGGGATCAATCGGTTCAGAATGATGTGATTAATCTGCTAAAAAAATTAATTCCACATGGAGTATGGCAGCACGATGCCCAGGACAACAATGGAGATGCACATCTGAAAGCAGGATTAGTAGGGCCGGGAGAAACAATTCCATTAATTGAAGGCAGGATGGGGCTATCTACCTGGCAAAATATTTTTCTCTGCGAGTTTGATGGTCCAAGAAGTACACGAAACATTGTTGTTACAGTTACGAGCAGTTAATATGTTTTATAGCATATCTCACATTCCTAATTATCACTTCCAATTAGGTGACTAAGCTCATATTATTTCTTAAATTTGTTTTAAACCGATAAACACAAAATATTCTGGTTTACAAAATCTGCAGAAGCAGGCAAATATCAAACAATTAATAATAACTACAAAAGGAGGTACCTATGTCAAAAATCGATCTTTCTTTATCAAATTTAAATGAACTATTCCCTGATGACTTCTCACAGGAACAAATTGCAAAAGCCAAAACTTTATTTCTAAAAGAACTGGCTTTATTATCTCATAAGTTTTATGGAGGTAAAATGCAAACTCTCCCCAAGGCAGGAGTCTTTGGATTCAATTGGTTCAATGTCTGGTATACACCGGGTGTTTCTAAAATATCAACTACAATTCGTGACGACAACAATGCTTCATTTGATGTTTCCAACCGTGGAAACATGGTAGCTGTTGTTTCAGACTCAACAAGAGTGCTTGGAGACGGCGACGTAACCCCTCCGGGTGGACTTGGGGTTATGGAAGGTAAGGCATACCTGATGAAATATCTTGCAGGCATTGATGCTGTTCCGCTTTGTGTAAACAGCTACAACAAAAATAATGAACACGATCCTGACAAAATAATAGACTTTGTAAAAATGCTTGAGCCCAGCTTTGGTGGCGTTAACCTGGAAGATATTTCTCAGCCAAATTGTTATAAGGTATTAGATACTCTTCGTGAAGATTGTGATATTCCTGTATGGCATGATGATGCACAGGGAACAGGCTCTGTAACAGTTGCAGGTTTAATCAATGCCTTAAGAATTGTTGAAAAAGATATGGATAAAATACGAATTGTGCTTTATGGAGCAGGTGCCTCAAATGCAACTATAGCTCGCCTGTTATTGCAGGCAGGTGCTGATCCCGAAAAAATGATCCTTTTCGATTCAAAAGGAGCCCTGCATAAAGATCGCGAAGATATTAAAGCAGATAAAAGATTTTACAGGAAATGGGATCTTTGTCAACAAACAAATCCAAATAAAACAGAAGATATTGAAAAAGCAATGGATGGGGCAGATGTGTTAATCGCCCTGAGTAAGCCGGGACCTGATACAGTAAAACCGGAATGGATCAAAAAAATGGGAACCAAACCTATTGTTTTTGCATGTGCCAACCCAGTACCGGAAATTTATCCTTATGCTGCAAAAGAGGCTGGTGCATACATTGTCGCAACAGGAAGAGGTGATTTTCCTAACCAGGTAAACAATTCACTGGGATTTCCCGGCATACTAAAAGGAGCATTGCTTGTAAGGTCCAGAAGCATTACAGATAAAATGGCAGTTGCTGCATCTTATTCTATGGCTAATTACGCAGAAAAGAAAGGTTTGAATCCTGATTATATCATGCCAAAAATGGATGAAACAGATATGTTTGCATTTGAGGCTGCTGACGTTGCTATGCAGGCTGTAAAAGAAGGAGTAGCCCGTGTAAAAACCGACTGGGATACAATTTATGACAGAACACTGCAGGATATTGGGCAAACAAGGCAAACAATTGATATGATGATGGACAAAAACTTTATAAAAACACCTGACAAGTCAATGCTTGAAAAAGCTCTGAAAAAAGCTATTGATGAGGTGAAATAAAGAATTTGTTTAGTTATTACATTAAAAAGCTGACCCAAACCCGGGTTAGCTTTTTTCTAATAACAGGGATATGTTTATATGATTATCAGTATTTGACATGCATAAAACTTTTTAATACTTTTATTGAATTAACTACAAATCAATAAAAATTTTTATTTATGGCAGGAGTAGAAAAAATAAAACACAAAGGAAAAGAAATACTTTACATTAATTATAACGGATGCAAATCAGACAAGGAAATGGTAGATATAATGAAAGAAGCAGCTGAAATAATAAAAAAAGAGAATAAAGAGTATCTCCAACTAACAGATATGACTAATGCATATGCCACTCCAGGTTACATGAAAGAAGCAAAAAAAATCGCAAAAGAAACACCTAAACTTGCAAAAAAAAGAGCTATTGTAGGTATAAACAGTAATTCCAGGACTATCTTATTAAAAGCTTATAATCTAGTGTTAGGAAGTCAAAATGCCATGAAACCATTTAGATCACTGGAAGAAGCAAAAGAATGGCTCATTTCATAACAAAAAAATTAATTCATTATTTATTTTATTTTGGCACTAATCAATGAATTTATAACAAAATTGAGATGGGGTTCTTTTGCCGTAATTTAAACAACCAGGCCCCTCTGCGACAAGCAACTAAAAGAAACAACCAATTACAAAAAAACAAAACTCACGATGTAATACACTAATATTTAGTGTTTTGTATAATTTTGTCAAGTCTGATTTTTTCTTTAAATTTGGTGCTGTATAACATAATTAAAATAAATATGGCTTAACAGGAAAATTGTTACGTAACATATAACAACTAAAGAACTAAATCACATATAAATCAAAATTAAATTGTTAAATAAAAAACCAGCCATAAAAAATAAAAGCTTAATAAAATTTAAGCGATAGCCAAAGCCAATGCAAGAAAGGATTGAATGACAGAGACAAAAAAATTATCAGGTCAAAGATCCTTCCAATTAAACCAATTTATTAAATCCTTTAATTAAATTAAATAAGGAGGAAAACCATGGAAGAACAAAAAATGGAGCAAATTCTCAAAATCATGGAACAATTTGAGAAAACTTCAATAGATACACTAAAATATAAAAATGACGGTGAAGAGATTTTGCTAACGAAAAATAAAAATGGAAAAGATACTTCCATTTCAATGAACCAGGAAGATGTAAGCCAACTTCTTGAAAACATGCAATCACAAAAAAAGAGTCATGAAACAAAAGATACTGAGGAAGAAATTGTTCAACCTGAAAAAGAGAAAACAGAAAAGCTCTTAAAGGAAGAAGAATCTCTTATAAATGTTGAATCTCCCATCATAGGTACATTCTACAGATCCCCGGCACCTGGCAAAGCGGCCTTTGTAAAAAAAGGAGACAAAATAAACAAAGGTGATATACTCTGTATTGTAGAGGCTATGAAAGTGATGAATAAAATCGAGGCTGATATTAGCGGAGAAGTAAGGGAAATTTGTATAGAAGACGGTCAGCCTGTAGAGTACGGTACATGTTTGCTTAAAATTAAGCCGGAATAATTCCTTTTTACCTATTGTTTCATTTAATAAACAGAACTAATGTTTAGTAAAATACTTATTGCCAACAGGGGTGAAATAGCCGTAAGGATTATACGAGCCTGCAAAGAGATGGGAATAGACACAGTAGCTGTATATTCTGTGCCAGATAAAGAATCTCTGCATGTAAAAATGGCTGATGAAGCTGTTTGTATTGGCCCTGCAAAAGCTCAGCAAAGTTATCTGAATATAAATAATATTTTATCAGCTGCTGTGCAAAAGGAAGTTGAAGCCATTCATCCGGGTTATGGATTTCTTTCAGAAAACCAGGATTTTGCGCAAATGTGTGAAGAAATTGGAGCAAAATTCATTGGTCCTTCTGCAGACAGCATATCAAAGCTTGGAAATAAATCCCTTGCAAAAAAATTGATGGCAAAACAGGGAGTACCTGTAATTCCGGGACCAGAGGAGGGATTTACTGAAGCAGAGAAAGCACTTAAAGAAGCAAAGAAAATTGGATTCCCTGTTGTTATGAAAGCGGTTTCGGGAGGTGGTGGACGTGGCATACGAATAATAAAAAGTGCCAGTGACTTTATCCCAACCTTTGAAGAAGCTTCTCACGAAGCAGATATTTCATTTAATGACCCTAAGCTTTACCTTGAAAAATTCCTGGAAAACCCAAAACACATAGAAATTCAGGTATTAGCAGACGAAAAGGGTAACTGCCTTCATTTTGGTGAACGGGATTGCTCAGCACAAAGAAGAAAACAAAAGGTAATAGAAGAAACACCATCTCATGTTATCACCCGTGAAAAAAGAAATTCTATAGGGAATAAAGTAACCCAGGCCTTAAAAAAGCTTGGTTATACAAATGCAGGAACCGTAGAATTTCTATATGAAAATGAGCAATTCTACTTTATGGAGATGAATACCAGAATCCAGGTGGAACATCCGGTAACAGAGATAACGACATCTACCGATCTTATTAAAGAGCAAATAAGAATAGCTTCCGGCGAACCTTTGAATAAAAAGCAATCCGATGTTAAATTTAATTACCATGCAATTGAATGCCGAATAAATGCAGAGGATCCGGAAAAAAATTTCATGCCGTTTGCCGGAGAAATAAAGAATATTTTATTCCCTACCGGACCAGGAATACGAATTGATTCAGGTGTTTATCCCGGATGGAAAATCAGTCCGCACTATGATTCCATGATTGCCAAAGTAATTGCTTATGATAACAGCAGGGAATATGCAATTGCGAGGATGATAAGAGCGCTGAAAGAATTTGAGGTGGAAGGGATTAAGACCAACAAAAATTTCCTTCTGGAAATCCTCTTTTCTGATCATTTTCTTAAAGGAGATTACTCAATCAATTTTATAGAACAGGAACTACTAAAAACAAAAGTCTAAAAAATAGTGTATGAGTCCAAAATTACCTTCCATAATAAAAAAACTATTCCGTTCTAAAAACCCCAAGGGCAAAGCCTCTGCTCCTGATAATTTATTTTTACAATGCCCCGACTGTAACAACATGCTTTACAGAAAAAAGATAACAAAGAATTTGCATGTGTGCCCCGATTGCGGTTATCATTTCCGAATTCAAAATAAAGACTGGATTGATATACTGTTTGACAGTAATTCTGTACAACCACTATTTGAAGAGTCAAGAACCATGGATATACTGGATTTCCCAGGATACAAAGAAAAAATAGATAAGGCCTACGCAAAAAACATAAATGAAGGAGTAGATACTTTTAAAGCTAAAATGGATGGGATTAATGTGTTTTCCGGGATTCTGAATGCTGATTTCATGATGGGGTCAATGGGGTCAGTTGTAGGTGAAAGGCTTACAAGACTTTTCGAAAAAGCTGCTTCTCAGAAATATCCTGTGCTCATTCTTACCAGGTCAGGCGGAGCCAGAATGCAGGAAGGTGCAGTTTCGCTCATGCAAATGGCAAAAATTTCAGCAGCTATTAAACAATTCAACAAAACAGGGAATTTATACATGACAGTATTAACCAATCCGACAACAGGTGGGGTTTCAGCTTCTTTTGCCATGCTCGGAGATATCATCATAGCAGAACCAAAGGCACTGATTGGCTTTGCGGGGCCCAGGGTAATAGAACAAACCATTAATCAGAAGCTTCCTGAAGGATTCCAGAGTTCTGAATTTTTGCAGGAGAAAGGTTTTACAGACTTTATATGCGAAAGGAAGAATCTGAGAGAAAAAATTATAAAGATCCTTAAACTTCATCATTACAACACCTAAAAAATTGATTCTATGCCTTATGTAAACAAAATAAAAAGAACAATTAAAAACCTCGAAAAACTTTCTAAAGGAGAGGATGTTGATTTTCAGAATGAAATTTCGAGTCTTGAAAAAAAACTGAATCAGTTAAAGACTCGTCGGTCAGGTGAATTAGAGGATGTTAAAAAGGATCATACACCGTGGGAAAGAGTAAAAATTGCCAGGTCGCTTGAAAGGCCAAAACCCCAGGATTATATTCAAAACATGATAGAAGATTTTATAGAGCTACATGGCGATAGAAATTTCAGAGATGATGCAGCAATTATAGGAGGAATAGGGTACCTTGAGGGATTACCGGTTACCTGTATCTCAACAAGAAGAGGGAAAGAGATCAAAGAAAATATGAAAAGTAATTTCGGCATGCCCCACCCTGAAGGATACAGAAAAGCTTTACGCCTGGCCAGACAAGCAGAAAAATTTAACAGACCTGTGCTGTTCTTTGTAGATACACCCGGCGCTTATCCGGGTATTGGGGCTGAAGAAAGAGGAATTTCCGAGGCCATTGCTACAAATCTCCTGGAACTTTCAGACCTGAAAGTCCCCACTTTTACTATCATAACAGGCGAAGGAGGATCGGGGGGAGCCCTGGCACTTTCTGTGTCGAATAAAATTTATATGATGCAAAATTCAATACTCTCGGTAATCTCTCCTGAAGGATGTGCTTCCATTCTTTTTAAAGACTCCTCAAAAGCCTCGAAGGCTGCAGAATCCCTCAGGCTAACATCATTTGATCTTTACGAGCTGGGAATTATTGATCAAGTGGTGCAGGAAAATGAGAATTTCGATGAAAAACCTGATACGACATTTAAACACCTGGCAAAAATACTTCGTAAAGACCTTACCGAATTCATGGCTATGGATCAGGAAAAACTGGTGAAACAGAGGTATAACAAATTCAGGAACATCGGTTTCTTTGAAACAACCAGCAAATCATCCCTACCGGAGATTCATTCCGACAAAAAGAAAAACTTCTTCAGAGGATTGGGCAGAATGTTTGGATTCAAAAAGTAAATCCGGTCAATTGTTTATTAGAAGAAACTATGGAATAAATATTACTTATTCAAATATAGGTCTTGCATATTTTTTTACCTCTTTTTCGGATATCTCCTCCGGACATAAAATAATCAGTCTTTCAACCACATTCCTAAACTCCCTGATATTTCCCGTCCAAGAAATACTCTGAAGCTCTTTAATTGCCTCATCCGTAATATTTCGTTTTGAAATGCCATAGTCCTGGCATATAAGTGTATTAAAATGTTCCACCAATTTTGGAATATCTTCCTTTCGTTCGTTCAGTGAAGGTACATGGATAATAATTACACTTAATCGGTGATACAGATCTTCCCGGAAATTTCCCTTTTTGATTTCTTCTTTCAGGTTCTTATTTGTAGCTGCCAGAATTCTTACATCCACATCAATAATTTTATCACTTCCCACCCTTGAAATTTTTTTCTCCTCGAGCGCTTTAAGAACTTTTGATTGCGCAGAAAGGCTCATATCACCTATTTCATCCAGGAAAATAGTTCCACCGTTGGCCTGCTCGAATTTACCTTTTCTTTGTTTGTGGGCAGATGTAAAAGCTCCCTTTTCATGTCCGAACAATTCACTTTCAATCAGCTCAGAGGGTATGGCTGCACAATTCACTTCAACAAAGGTCTGATCCGCGCGATCGCTTTTCTCATGAAGCCAGCGGGCAACCAGTTCCTTCCCTGTTCCATTTTCACCGGTAATAAGGACCCTTGCATCGGTTGGAGCTACCTTGTCAATCATATCTTTAATTTCTGTAATTGGTTCTGAATCACCAACAATATCATAAGTTTTACTAACTTTCTTTTTCAGTCTTTTGGTTTCCTTAACAAGATTCTTTTTATCCATTGCATTGCGCAACGTAACGAGCAAACGATTCAGGTCCAGTGGCTTCTCAATAAAATCAAAGGCTCCATTCTTAATCGATTCAACAGCAGTATCAATAGTACCATGCCCGGATATCATAATCACCGGAATGTCAGCAGCAATATTCATTAAATTCTCCAGTACTTCAATACCATCCATTTCCGGCATTTTGATATCGAGAAAAACCGCATCATACTTATTATTCTTAAACAGTTCTATCCCATCCTTCCCATTATCTGCCAGATCCACCTCATTGCTTTCATACTCAAGAATTTCCTTCAAACTTTCAAGAATGCTTTTTTCATCATCAATTACTAAAATCTTCGCCATAATATTCTGAAATTATTGTATAAAAATTTTCATATCAATCAATTATTGGAAAAAATAATTAATTGGAAGGTTTAAAAATAACAAATAAATAAATTCAAGCTACCCTGAAACATGAAAATAGCAACCACCGATAAGAAATTAGCCGGTAAAAGGTTTCCAGTTTTTTGCCAGCCCTCCCATTCCGGTTTCCCGGTATGCACTCTGAATATCTTTTCCTGTCTCTTTCATTGTATCCACGGCTTTATCAAAAGATATTTTATGGCCTCCATCCGAAAACAAAGCATAGGAAGCACAATCAATAGCCTTTCCGGCTGCAATGGCATTTCGTTCAATACAAGGTATCTGAACATAACCGCCTACCGGATCACAGGTAAGACCTAGATTGTGTTCAAACCCCATTTCGGCAGCATACTCTATCTGACCTGTTGAGCCTCCAAGTATCTGTGCGGCAGCTCCAGCAGCCATGGCACAGGCTGTACCTATTTCACCCTGACAGCCAACTTCAGCCCCGGAAATGGATGCATTGGTTTTCACAAGATTTCCTAATAAACCAGCTGTAGCCAGGGCCTTTAATATTTTGTTCTCTTTCAGATATTCTTCGCGGCTCAGGTAAAACAATACTGCCGGCAAAACGCCGGATGAACCACAAGTCGGAGCAGTTACTATTTTACCTCCCGCTGCATTTTCTTCTGAAACACCCAGGGCAAAAGCAAAAAGAACACCTTGCTCCATAATAATTCCATGAGAATTCTGGGATTTAATATAATAGTTATTGGCTTTCCTGGGAAGCTTAATTGATCCGGGTAAAACTCCCTCATTGTCTAACCCGTTTGTGATCGAATCCTTCATAATTTGCCATACTTCTTTCAAAAATGGCCAGATGTCTGACCCCTCCATCGCTTCAACATATTCCCAGATAGACTTTCCTTCTTGTCTGCACCATTCAATAATCCGGGTAAGTGATTCCTGTTTGTATATTATTTTATCGTTTAATACGCCGTGTTCATCTTTTAGATCTCCACCACCAATACTAAACACAGTCCATTCATCAATTACCTTTTCATGTTCATCATAAGCAAAGAAAGTCATTCCGTTAGGATGCATTTCTAATTCTTTCTCACACCATTCAATAGTTACATTTTTTGGTAGAAAAGCCTTCTGCAATGCAATATCCGTATTATGACCTTGCCCTGTTGCTGAAAGACTACCATATAGTCTTACTTTAAAATGCCTGGCATCCGGATTTCTTTTGAAAAAAAATTCTGCTGCTCTTACGGGTCCAATTGTGTGACTGCTGGACGGACCAAAACCTATTTTAAAAACCTCTCTTATAGATTGCATATCAAACAATAAAATTAACTCACCTTTTTCATCCTTGTAAAAGTTTTTGAGCGATCGAAAAGGTATCTATAGGTTACATGAGTTTTGCGTATTTTTCCTCCCACCTGTTCTGCAATTTTCATCATTGCCGGATTAAAGTCACCTATCCAGTTTAGTTCAAGAGTTTTATAAGGAAAACCCTTACTAAGAGCCACTCCTGCAAAAGACATCACCAAACCACCCTCAAGTCCTTTGCCCTGATGTTCCGGGACAACGCCAAATATTAATCCCAGAGCCTTATCAGGCGGGTTAAACTTTTTGTGATAAACAAACTTCAATTTTGCCCATAAATTTAATTTTCCATTCAGGTATTTTACAATTTGGTTTGTATCAGGCACCATAAGAAAAAATGCAATAGGGTCATCCTCGTAATAGGCAAACCACATAAGTCTCTCATCAAGTATAGGTTTAAGGCTTTTCATTAGGCCACGAGCATGTACCTTGGAAATTTTTTTAACTCCTGAATACCTTACCCAGGCTCTGTTATAAATGTTTCTGAAGTCTTCGGTGAATTTTTCAAGTCTGTCTTTAGTAAGGTGTTCAAAATGATAACTTGGATTTTGCTGAATTCTCTCTGCCTTTTTCTCAATTATGGGATCAAGTCCCTCTTTCTTAATCTCTCTGTAATAGGTATATTGATTAAAATAATTTCTAAATCCGTACTCTTCAAACAATTCTTTATAATAAGGGAAATTATATGGCATGCAATAATTAGGTTCATGTGCAAAACCATCAACAAGTAAGCCCCACCAGCGATCCCTGTCTCCAAAATTTACCGGGCCATCCATAGCTTCCATTCCGTGCTCACCTAACCAGTTTTTGCAGGTATCAAAAAGTAAAAAGGCTGCCTCCTTATCATTTATACATTCAAAAAAACCCATTCCTCCTGTTGGCTGTTCGTTCTTAGAAGCTGTTTTTTTATCAATAAAAGCAGCCACACGTCCTACGGTTTTGTGTTTGTCATCTTTTAACAACCACCTGATTGCTTCTCCATGCCTGAAAAACTTATTTTTAGAAGGGTCAAATACCTCTTCAATATCATTATCCAGTGGCCTGATCCAGTTAGGTTCATCTTTATACAGACGTACAGGAAATTCCAGAAATTCTTTTCTTTTGCTTCTATCGTTTACTTCAACAGTATGAAATTTCTTACTCATAAAATCAGTTTAAAATTTTCAATTGGGTGTATTTCTTTTGCAAAGGTGGGTAAAAATAATTAAAAATCAAGCTATGAATAAATTCAACACAAAACATTTTTAGGGATTAAAATAAATATCCATACCTAACTCATTATCAATAATATATAAAAGCCCTAATTTAAAATTAATTGAATTTCTCGAAACTGTTCTTATAATCCCCTGGTTCAAAACCGTATAATTATCATTGCTTGATTTAACAGTACTATTTAATTTACGATTAAAGAAATTAATTTCAGAGAAAAGTAAATTTACATAAGCATTCCATAATCCGGTGCTTAAAGACAAGGTTATCGGGGCCTGTGTTGTATCATACTGTATCTCGTCTTCGGATACATAACGATAAGGATGCATCGGAAATGCCAAGCTGTCCTCATTATATTTTGAAATCACATTAAATCGTCTTCCCTCTCCTTTAAAGGTATAATGACAAAAATCTTCCACACTATCTTCAATTGCATTAAACACATTAAATTTGCAATAAACTGTATTTTCCAGTCCAAATTTATCTTCGCGTGAAAGTTGCATAATCTCTCCTTTTACTGCGGTGGTATCAACAATCTGTTTTTCTTTGAAATTTGCAGAAACCAATACTAGAGCTTCGTTGTTTTTAGTATAGAACTTTTTATCAACATGAATATCAAAATCAATATCGCTTTTATATGTATAAATTTCACTAAAATCAAGGTAATGGGCATCTGAGGAAATTTCCTTTCTATCCTCCCTGGTTACATTAAAATTATCAGAGATATTATCAATAATGGCATTGTTCGACAAAATCAATAAAGCTTTTGCCCTCAGAATAGCAAGATCGAAAGCTTTCGCTGAATCCATGCCCGGATCTGAAATACCAATAAAAAAGTCAGAAGAAGACGCATACTGATCCGGTTTAAAAAACCAATCCGGCATTTGTTCAGGAATCAGGTAATACCAGTGTAACAAATCCATGCTGTCTTGTTCTTCTTCCATATCCATTCCCAATTCTGACCTTAAAAATTCTTCATAGTTATTTTTATCATCGTCAATTCTTTGTTTTAATTCACCTAGTTGAGAAAACCCAGGCTGAAAGAAAATACATATAATAAAAATTGAGAAGTAAAGATATTTCATAATACAAGTTTTTATCGGGTATAAAAATAACAAATTCCAGACCTAAATGAAACAGATTAATTCATTTATTAAATTAATTCAGATTCTGTTTTATGTAAGAAAGAAAAGAATTCCGTTTCCAACAAAATAAAAAACAATAATCATCAGGCTTTCCCATCCGATTTTTCCAAACCCTTCTCTTTGGCGGTAAAGCAGGCCAAGAATCAATGTACTTGTCATCAGCATTGTTAAAGCAACAATAAAAACCTGGTTTTGCGTAATAGCGTGTAAGATGCTTCCCTTTCCATAAGCTATATCAGCAAAAGCAATAAAGAGCACATCAAATGTATTTCCCCCTATAATATTTGCTACTGAAAGTGTAAGCGCCTTTTGCTTTACGGCAGAGATGGCAACGATAAGTTCAGGGAAGGAGGTTGCAATAGCTGTAAATAAGACTCCTACAAGACTTTCAGAAAGGCCTGTTTGATTTGCTATTGCTATTCCTGTTTTTGCTACAGTAAAACCAGCAATGGCAACCACAATAGCAGAAAGGATAAACCGTACAGTAACCTTTCTAAGGTTCAGATTTTTCATGTTGTCCTGGTCAGGAGAATCTTTTATGGTTGCGCCTGTAATATGGGGAGTCCACATAGGTCTGTCTTTAGCCCTGGAGATCATTTTTGAACCTGCGATATAAAAAAGAATGATAAGAATTGAAAAAGGATGTATATTCAGAACTGAAATATCGGGGCCTGTCATCCCTATAATGACAAAAGCCAGAAGACCAATTAGTAATACTCCCTGCATAAGATTTGCAAAAGAAGCTGCTGCATGCTCAAGATTAGTTTTGCGATAGGTAATATCAGCAATGGAGAGAAAAAGGGTTTGTGCAGCAATTCCACCTATAGCATTACTTACTGCAAGTTGTGGGTGCCCATTAAATGCAGCAACAACAGAGGTAACAATGCCGGGTAAAGAGGTTGTTCCTCCAAGAAAAATGGCACCAAACAAGGCTTCTCCAAGACCAGTAAGGTCAGCCAGTTGATCAGCTGTCTTTGTTAGCAATGTTCCAACAACAGCAATTAATACAGCAGCAATCAAAAAAAGAACTATAGCCAGTGTAAGATCCATAAAAACAAAAACAATTTTAATTGCTTTAACCCGAATAATTCATGAATAATACGGGTTAAATTGCAGGCTAAAGATATTTGTTTTTAAAGGAATAAAAAAACACTTTAACAGAAAGTAAGTATTATACAATTAAAACCTTGCCCTGAGGGAAACAATAAAATTTCTCCCGGGAGCAACAATACCCGAAGAATAAGGCCTGTACCTTACATCCAGTATATTTTCAATTCCACCGCTAAGAATTAAATGTTCCGAAATATGATACTTCCCTTTAAAGTTTAATGTCCACCAGGCAGGAGAATAGGGTTCTCCTTCATCATTTAATTTGTACATATGTACTTTCGATTGCTCGCTCTCAGCAAGTTCCTCATTCGTTATTTTCCCATTATACTTTGCATAAAGAGCCAAACGGAATCTGTCAGTTTTATAATTAATTTCTGTCTGTCCAAAAGGTGGAGCTGCATGACGTACAGGAGAACCCTGACTGTCTTCGCCCTCGACATAATTATAATGCGAACTGAAATGCATATTTTCAAATAATTTCACATAAACAGAAAAACTAAAGCCATAGATATAAGCATTTTCAGCATTAACTACTTTATGTACCCTTGCTGGTGCTCCATCATAAATTACTGAATCCTTTCCATTAAATGTTGCTTCTTTTCGCACCATTGCATTTTCAAGCCATGTATAAAATCCCCTGATATTAATCCTTCCCCTTTCTCCAAATGATTTATTAATCCCTGCATCCAGGTTATAGGCATATTCCGCTCCCAGATCTTCATTGGGCATTATCACACTTCCCGGTTCAGAATCAAACACTTTTGCCATATCATCAATATTCGGAGCATGAAAACCTGACGAAGCATTCAGGTTAAACCTCCATGTTTCTTTTGGCCTGTAAACAAGACCAACTGATCCATTTAAAGCTCCGGTTTCCAGGCTCAGATTATGAAAAGGAAAATTAAAATAGTTTGTAGTGGTATCTATGGTTGAATGGATATTAAAATAGCTGTATCTAAGACCGCTAATAAGATTCATCTTTTCTCCCATGTTCATTTTATAGCTTATATAAGCAGCCATCGTATTATAATCATTATCCCCATCAGGATACCGGGTTTGAACAGGCATTTCGGCCCCGGAAATTATATTTTCTTCAAATGCATCGGATTGTACTGAGTTATATACATACTCCAATCCATAATACAACAAGTTTCCCATAATATCTTTATCGAAATCAAGGTTAAAAGAGATCGCATCAACTTTTTCCGTACGGTGACGCAGCCATTCCTCCTGGTATTCTCTGTCATGTCTGCTTTCTTCATAATTCTGATATGCCATGGTTAATTTTGCCTGAGAAAAAAGCTTGCATTCCATGTTAATATTAGCATGCAAAGCATGCATCATCCATTTTTGTGGGCCGTAATACCATTGTGCATTTTTCAAATGATTATCTTTCCGTTGTATAAGTCTGTCATACCTCGGAATATCAGATGTCTCTGAATAATGAAATGCATAATTAAAGTTCATTTTATCATTGGGTCTGAAACGAACCTTCTGCATTACATTTAGCTGATTGTAGGCAGTAAATAATTGCTCATCAGGGTTTGGGTTTTGCACGACAGAATCTTTACCAGCTATTCTGTCCACGTATTCCATTCGCCTGTAATCCGGATTTTTCCTGGAGCCCATTTCCAGATGTCCATAGTCACTGTAGGAAATACTAGTTAAGGCGCCCCAATTGGCACGGCCATAATTAAATTCCACATGCCCTGATTTTTCATTATTTGCTGTTGAGTAACGAGTCATTGCATTCCCTTTAATTAAGGGTTTTGCCTGGGTTGAAAGATTCACACTCCTTGTATGAAAATCCATAACACCTCCTAATGCATCTGATCCGTATGTAACAGAGCCCGGTCCGAAAATTACTTCTGAGCTTTCAATTGCATGAGCATCCAGTGAAATTACATTCTGCAGGTTTCCTCCCCTGAAAATAGCATTGTTCATCCTGACACCATCCACCACCAGCAAAACAGAATTTGTGGCAAAGCCTCTTATCATAGGACTTCCCCCTCCTAACTGACTCTTCTGAATATATACCTGGTTTGATGTTCCAAGTAAATCTGCAGCAGTCTGAGGTTCTTTAAATTCTATCTCTTCCTCGGTTATCGTAACAATTTTATTTGGAACTTCTTCTTTATCCTGTTCCCAGCGATAAGCTGAAACTACAAACTCCTTAATCTTAATCACCTTTTTATCCAGGCCTATGGAATAATTCAGGGTTTTCAGTTCTTTTTTTGTACGGATAATTCTTTTATAGGTGGGATGCTGAAAAATGATACTGTCACTCATGGCAAAATCTGAAATATCGGCAATACCATTTTGATTTGTAATGGAAGAAATATTATGATCTGAGTTATATAAAGCAAGATTCTCAATTGGAGATAAAGTTTTTGCATCAAATACTTTCAGATTCTGAGCAGTTAATGCCGTTGTAATTGTCAGAAACAATAAAAGAATGGAATGTTTTTTGATAATTGTAATCATAATAATTCATTTTTTGTCATAACATTCACTTATCTCATTATTTTTGTAAAAAAATTAATATTGTTTAGATGAAAAAATAGAAAAAACGATTAATCGTTTTCATTATTTTTACAATTTTAAAGGCTTTTATCAATTAAAACAACATCGATACCAAACTTTTTAATATTTATGAAAAAAACAGTAGGAATCCTTATAACTCTTATCCTCCTCATCAGCGCAGGAACTTATTTCTATATTAAAAGCAGAGAAGTGGTAAGTTCAAACCTTTTTGAAGCCATTCCGACCAATGCAGGTTTTTTTATTGATATTCACGATATAACTAACCTTAAAGATGAATTTTCAGAAAGCAATTCCCTGTGGAATGAAATATTACAAATTTCTTCACTTAAAAATTTCAGAGAAGAAATAAATCTTCTCGATTCATTGGTAGACTTTAACAACAAAAATATTCAAAATGCACTCAATAATAAAAACCTAATCATTTCTGCACATGAATCCGGAAAGAACAACCTGGAATTCCTTTTCCTTATAAAATACGGAGATATAAAGGAAAAAAAACTCATTGAACAATACCTGAAAAAATACATCAATCACAAATCACTTAGCCTGGAAAGCAAAGATTACAATCAAACCAAACTCTATACTGCTTCAAATGAAAAGCCCAAACTCAATTACGCATTTTCCAAAGGTACTTTTATTTGCAGCAGGTCAGGCATACTGGTTGAAAAAGGGATAAGACAACTTACGGTTGACAAATCATTTAAAAATGATACAACCTTCAGATCAATAAAAGAAACAAGCGGAAAAAATGTCCCTGCAAATATTTACATTAATTTTCAAAATTTAACTCCTTCAATTACATCTGTTTTTAAACCTGCACACAAGCAATGGATTAAAAACCTCAGACAATTTTCTGAATGGACGGCACTGGATATAAATCCTAAAAAAAATGCCCTCCTCTTTAATGGATTTACTAAAAATTCAAAGCCTGGTAATTACTATGCTTCTATTTTTAAAAACCAGGAACCTGTTAAGCTTGACATTGAAGACATTCTTCCATCACAGACTGCTACATTTATTGATCTGGGCATTAGCAACAACTCTGTTTTCTTCAAAGATTACAAAAACATTCTTGAAAACAGTCAGAAACTAGCCTCAAGAGAAAGAAAGCTGGAAACTTTGAAATCCAAATATAAAATTGATTTTGAAAAAACATTCCGGAATCTAATATACGAAGAAATAGGCCTGGTTTATCTGAACGCTTCTTCTGAAGACCCATCGAGGAAAGGATTTGTAGCAATAAAAACAAAAGGTAAAAGACATGCCAAAGATATTATGGAATCAATGTCCAAAAAAACAACATCCAAAATGAATAAATGGCCTTACAAAAAAAATATTCAAATTGATAAAGAGTCTACCTTTAACCTTTATAAACTCCCTATTGATAATTTATTTGGCACTCTTTTAGGAGGTATGTTCTCTCATATTAACAACGATTATTTTACCATCCTTGATAATTTTGTGATTTTTGGTTCGACTCCCGATCTTTTAAAGGAGTTTCTCTATTCGAATGTACTAAACAAGACCCTGAGCAATAACCACAATTATAAAGATTTCAACAATTATCTTTCCGACAAAGCCAATTTTCATTTCTACACCAGCATGTCGCGGTCACCCTTCCTTATAGCTGATTTCCTGGATCATAAGATTGAAAAAAAAATATCAGAAAACCTTAATCAAATCCGAAAATTCCAGGCTTTTGCTTACCAATTTATGAACAGTGGCGATATGCTATATAATAATATGTTTATTAATTACATCCCAAGGGTGAGTGAAGACCCCAAAACAGTATGGGAAACACATCTGGATACGACCCTAAACTCTAAGCCTGCCCTTGTTGAAAATCATTATACAGGGGAAAATGAAATTTTCGTGCAGGATATGAATCAAAATTTATACCTGATTAATAAGGTTGGAAGAATCCTATGGAAAAAGCGCATCGAAGAAGATATTATAGGCAATATTCATCAGATTGATTTCTACAACAATGGAAAACTTCAAATTCTTTTTAATACAAAAAACAAAATCCACTTAATTGACAGAAAGGGAAACTATGTAGAAAATTATCCGATAACGCTACCCTCTCCTGCTACTGCACCTCTTGCTGTTTTCGACTATAACAACAATAGCAACTACCGCATCTTCATTCCATGTGAAAACAAAAAAGTTTATGATTTCTCAAAAGAGGGACGAATTATAGAAGGCTGGAAATTTGGAAAAACCGATACAAAAGTAACAACACCTGTTCAACATTTCAGAATAGGTACAAAAGATTACATTGTATTTGCCGATAAATACAGAATTTACATTCTTAATCGCAGAGGAGAAACACGGGTAGAGACAGAGAAACAATTTTCCAAATCAAGAGGAAATATTTTTTATATCAGTAATGAAAACAGCAGCAATCCAAGCCTGGTAACAACCAATAAGGAGGGAACTGTTCATCATATTTACTTTGATGGACAAATAAAAACCACAAGTGTAGGAAAATTTACCGAAGATCATTTCTTTGACCTTAAAGATATGAACAGTGACGATAAGAAAGATTTTATATTTCTGGATGAGAATACACTCCATGTTATTGAACAAAACGAAAAAGAAATATTTAAAAGGAAATTTAAACACAACATTACCTATCCTCCCATTTATTTTTATTTTTCTTATAACAAAAGGAAGATTGGAATCGTATCAAAGAATAGCAATAAGATATATTTAGTTAATAGCGACGGTTCTATCTATAAGGGATTCCCTCTGCAGGGAAGCACTCCTTTTAGCATTGGGTTCCTGGATAAACCCGCAAGGCATTTTAACCTGCTAGTGGGAAATAAATACAATTTTTTGTATAATTATGCTGTAAATTAATTATTTTTGAACAAATTACCTCTTTATGAAAATAAAAAAAACTTTGCCGGGTATCATTATATCCCTTGCAATTATCAGCATTGTAAGTTGTAACACCGATCAGTTTGATTTTGACAATTTATCCGATCAGATCAGCGTGAAACAGAATTTCTCAGTTCCTGTTGCAAGGGGAATACTAAACACACAAGACTTGCTCGAAACTTTTGACAGTGCTGGTTATGTAAATGAGGATACTACAGGTCTGCTTTACATTACATACCAGGATTCTATCTATTCGAACACAGCAGAAAATATGATCAATATTAAGGACCAGGACTTTATTGAGATATTCTATGAATCGGACAGTGATGTTCCTTCATCCTCTTTCGGAAGCGACACTACAATTATAAGAGATGAGTTGCATCCCTTTGCACTTGATAATGATATGCGACTTAATTCGATTGAAACAGATGAATTCACTCTAGAGCAAGAGATTGAATACTCTTTTGAGAATGAAGGCAGATTAGTGGTTACGTATGATTCACTGCTAAAAGGAGGAGAACCTTACAAAGATACAATCCATATTACTGATATAAGTGGCAGTTATCAAACAACACGTACTGTTACGCTCTATGATTACACCGTAAAATTAGCCAATCCGGACACTAGCAATAAATCTTATTTCCCGGTTCATTATGAATTTACACTTTATAATTCGGGAAACCCAATTAGTGCAGGTGACCACCTTTACATAGACTCCCGCATGATAAATGCAGATGTCTACTCGTCAAGAGGTTACCTTGGTCAGGACACACTCATGTACCAAAGTGGAATAATACCACTTAATCTGTTCTCTGGTGATCTTGATGGAAACATCGAATTTGCCGATCCACGGTTCAGATTTCTGATTGATAACTCTTATGGTGTGCCGGCTGATATTGCAATTAAAAATGCAAAAGCTTATAAAGAAGGAACATCAGATACTACAGAACTGTTGTTTACTGATTCTGCCAATTACTTTTCTATTAATTATCCTTCATTTATGGGTGGAACAGAACATACTTCAATAGAAATCAGTAATGATAATTGTAACCTTTCAGATGTAATGGCCCAACAGCCAACCCACATTTCATTCAATGCCTATGCTTATTCTAATCCTGACGGAACGGGAAAAGCCAACAATTTCTTTTATGAAGACAGTCGTTTTGATGTATCCTCAGAAGTCATGCTTCCTCTGTGGTTAAAAGCTGACAATTTCTCTTTACAGGATACTGTTGAACTTGATCTTGAGCAGACTCTCGGCGATCTGGATATGATTAAAAGTTTAATAGGAAAATTAGACATAAAAAATGGACTCCCGGTTGAAATAAATTTCCAGGTATATCTCACGGATAGTACTTATGCCCCTGTCGATTCAATGTTTAATGCAGCTGAAATGCCGGTTATTTTGGGCGCACAGGTTGACAGCGAAGGAAATGTTATACAACCTACAGTGAAATACTCTGAAGCATCATTTGATGAAGAGGAATTTGACAATTTAAAAAAGGTAAAAAATGCAATATTTGATGCCAGATTAACCACAAGCGATTTTGCTTCAGACACAAAAGTTAAGTTTTATTCTGATTCTGAAGTAGAATTCAGATTTGGCATGGATGTAAAAACTGATATTCAATAATTTAAATTAATTGCAGGTTATGAAAAAATTAATTAGCCTATTCATCATATTTTTTACAGCAACAATAGCTTACGCTCAGCATAGTCAGACTCTTTATTACATGGACAGGCTGCCCCAGATTACAACAATGAATCCATCAAGCCAGCCGGAATGTAATTTTTATTTGTTTTTTCCGGGAGTAGCCGGAACAAGTCTGAATATTGGTAACAATACACTGAATTACAATGATATAATTTTCGAAAACCAGGAGCTTGATTCTTTGGTAACCTTTCTGCATCCTACAAGTAATATCAATGATTTCTTAAACAAACTGGAACCACAGAATGACATTTTTGTTGATCTCTCTGCAACTATATTCGGGATGGGGTTCCGCGCAGGGGAAGGATATTTTTCATTCAATGTGATGCAAAAATCTGGATTAAGAATGAGTTATCCGAAAGACCTTGCTACAATGGCACTTAAAGGGAACGAAGCATTTCTCGGAGAAACGGCGAACCTGGGTGATTTCTCCTTCTTTTCAAATAATTACCTTGAGTTCTCATTAGGCTATTCACGCAAAATTTATGACAACCTGACTGTAGGGTTGAAGGCAAAATATTTGAGTGGACTGGCATTTCTGGAGAGCAAAGATTTTAATGCAGGACTTTACACCAGTTCAAATGGTGATTCACTCTCTCTAACCACAGATATTCTTCTTCAGGGTACAGCCCCCGTTACCATCTCAACAGACAGTTCTGGCTTTATAGACAATGTAGAGGAACCAGAAACTCTAGGAATAAACGATGCTTTCCAAAATCCCGGTTTTGCTATTGACATTGGAGGAACCTATAAATTGAATGATCAGTTTTCATTTTCTGCTGCAATTATCGATCTGGGCTTTATTAATTATAAAAATTATGTGCATAATTATACAGTGAACGGGCAATTCTCATTCACCGGGGTTGATGTAAGCAACCAGATTGGCGATGACAGCAATTCTGATCCAATGGAAGAACTTGCAGATTCTTTGCAAGAATCAGTAAAAATGGAATATTCTCAAGAAAATTTTCTGCAATTCCTCGGACCTAAAATATTCCTGGGTGGCAGATATTTTGTTGGAGAAAGACTTGATTTTGGTTTCTTATCCAGAACAAGATTCTATGCAGGCAGTGTAAACCAAAGTTTCACACTCTCTGCTAATACAAGACCCATAAGAGCTGTTTCTCTTTCATTAAGTTATTCGGTGATGAACGGCGCCTACAATAATATTGGTGCCGGAGTAGCTCTGCGTCTGCTACCTTTCCAATTCTATGTAATGACAGACAACATTTCTATGGGTATGTGGCCAGGAAAAACCCGCTCGTTTAATGTCAGATTTGGGATGAATTTTGTATTAGGCTGCAACAAAGCTAAAAGAATAAGAAATGATACACCTATGATCAGATAATTAGAACATTCTGAATAATAAAATACTTATATTTATATTGAAATTACCCCGGCTTGGATGAAACCGGGGTATATTTTTCTCTCATGCTTTATTTTCCTTTTTTACTTCTGATTAAAATGCAGATATACTTCTTTTAACCACAAGTTGGTAGATGTCATAATATCAGAAACAGGACGACTGGACGAATAAGAAGAAGTTCGGGTATAACCGCCATACATACCACCATAAATTCCTCCCCTGTTTGTTCTGTTCATATCATCATAAGGTCGGTTTTTTCGTTCAAGGTAACCTGTTTCAAATCCGATACTAATGGGTTTTAAAGTGTCTGGCTGAAAAGATAATTTCTCAAAAGGAACCTTTAGCTCATAAGCCAGGTAATCTGAACCTACTGTTTTTACCTCAACTTTAACATCCGGATTACTCAACTTAGTAATTAACTCTTCATTATTTCCAAAGCCTATTAATCCAATCTTGTTAAGCCTTTCACTCTTTGCGTAGGATAAATCTTTTGGCGGTTTCCTGGTTTTTTCGGATTTCTTATCTTCTTCCGAAGGAATCTTTAATTTCACGGGCAGAGGATAATGAATTCCCAGTTGTTTTTTGCCTCTTCCGGTTGTATCAATCCAAACCTTCAAACCAAATGTCATAATTTTTCTTTGCAAAGAAGCATTCTTGGTTCTTAAAGCAAAATAGAGATTATTGCTGTCGTTGCTGACAGCAAAATGCAAATTCTCCTTGTCATAACCAATAAAATCTGTATTCCAGTCTCTCAACAAAGCATCAATCTCCGGAACATTTTGCTGGTAAGAGCTGTTTATAGTTTTAAAAGAACTGCATCCAAATGCAATCCAAACAATAAAAAAGGTAAAAACAAAAAGAATCAGTAATCTAAATAAATATGGGATATTCATACTTTTCATATTTGACAAAAAACATTAGAAAATATTAAAGAAATACACGAACAAACTTTCAGGATTTATCACTAAAATTAAAAAAAATATCCATGGAATCAGTGAAAATTCCATTATTTTTATACTATTAAAAAAACACAAACTCATGAAAAAATTACTGTCTATATTTTTTACAATCAGTCTTTTAACACTTATCATATCTTGTGGCAGCCAGCAAGAAAAAGAAATTGTTATTCTGCATACAAATGACATGCATGCAAAGATAAACAACATGGACAAACTCTCTGCCTATAAAAAAGAAATAGAAAAAAAATACGATGAGGTAATCCTGGTAAGTGCAGGTGACATCTTTAGTGGAAATCCGGTAGTAGATGTTTACAAAGAAAAAGGTTACCCAATGATAGATTTAATGAATAAAACCGGCTATCAGATGAGTACATTGGGAAATCATGAGTTTGACTATGGACAAAAAGCCCTGAAAAAAAGAATCAATGATGCTGACTTTCCATTTATTTGTGCTAACATAGATACAAAGAACAGCATTCTTGAACCATTCAAACCATACAAGGTGATAAAAACAGACGGGATCAGTTTATTTTTCCTTGGTTTAATTGAGACATGGAACGAAGGTCTCCCCTCAACCCATCCTGAAAAAGTAAAAGAACTTACTTTTAAAAACCCATTGGATGCCGTTGAAAATTATATTCCGGAAGCTAAAAAACACAGTCTTTTTATTGGGCTTACACACCTCGGATACAAAACAGACAAACACTTAATTGAAAAGTATCCCCAGCTCGATCTGGTTATTGGAGGGCATTCTCATACCCTGGTTAAAAAGCCAGAAAAATATAAAGAGACCTTGCTCACCCAGGCCGGCGATGATCTGAATTATGTGGGAAAAGTAGTTATTTCAGTTAAAAATAAAAAGATTACTGGTTTGAATGCTGAAATTGTCGACCTGGAAAATTTTAACAAAAGAGATGAAAAAATTACAGCCCTGATAAAAAAATACAACAACAATAAATCGCTTAATAAGGTTATAGGACAAGCCACATCTCCCATAAAAGGCAAAAAAGAATTGGGAGCCTTATTCACTGATGCACAGTGTGATGTACACAACCTCGACTTTAGCTTTCAAAACAACGGAGGGATAAGAATTTCAGAAATTCCCAAAGGTGAAATCAGGGTGAAAACCATTTACGAATTAGACCCTTTTGGAAATGAACTGATAAAAATTAAAATGAAACCTCTGGAGATCAAATCATTAATAAGGTATGGCTACGAAGAACGCAGTAAATCAGGCCTTCGAATTGGCGGCGGTACATACACCCTTTACCTGGACAAAAATGACAATCTCCAGAAAATTGAGATTTGCGATGAAGAAGGAAATACGCTTCATCCGGATTCAACCTATACGGTAGGACTAAACAGTTATATAACCAGTTCTTATGACTTTAAACACCGGGATGAAGGAGAATCACTTTACGTAACAACAGCAGAAAACATTATAAAATATATCAAAGAGCAAAAAACTATAGATTATACCGGTGAAAAACGAACCTTTTTTAAAAACCTTAAATAGAATTAATTATGAATCTTTACGTAGGAAGTCTCGGATATGATGTAGAAGAAGCAGAAATACAAAGACTGTTTGAACAGTTTGGAGAAGTTAAATCAGTAAGAATCATTAAAGACAAAGAGACAGGCCAGAGCAAGGGGTTTGGTTTTGTTGAAATGGAAAACAAAGAGGATGCAATGAAAGCACTGGAAAGATTGAACGGACATGAACTCAATGGCCGGAACATCAGAGTAAACCTCTCTAAATCAAAAAGAAGAGGATACAGAAAAGGCTAAAAAGAAGGCTTTGTGCATTGCATAAGAGAAAAGACTTTATCAGGATGCAACGGTAAATTTTTTCTTTGCTTATTTCAGATTAAGTATTTTATTTTCGATTGGCGTTGAAAGTACAATTGAGGTATTTGGAACACCATACTCAATAAGAATATTAATCAATTTTTCCAGTTCCTCTGTTTTCTTCAAAGCTACCTTTATAATCATGTTATCACCCCCGGTTATCCTATTGCATTCAATAACTTCAGGCATCTGATCCAACTTGTTTATAAACCGCTGAATATTTCCGGGATTCATTTTAAAATTGATTATGGCCATTAGTTCATACCCCAGTTTAGCCATATCTAACCGGGCACTATAACCTTTAATAATGCCGGTCTCTTCCAGTTTCTGGACCCTCTCCTTAACTGCTGAACCTGACAATCCGATTTTTTCACCAAGCGCGGTGTAAGAGATGCGGGCATTTTTCTGTAACTCAACCAAAATTTTTCTGTTATATTCATCCATATAGCTTAATTTTTACAGTCAAATAATTAAATTAAAATAATTTTTAATCTAAATTACAAATATTCCTCATTTTTTAAATACAATCTTAATATAAGTGAATATAATTTTGCCTTAAAAATGTAATCTCATGGATTTGTTCACACTCATTATAGCATGTCTGGGCATTGGAGTTGGATTTTACATCCAGACTGTCGCCGGGTTTGCAGCAGGATTATTTGCGGTACCCGTACTGTTGAGTGTATTACCTATGCAGGAAGCCATCGCACTATTATCTGTATTTCTTTTAATATTCAGCATAATTCTGGTAAAACAGAATTGGAAAAAGATTAATAAAAAAATACTTTTAGAACTTTCAGCCGGCATTGTTATAGGTTTGGCCGGGGGAATATTGATCTTAAGAATGGGCAACCCTGTTTTCCTAAAAAGACTGCTGGGCGTTTTTACGATCCTCTTTGTTATCTACAATTTGCTGAATCTTAAAAAGATCAGGATACCCGGAAAACTTGGAGTCCTTTTCGGACTGGCAGGTGGAATGTTTTCGGGGATGTTTTCTGCGGGTGGACCAACTTATGTCATGTATGTCTACAACAACATAGACTCGGCCAGTGTCTTCAGAGCCACACTCATAGGTATCCTTGCCATTACAAACACACTGAGAGTGCCAATGCTGGTGGCTTCCGACTTGCTAAACACACAAACATTATTACATGCTTTATATATTTTACCGGTTTTCATCCTGGCTTTAATGCTTGGGAGAAAAACCTATCACAAGATCAATGAGGGAAAATTCAAAAATTTGTTGATGATCCTTCTTGGAATTTCGGGTGTTTCATTAATAATTAGTTAATTCATTGTTGATCTTGATTTGCCATATCAAAATAGCTGAAATATAGAAATGCAGAAACGCCCGAAATTCCTTTAAAAACCATAAGACTGTTCCCGACTGAAGTAGAAACGTGCGTAACTTTTGATATCTCTTTAATACATCAGCAGAACATTTGCAAAGATTTCCTTGCAAATAATATGTGTTTTATTTACATTAGTTAAAATTTAAAATCATAATGACCATGAAAAAGCCAGGACTTTACAAACTAATCGTTTTTTTTCTAATCATATTGCTTTCAGCTTGTTCTGAAAATGATAGCAGATATAACAATGCCATAAAAACGTCACGAGACGGGAATTATAAAAAATCACTAGAGATATACGAAAAACTTCTAAGTAAAAAGCCCGACAAACCCCGCTATCTCAATGATTACGGATGGACATTAACCATGGTCGACAGCATTGACAAATCAATAAAAGTGTTGGAAAAAGCAAAGAAAAAGCTTGGAAATAAAAACAATCTGTTAAGAAAAAGCATCAACAGCAACATTTCTATTGCTAAAACCTACCAGCAGGCAAGAGATCACATGAAAAGTGACCAGCCTGAAAAAGCACTTGAATCATTGAACGAAAGCAAGCTATATTTATCACGGGAGATGAAACTGGCCTACTACGGGATGATATATGAAAAAATAGGTGATACTGCCAAAGCAAATGAACAATGGCGGACCATTATAGAAACTTACGCAAATTTAAATTTTGATAATAAATTCTATAATATGGCTGTGAAGAAACTGGAAAAGGAATAGTCATAAAATGAGCGAGAAACGGGGATCGAACCCGCGACCCTCAGCTTGGGAAGCTGATGCTCTACCTCTGAGCTATTCTCGCTTATCTGTTTCTGGTATTTTGTATCAAATTTAAATATTTTTTTCAAAACCCACAATCCTCTCGAAAATCAAATCAGCATCAGAGTTAAACTTTAATGTTCATTCATTTGGTTTAAATTAACGTGCGTTCGATGTAAATATAATAACTTCAGCACCCGCCGTATACAGATAATTAAAATGTTTATTAAATCAAACTCAGGTTAAATTAATTTATTAGTTGGCCTCATAAAATTCATGTTTTACTAACCCTATACTATTTTGATTCATCTTCCATGTAGATCATATACAGTATTAATTGTCTTTTGTTTGTATGCTTTAGATTTATTCCTGCAATTACTCTTAATTATGGATGAAAAAGATGAAAATAATTTTGATATGGATTATACTTTTTTATTAACTTCATAAAAAATTAATAACAGCATGATGAACAACCTACGATTTAGCAATCCCTGGATTCTCGTTACCCAGGGAGCAATTATGATAATATTTGGTATTATTGCCATTGTGAACCCGGAAGTAACCCTAAAAGCTATTGTTCAGTTTTTTGGCATATTGCTTTTGTTGGTTGGCCTCTTTTTCGTGATAATAACAAAATCAAAATTTAAGGAAATATCTGAGTTTTGGTTTTACGAAGGATTAGCAAATATAATAATCGGATTACTTTTTATCATTTTCCCTTCATTTGTAGTGAACCTGTTTGTAATTATCCTGGGCATTATCGCCTTAATATTTGGCATCATCAATCTTAATCTCATTGTTAAACACAAACCTCGTATTTTCTGGCTTAGCATAATACGAAACGTCATTCTCATTGCTGTGGGGTTACTCTTTATCCTGGTTCCTTTCCAGGGAGCATCTGTAATAATAAATGTAATTGGCCTGGTAGCCCTTTTTTACGGTGTTATCACCTCCATTTCAGCCTACAAGGCTTTCCAGCTTCAGGACTAGGATAGTTTAGTCAGATCCAAAGACAGAAACAGTTTGATGTCATACTATTGGTAAAGGCTAATCAGCGTAAGATGAGGATTTGTTACTTTTTTTTGTTTGAACAGACCGGAATAAAAAAAGCCTCACCAAATAATGGCAAGGCTTATATTTTTTTGTCGGGGTGGCAAGATTTAGCCACTTATACCTACAATCTTATATATCAATTCGTTACTGATACAATTTCATCTGAGGGCACCGTATAGGGCACATACTTTTTAGATGCCTTTGGAGTGAATTAGTTACCCTTATTTATCAGCTTGTTAAAGAACTTTCCTATAACAAATATACACAAAATCAAGCAAAAAATATTGGGAATGTTGATTTAAATTTTTGTTTCTTTATAAATGAATTGTAACTAAAAATCAAGGTGGCAGATGAATAAAAAATACGACCAGACTAAATTTATTGGATTTACTATAGATGGAGAACCCATTACAAAGGAAGTACTCAAAAACAGAGTAAAGCAGGCTTCAGAAAGGGTTAAATCAGGCGATTACATTACCCAGGAAGAAGTTGATAAGGAAGTCAAAGAGTTGTAAATAACTTGCCCTACCTTGGAATAGAAAAGCTAAAAACATCTTTCCAAGTCTTTGAATTGACAGAATTATAAGAAAAAGATATTAAACTAAAAAACGGCAGCAATTTAAATTTGCTGCCAAAATATAGGGAAGTCATACCTGAATTATTCAGAAAAGATTTCCAA